>JAEUUV010000214.1 GCA_016787285.1 Saprospiraceae bacterium | reverse complement strand
ACTGTACATCCCGGTCAGCAATTTTCTGGTACACCCTTTCGTGGGCGTGCTGCACGGCCCGGCGGATTTCCGTCCGCAGCCCGGCGAAGTAGCGCACATCCTGACCCCTGCCCTTTCTGTTTTTCACGCGGCCGACGCCCGAAAAACGTCGGATGTGCGTGTAGGTTCGGAAGGGTTAGTCATCAAAAACGTGCCGTATTTTGACGTGGATGGGCGTATGGTGTGGGGCGCCACGGCGATGATTTTGAATGAGTTTTTGGAGGTGTTGGGGGCGTGAGCGTTTTTCACCGCGAGACACTGCGTTCATTTTTATCAAAAACGCTGCGCCTATGCGTCGTCTCCGAGGGTGGTTCCCCGCTGCCGCAATACCTCATACACCGCAATCCCTGCCGCCACGCTCACATTGTACGAGTCGAAATCTGTGGCCTGCGGGATGCGTGCCACCGCGTCGGACATGCGGATGAGTTTGGGCGCCAACCCCTCACCTTCCGGGCCGAGCAGAATGGCCGTGGGGCCGGTAAAATCCACCTCGAAGATAGGTTTGGATCTGTCGGAAAGGGCGGTAGCCACCACCTGCACGTCGGACTGCTGGAGCCATTCCACCGTGGAGTACATGCTGCGCACACGGCACAGCGGGATGCGGGCCAGGGCGCCGGCGGAGGCTTTCATCGCGTCCTCGTTGGCGGGTGCCGAGCCGGATTGCGGCACCACCACGGCATGCACGCCCGCACATTCTGCCGAGCGGCAAATGGCGCCGAAGTTGCGTACATCGGTGATGCCGTCGAGCAGGAGCAACAGAGGTGTTTCGCCGCGCTCCAGGATGGCCGGCAGCACGTCCTCCAGATTTCGGAACGCCACCAGCGCCGTCCAGGCGACAACACCCTGGTGGTTGCCGCGTACTAATTTGTTCAGTTTTTCCACCGGTACTACTTGCAGGGGAATGTCGTGCGCCTTGGTCAGGTGGCGGATTTCCTTCTCCAGTTCGCCGCGCAGGCCCTGCTGGAACAGCACTTTTTCCACCGGCATTCCGGCGTTTATGGCTTCTACCACCGGGTGGTGGCCGTAGATCAGGTTCGACATTTCGGTAGCGATGAGCGATGAACGATGCGCGACGCGTGTTGCGGGCAGCGCAATGATACGCCACGAAGGGCTTGTACAGGCAAGCATCCGGCCCGGATTTTTCTTTTGCCCGAACTTCCGACCGCGTATTTGAGTCTACTCCAACAGCACAAACCCTACCCACAAATATGGCTTTACAAATCGCTCATGCATCTCCGCCTGCGCAGCCCGGAAGGGATCATGGGGTGCTCGGATAGTTTGAAGACGGGTTCGGTGGTGCCGAACGTCGGCGAGGTTTCAAACCTCGCCGACGTTGATTTCGGATCGGGGAAAAAGAAGCCGTGGGTGGCCAGATGCAGGACGCGCGTCGAAGACCTCGCCCCCGGTGTCAGCGCCGAACAGGCCCCGGGTGTTCAAAAGCCTGCCGCAAGCGCTGCCGCAAGCCGGCCTTCAGGGCTTCGGGCGCGAAGGCGTGTTCGACGGCCTCGAGGTTGCAGTGGAGGAAGTGCCGATCGTCCCAGCCAAAAACGTCGCGCAGGGCCTGGTATTCTCCGTTCAGCGTGGCATCGGATATGGTGCGGGCATCGGAGTTGATGCTGAGCGAGAGGCCGGAGCGGTACAGGTCGTCCACGCGGTGCCCGGCCATGGTCGGGTACACGTTGGTTTGCACATTGCTGGTCGGGCACACTTCGAGGTGGATGCGGCGTTTTTTCAGGTAGTCCAC
Source organism: Saprospiraceae bacterium (assembly GCA_016787285.1). Classification (GTDB taxonomy): domain Bacteria; phylum Bacteroidota; class Bacteroidia; order Chitinophagales; family Saprospiraceae; genus M3007. The sequence continues at coordinate 1,400 of JAEUUV010000214.1, read as the reverse complement.
CAGGGCAGGGTCTTCCGTACAGCGCACGCCGTGCCCGATGCGCCGGGGCGCGAAATGCCGGAGCGTCTCCCATATACTGTCGGCCCCGAGCGCCTCTCCGGCATGGGCTGTGCATGGGATACCTTTCGCATGGGCGTGTCGAAAGGCAGCGATGTGGTTGTCCACGGGATAGCCCGCCTCGTCGCCGGCAATGTCGAAACCGGCCACGGCAAAACGCTCGGCCAGCCGTGCAGTGTCGAGGCTTTGCGCCTCGGCGTAGTGACGCAGCGTACACAGGAGGAGGCCCGCCGGAATGCCCGTTCGGGCCGTGCCTTCCCGCACAGCGTCGGCCACCGTTTGTACGACCTGCTCCGGCGCCAGTCCCCCGCGCAGGTGCTCCAGCGGCGCAAAACGGATTTCCGCGTACAGCACGTTGTCGGCCTGCAGTTGGTCGAACAAGTCCAGGGTGACCAAGCGCAGCGCCTCCGCCGTTTGCATCAACTCAATGCCCTTGAGCGCGCGGGTGAGGTAGTCGCGCAAGTCGGTGCATTTGGGCGGCGCCACGAACGTTTGCCGATACCGCTCGAAGCCAATGTCGGGGCGGAGCCGATGTACCACGGTGGAGCTGAGCGAGCAGTCGAGATGCACATGGAGCTCAATTTTGGGCAAGGCCGACGACATGGAGGACGCTTTTGAGGGCAAATCTATGGAGGTTCTTCGTGTCGCCCAGCCCGGTTTCGCAGGTGGTTGGAATGCCGTCTTCCAGGCCTGGGCATGGCTGCGAACTTGCTGCTGGTGTGCAATTGGATCATGCCCGGATGGTCTGCCATTCCGGGTTAGCCGCATAAACGCGTATTGATGCCTTAATTTATCCGGAGACGTTTGGGGGGTATCACTCGATGCCGAACAGATTCGGCACTTTTTCCGGTTAGGGCAGTTTTTTCGCGGCAATGGTATCACTGTATGCTTTTGCGGCGGTGGTAAATTCCGACGGGATCAGTATGACGGTAGTCGTGTTGTTGTCAATGCCGATTTCCGACAGCATTTGCATGCGCCGGAGTTCGAGTGCGATCGGGTTTTTGGCAATTTGTTCGGCGCCCTCCGAGAGTTTTTGCGACGACTCCAGTTCTGCCTCCGCTTTGATGATCCGGGCACGCTTTTCCCGGATGGCTTCGGCTTCCCGGGCCATGGCCCGCTGCATGGATTCGGGTATTTCCACGTCCTTCATTTCCACCATTTCAATTTTAATGCCCCAGGGGTCGGTGGCGCTGTCTACCATCTTTTGCAGCGTGGCGTTGATTTGTTCCCGTTCTTTCAAAACCTCATCCAGCAGGTGCTGGCCGATGATATTGCGCAGCGCAGTGACCGAAAACTGGTACACCGCCTGATTGAAGTTGGCCACCTGAAGAATGGCTTTTTCC
>JAEUUV010000183.1 GCA_016787285.1 Saprospiraceae bacterium | reverse complement strand
GCCGTGGAGTATTTCGTGTCGTACTACGACTACTACCAGCCCGAGGCGTACATTTCGGTGACGGACACCTACATCGAAAAAGACTTGCAGATCAACGAATTAGTGGACAAACTGCGCCTCAAGGCCACCAGCACCCTGCTCTCGGGCCGGCGCGACATCATCATCGTAGCCTCGGTGTCGTGCATCTACGGCATGGGAAACCCCGAGGACTACGCTACCGGCATCATTCGCATTCACAAAGGCATGAAACTGTCCAAAACCAGTTTTCTGTACGCCCTGACCGACAGCCTGTACTCCCGCACGGAAACGGATTTTGGCCGCGCCACCTTCCGCGTACGTGGCGACACCGTGGACATCAACCTGCCCTACGCCGACTGGGGCTACCGCGTCATTTTCTGGGGCGACGAGATCGAAAGCATCGAAACCCTCGAAGTGGAGAGCGGCAAACGCTTGACGAGTATGGATGAGGCCGCCATTTTCCCGGCCAACCTGTACATCGCGCCGAAGGAGCGCCTGAGCGAAATCCTGAACGCCATTCAGGACGAAATGGCCGCTCAGGAGAAATATTTCATCTCCGAAGGGCGGCTTCAGGAGGCCCGACGCATCCGCGAACGCACGACCTTCGACATCGAAATGATCCGCGAACTCGGCTATTGCAGCGGCATCGAAAACTACTCGCGTTTTTTCGACCGCCGCGAGCCGGGTACCCGCCCGTTTTGCCTGCTCGACTATTTCCCCGACGACTACCTGATGATCGTGGACGAGAGCCACGTCACCATCCCGCAAGTGCGCGGCATGTGGGGCGGCGACCGCGCCCGCAAGCAGAGTTTGGTGAACTACGGCTTCCGCCTGCCATCGGCCATTGATAACCGCCCGCTCAGTTTCGAGGAATTTGAAGGGCTGATCAATCAGGTCGTTTTCGTGAGCGCCACACCTGCCGATTATGAACTGGAAAAAACCGAGGGCGTGGTGGTGGAACAACTCGTGCGCCCCACGGGTCTGCTCGATCCGCCCATTGAGGTGCGGCCCTCGCTGAACCAGATTGACGACCTCATGGAGGAAATCCAAAAGCGCGTGGCCCAGGACGAGCGCACGCTCGTGACCACGCTCACCAAGCGCATGGCCGAGGAACTGACAGCCTACCTGCTGCGCCTGAACATCCGCTGCCGCTACATCCACAGCGAGGTGGAAACGCTGGAGCGCGTGGAGATCATCCGCGACCTGCGCCTTGGCGAGTACGACGTGCTGGTGGGGGTCAACCTTCTGCGCGAGGGTCTCGACATGCCCGAGGTGTCGCTGGTGGCCATTCTCGATGCCGACAAGGAGGGTTTTTTGCGCAACATGCGCTCGCTCACGCAAACGGCGGGCCGCGCCGCACGCAATGCCAACGGTCTGGTCATTTTTTACGCCGACAAGATCACCGATTCCATGCGCAACACGATGGACGAGACCACCCGGCGGCGCTCCGTCCAGATGGCGTACAACGAAGAGCACGGCATCACGCCTCGAACCGTGACAAAAAGCAAAGAGGAAATCAGAGCGCAGCGCAGCATCCTTGACGTGCGCGGTGTGGAGCAAACCAAATACTACGTGGAGCCGGAAACCGCCACGCTTGCCGCCGAGCCGGTGGTGGCGTATGCCACGCGCAGCCAGTTGGAAAAAATGGTGGCCGAAACGGAAACGCGTATGAAAAAGGCCGCCAAAGACCTGGATTTTATCACCGCAGCGCAGTTGCGCGACGAGATGCTGGCGCTGAAAAAACAGTTGGCGGAACGATTCGGGGGGTGAAGCGACATTTATCATCCCGAAGGGAACCGTCCGCTCTACAAGGACAACAAGCGGTTTTTCACCCAGAGCGCGGACGATATCAAACTCAAAGCACAAAGTGACAAGCCTGCCTCTTTCACTTCGCACACACCTGGAGTCTCGTCTCCAAACCACAATCAATACCACGCGCCCCGTCGGCGGCGGCGACATCCACTACGCCTGCCTGCTCGAATCCGCCGATGGTCGTCAGTGGTTTTTGAAAACCAATACCGATGCAGCGGCGCCTGATATGTTCCGCACCGAAGCGCAGGGATTAGCGCTGCTTGGCGCTTCGCGAAGCATCCGCACGCCCAAGGTGTTCGGGCACGGCTGTACGGAAGACGGCCATGGGTATCTGATACTGGAATATGTGCGTCCAGGCTACCGGAACCGGCTGTTTTGGGAGCGTTTCGGGCAGGGGCTGGCCAACTTGCATGGTAATACCTCGGCTCGCTTCGGGTTCGCACACGATAACTTTATCGGTCGGCTCCCGCAGGCCAATGCACGTCACGACACCTGGGCGGAGTTTTACACCGAAGAGCGGCTGTGGCCGCAAATGTTGCTCGCCCGCGAGCAGGGTTATTTCGATGCCGATGCCGAGCGGCAACTCGACCGGCTTTGCCAAAACCTCGCATGGCGTTGCCCACAGGAGCCGCCCGCACTCACGCACGGCGACCTCTGGAGCGGCAATTTCCTATGCAATACTGAAGGCCAACCGGTGCTCATTGACCCAGCCGCCTCGTTTGCGCATAGGGAAATGGACCTCGCCATGAGCCGCCTGTTCGGTGGTTTCGATCCGGCGTTTTATGCGGCTTATGAAGAGGCTTGGCCGTTGGAAAAAGGATTTGAAAAACGCTTGGAAATTTACCAGTTGTACTATCTGCTGGTACACGTCAACCTGTTTGGTGGCGGGTATGTGCGCAGTGTGCAGGAAATACTGGCTAAATTCGGCTGATCTGCGCCCGCAGCAAGTGGTCGGCCAGAACTAAAGCAGCCATGGCCTCCACGATAGGTACGGCTCGGGGCACCACGCAGGGATCATGCCTGCCTTTGCCTTTTAGCACCACCGCTTCGCCGGCGGCATTGACGGAATCCTGATCACGCATGATGGTAGCCACCGGCTTGAAGGCCACGCGGAAATAAATGTCCATGCCGTTGGAAATGCCGCCCTGAATGCCACCGGAATGGTTCGTTCCAGTTTTGAGTTTTGAGTTTTGAGTTTTGAGTTTTGCGGGGAACGGGAGGAAAAGATCGTTGTGTTCGCTGCCGAGCATTTTGGCGCCGGCAAAACCGGAGCCGTATTCGAATCCTTTGACCGCGTTGATGCCGAGCATGGCCTTGCCGAGGTCGGCGTGAAGTTTATCAAAAACCGGTTCGCCGAGTCCGGGCGGACAGCCGCGCACGACTCCGGTGACGATGCCGCCGAGGGTGTCGCCCGCCTTGCGCACTTTCCGAATCAAACGGATCATTTTTTCGGCCATGACCGGGTCGGGGCAGCGCACGTCGTTGCTTTCGGTTTTTGACAAATCCAGTTCGGAATACGGAGCAGTCACAGAAAGGTGGCCGATTTGGCTCACGTATGCGGCTATTTCGATGCCGTGCTCTTTCAAAAACAATTTGGCAACTGCCCCGGCGGCTACGCGGGCTGCGGTTTCACGGGCGCTGCTGCGGCCGCCGCCGCGGTAGTCGCGGTGGCCAAATTTGGCTTGCCACGTGTAATCGGCATGGCTGGGCCGGAATGCGGCGGCGAGGTGGTCGTAGTCGGCAGGGCGATGATCTTCGTTTGGAATGAGCAGGGCGATGGGCGTACCGGTGGTTTTGCCCTCAAACACGCCGCTGAGCACCTGCACGGTATCGCTCTCTTTGCGTTGGGAGACGATAGCGCTCTGACCGGGACGGCGGCGGTCCAGTTCGTGCTGGATGAAATCGAGATCGAAGTGCAGTCCGGCCGGACAGCCGTCGAGCACGCACCCGATGGCCGTCCCGTGGGATTCGCCGAAGGTGGTGACGCGAAAAATGGAACCAAAGGTATTGCCTGCCACGTGTGCTGAACTTTTGTGTGGCTAACGACGAAGAGCCTGGAGCCGGCAGCCTATTTCTGGTTGTTGGTGAACTTGCGCTCGTAGGTTTCCCAAGGCGTGGTCTTGTGGCTGTCGGTGCCGAAGTAGTTGAGGATAGTTTCTAATTTGGCTCCGTCCAGATAACCCGGAATCGGTTGAATGACGTTTTGCGTCTCATCCAGAAACACCACAGTCGGAAAACTCAGGCGGTTGTTGAGCCATTCGGCAGCCAGTTCGTGATAGCCGCGCGAACCGTTTCTCCGAAACGTGTATGTTTTGCTATTGAAGAGTACCTCCTCCTGTTGCTCGGCGTTGAACTTGACCGGATAGTAATTGGCGTTCAGGTATTCCGCTACGGCGGGGTCTACAAATGTGGACTCGTCCATACGTTTACACCAGCCGCACCAGTCGGTGTACACGTCAATAAAAATTTTGCGCTTTTCAGTTTTGGAGCGTTCGAGCGCTTCTTCGATGCTAAGCCACTGCACTTGCACGGTCTGCTCGTTCATTTTAGGTTGAGGAGCGGTGGGCATTACGGCCGGTACAGTTTTGGGAGCAGCTGGCGACTTGGGCGTCAGACCGGTTCGCCCCGGAGCCTGGGGTTGTTCGAGGGGTTGTTCCTGGCCGGTTTGGGTTTTGGTGGCCGTATTTTGAGCACGTGCGTTTGCCGACGGCTTGCCGCTGTTTTCTGCCGGCGTGAGGGTTTGGGCTTTGGAAGGGGTGGAAGGTGCCAGTTGCGCACCCTTGCGCGGCAGCGTCTGCGCCGAAAGCGCAACGGTGAAAAGGGCGATGATACTCGGCAAGATTAGTCTGCGCATGGCGAAATCTCAGGTAGGTTTTGAACTGACGAACAAATGTAACATCGGTCAAACTGAAAAACCAAAAGTACGTTTTTGCGGGTTGGTTACTTTAAAGAAAGTTTAACCCTTTTG
>JAEUUV010000182.1 GCA_016787285.1 Saprospiraceae bacterium | reverse complement strand
CACGTTAGGCCTCTCCGAGGCCCGGACATGATCATGATCTATCCATTTCTACCAACATTAGGCCTCTCCGAGGCCAATATTTCATGATTTCCTACCACCGAGTGAAAAGGAACGTTTCAAAAATTCGGGATGACTCATGTTGTTGAAAATTACCAAATTACCGCCGGAAGAATTGGATGAAATCGAATGGCTGGTTACCCACAAAATCCGGTTTATCAGCGAAGCCCTTCTTGACGAAAGCCTGCTGAATAAAGCCGAAGCAGTTTTATCTGAAATTGACCCTGACGATGCTCCCTTTCTTGCCCTTGCCTGGCAACTTGATGCCAAACTTTGGTCTGGCGACAAAAAACTACGCGCCGGGCTTCTCAACAAAGGCTTTAGCGATGTTTTGAACACCGAGGAGGTAAATGCCTGGTTGAGTGAGGAGGAAACTTGAACTCACTCCAGCACCACGCCCACCTCTTCGCCTTCCACTACGAACACCTCCAGCGGCGGATCTCCCGGCTTCCAGGTGACGGGGATGGGGCGCTCCTTGCCGTCCTTGCGCAGCAGTTTCACCGTTTTGACCGGCGCCGTCAGCCCGTGAATGACGTACTTGAGCGAGCGCACCTTGGGTTTTCCGGGATAATCAAACCCGAACGAGCGGTTGCGCAGCGTTAGTTTGCCGTCGGCAAACGTGGACGTAAACTGCACCTGCCAGTAGGCATTGGCGGCAAAGGCATCGGGCGTAATGCCGTCGTCTTCGTACAGGGTGCCCTTGCCGGCAGTGGCCGTTGGGTGGTGGTAGTAGTGAATGGCCAACGAATTGGGGGCGTAGTCCTCCGTGTTGCCAAGTTTTTTTTCCGACATAGGCACAAACGCCCCTGCCCGTACGTACACCGGAATATCCTGGAGCGTCACCGGCACCTGCGCCGGTTGGCCGCCGGACCAGGACTTACCTGTCCAGTAATCCAGCCAGGTGGCCCCTTTCGGGAAATGCACGGTTTGGGTCGTAGCGCCTTTTTCCACCACCGGGCTGACGAGAAAATCGTTGCCCCAGAGGTATGTTGTGGTGTTGGTGAGCAGGGTTGGATCGTCGTCCACGTAACTCAGCGGGCGCATCATGGGCAGGCCGGTGGTGCTGTTTTCCCACAGGAGGGTGTAATTGTAGGGCAGCATGGCGTAGCGCAACTGAATGTAGCGCCGCACGATGTTTTTGGTGCTGTCGTCCCAAAAAACCGGCTCGGCGGGTACGTCTTCCTGGGCGTGCGTGCGGAACACCGGCTGGAACACGCCGTACTGCAACCAACGGGTGTACAGTTCGGCGCTGCGGTAGTTACCCGCAAAACCGCCAAGATCGGAGTGCATGTACGCCAAACCCTGCATGCCCATACTGAGCGCGATCTCGACCTGCGGTTTCAGCCCGCCCCAGGAGCGGTTCACATCGCCCGACCAGGGAATCATGCCGTAGCGCTGCGACCCCACAAAACCGGAGCGCATCAGGATGAGCGGGCGGCGTTTGGGAAAATCCTTGCGGTAGCCGTCGAACACCAATTTGGCCCACTCGTGGCCGTACAGGTTGTGTACGTGGTCGGCGCGTCCGTTCACATGCAGGAGGTCATCGGGGTGCATTTCCGGTTCGCCGAGGTCGCCCCACCAGCCGTCCACGCCGCTCAGGGTGTGTTTTTTGTAAATTTCCCAAAACCAGTTCTTGGTCTCGGGTTTGAACACGTCGAGCAGGGCCGTGTGGCCGAAGTAAAAATCGTACAGGTATGGCTTGCCGATGGCCGTTTTTCCAACCAGTTCGAGGCGGGCGGCTTCGTCGAAGGTTTTGGTATTTTTCAGAATAAACGGCTCGGTGATGAGCACGGTTTTCACGCCGTGGCGTTTCAGGTCGGTCATCATTTTTTCGGGTTCGGGGAAGGAGTCGCGGTACCAGTCGAGGTTGCCGACATGGCCTTTGACGTCGGGGCCGAACCAGAACAAATCAAGCACCACGGCGTCGAGCGGGATGTTGTCTTCGAGGTATTTTTCCACCACTTCCTCCACCTCGGCTTGCGAGTGGTAGCCCATTCGGGAAGCGATGTTGCCCAAAGCCCAGCGAGGCGGCATCGGCTGACGACCGGTGACGCCGGTGAACTCGGTGGCCAATTGCGGCCACTGTTCGGCAGCCACCACGAGGTAACTCATGCGCCCGCCCACGGCCTCGAAGGAGAGCACATCGGGCTGTGTGGCGCCGAGGTCGAGCCAACCGCTCGCGCCGTTGTCGAACACGAGCATGTATTTTTTGGAAGAAATGGCAACGGGCATGGAGTAGTACATCAGGTCGGCGCGCTCCTCGTAGCCGTAACTGGCGCGGTTGTATAATTTGAGGCGGTTGCCGCGGCGGTTCATGCCCATGGCGCGTTCGCCGCCGCCGAACAGTTGTTCCGAGGCGTCGAGCCGGAAGCGAAAACCGCGATCGGCGCCGGTATCGAAGTAGCCGGCTTCTTCGGCAAAGAGCGGCTTTTTCTTGTAGCGGAATTCCACCTTGAACGGCGATTTCTGAATGATCACCGCCAGGCCGTTCGTGATGTACTCCACGCTGCCGGGTCCGTCGGACACCACAGCGGGCACCTTTTGCGGTGTGCCGGCCACGGCGTACGAGGGCGGGTTGGGCAGGCCGGTCGGCTCGAAGGCAATTTCAAAGGCGTTTTCAGTGAACGTGTTGATTAGGAACGTGCCGTCGTTGGTGCGGATGCGCAGGCCGGTGCCGGTTTTTTCCAGCGACTCGAAGGTGCGGATTTGTTTGGGCACCGCCTTTTCAAAAATGTACACCCGGTAGTCCCAGGGCTTCAGGTTGAGTTTGGAACGCACCGGAAAGGTCGTCTCGACGCCGGAAAAATACTCACGATACACGCCGGCGTCGTCGCCGAGTTGCAGGCCGGTTTCGGCGACGTGGTCGGAGAGGTTGAGCACCGTCAGCACCTTGTTGGCGCCCTGCGTGCGGACAAACGCCAGCACGCGTGCCGGGTGTTCGTGTTTGATTTCCCGCACCACCCCGCCGTGGCGTCCGTTCCAGAGGGCGGGTTGCTGGTGCTTGAGCGCGTTCAGTTTGGTGTAGAACGGCGCCAGCGCGTAGGTGCCCCAGTCAATCGGGTCTTTTTCAAAAAACTTCAGCCGCCGGTTGAACGCTGCCTCCTGACCGGAATAAATGAGCGGTATGCCCGGCACGGTATAGTACAGCACCGAAAACGCCTCCACACCGGCGGCTCCGAGGCGTTCGTATTCGGTGCCTTGCCACGAATTTTCGTCGTGGTTGGTAATGAACTGCATAGCATAACTGCCCTTGGGATAGGCGGCGTCAGCCTCGCGCAGCATATCAAACACCGCGTTTGCCGGTTTCTTCCCTTTGGCAATATCGTTCATCAGGTGGTGGAACGGCCAGCCGTAGTTGGCATTGAACGCGCGGTTGAGCAGGTGCAATTTGTCGGCGTTTTCAGCCAGCATCCACACGGGTTTGACGGCTTCGATGGCAGTGCGGGCAGCCTCCCAAAAATCGGCAGGCACGTCGCCGGCCACGTCGCAGCGGAAGCCGTCGAGGTTGGTTTCGCGAATCCAGAACAACATTTCCTCGATCATGGCCGCGCGCATGGCGGGCTGGTCGTAGTTGAGGTCGGCCACATCCGACCAGTCGTAGGGTGCGATGATTTCCCCTTTGGCGTCGCGGTTGTACCAGTCGGGGTGTTTTTTCACCCAGTCATGGTCGCGGGCGGTGTGGTTGGCCACCCAGTCGAGAACGACTTTCATGCCGAGTTCGTGGGCGCGTTCGACCAGTTTTTTGAAATCCTTGAGCGAGCCGTGTTCGGGGTTGGTGGCGGTATAATCCCGGATGGCGTAGTAGGAGCCGAGCGGGCCTTTGCGGCTGTCCACCCCGATGGGTTGGATGGGCATGAACCAGAGGATGTCCACGCCCATGTCGCGCAGGCGGGGCAGTTGTTTGGCAAAAGCGTAGAACGTGCCTTCCTGCGTGTACTGGCGCAGGTTGACCTCGTAGATGTTGGCGTTTTTGACCCAGTCCGGCTCGGGCGCCAGGCAGGTATCGCGCACCTCGGGCGCTTTTCGGAACGCAATTTCTTTCAGGAAATAATAGATATCGGCGTTGCCGGCGGCCTTGCCGGTCTTCGTACCGTCGGCGGAGCGGAACACGAACGCGAGTGCCGCCACGTCGGTATTCGGTTCGATGCCGTACAGGTCGGTGATGCGGAATTTGATCTGCCAGGTATCCTCGCCGGTGCGGCGGAGTTTGAGGCGGTCGAGGTTTTCGTTCCAGCCGGCGGGCACCTTGTTCCAGCCACCGGTTTGATCGGTCACAAGGCCGGTGTGCATGTACACGTCGCCGGTGTAGCCTTTTAGTCCGGCATTGCCTTCGGCGGCCTTGAACGTGAGTACGACCTCTTCGGCGAGGCCGGGTTTTTCGGGGGAGAGGGAGACCTGGGCGTGAAGCAGAACAGTTGCCAACAGGGCAACGAACAGGAGGAGTAGTTTTTTCATCAACGGACGCAGTGTTTTTTTTCGGTCGAAAGGTAGGGAAAGCATAGGCTTTGCACGTCTGGAAACGCCGCATAAAATCACGGCGACTTATATGGAGAAACGAGAGAGCAAGCCTATTTTTGCAAAAAAAATCGCATGATCGAACTCAGCATATACGATGAAATCGCGGGCTTCATGGCGGGGATGGACCCCAAAAAAGTCATCGCTTTCAGGCCCTCCGAGGCCAATCAGAACAGGTTGGATGCGCTCTTGGACAAACAACAGGAAGAAGGGCTTACGCCGGAGGAAAGGAGTGAGTTGGAGCACTATCTCATTGTCAATCGCATTATCAGCCTGGCAAAGGCACGGGCGATGAAACTGCTTTCCGCAGCATGACTGCGCTCGAATCCTTGCGCCAAGAAACTGCTGCACGAGCCAACTTCCGTTGCGAGTATTGCCTCGTGCGCGAAGCAGTTTCTTTCTACAGATTTCATTTGGAGCACATCAAAAGCCGCAAACACGGCGGCATGACCGCTTCCGAGAACTTAGCCTATTCCTGCCCGGAGTGCAATGCTCACAAGGGAAGCGATGTGGGTACATTCACAGACGACGACGAACGTCTGGTACGCTTTTTCAATCCAAGAAAAGACACGTGGGCCGAACACTTCGAAATTGACGATGCAGGGGTTTACGGCATCACAGAAATCGGTAAAGCGACCGAAAAAATTCTGCGATTCAACGATGCAGAGCGCCTGATCTATCGCAGAAAATTGATGCAATTGGGGCTTTATCCGTAATTATGGCATTTCCGCGTTTGTTTCAAGCCGGCAGCAGGATTTCAGTACGTAGTGCAGGCGTCGGACTTTTCAGAAATTTGCTTAAAAATTTCAAAACCACCCGGACAT
>JAEUUV010000274.1 GCA_016787285.1 Saprospiraceae bacterium | reverse complement strand
ATGCTGCTCGTAGGGCTTGAACGTGACGACGCTGTGCCGTTTTTTCTTTTTTGTCCTGGACATGCCCCAAAGATAGCTCGATATTGCGAACCACCAAAAAAAAGACCGCCTCATAAGTGCGACTTATGAGACGGCCTCGCTACAAAACAGGACGATTCCTTGAAGCCTATCCCGGAACAGAGTTCCGGGACACATGCCAAGCAGAATATTTTCCACCCGGTGCAGCAATACTCCCCCTCCACGCACCATTACCTTCAAACCTGTATCCAGAAACCCTCCAAACCAGAAACAACCCAATCGCGTATGGAACAACTCATTTCCGCCTGCAGGCGGGGCGACGGCAAAGCGCAGCGAGCGCTGTACGAACGGTTCAAAAATCCGCTGTTCAGCGTGTGTCTGCGCTACGCCCGCGACCGTCCCGAGGCACAGGACATGCTTCAGGAGGCATTCCTGAGCATTTTTCGCGACCTCGGGCAGTACAACGGCAGCGGCCCCTTCGAGGGCTGGCTCCGCCGGGTGACGGTGCGCTGCGCCCTGCAATGCCTCCGCAAAAAAAACCCGCTGCGCTTTGCCGAAGACTACGACGAGTTGCCCCCGCACACCTGGAGCGCCGGCCCCGATACCGACCTGAACAGCGAAGCCATCCTGCAGATGGTGCAAAAACTACCCGTCGGGTACCGCACGGTGTTCAACCTGCACTGCGTGGAAGCATACTCTTACCCCGAAATCGCCACCGAACTTGGCATTGCCGAAAGTACCGTGCGCTCGCAATACGTCCGGGCCTGCAAATGCCTGCGCAGCATGGTGGAAAAAATGCTTTTGGAAGTGATGAGCGATGAGTGATGCACGCCGTGCGAGGGTCTTTTGACCCCGCACAATGGTATTCGATAAACAAACGGTTGGCGCGGGGTCAGAAGACCCACGCGCGGCATTTCAAAAACTCCCCGCGAGGGGCATTAACAAGAAAATTATGGAAAACAAAAACACATCGAACCGGGAATTGGAAAACCTGCTGCGCAACGGGCTGGAGCAGGTCAACGAAAGCCCCGACAATGATCTGTGGGACAAAATTGAAGCCCGGCAGCAGCCGCAAAACCTCGGGTTGCGCATCCGGCACATCGCCCGGTACATGATGCCGATGGCTGCCGCAGTGGCGCTGCTGCTCGCCGGCTGGTGGTATTTCGACCAAACAAACCCGGCGCCGCAACCCGATACCCCGCTTGCCCAAACGGAAAAGCCCGCCTCTGTCGCCCCAGAGGATGATGAGGATGCGCCGGAAGCGCCCGGCTTGTTGGTACTGCCGAAAACGAATCCGGCGCAGACAGTATCCGGCACCGGCACGAACACCGTGCCCGCCTCTGCCGTGCGCTTCCGCGCCGAAACCGGCATGGAATACCAAAGCCCGACCACCGGCACCAGCGTGCATATTCCCGCCAACGGCCTCGTGGATGCCCGCGGACGCATCGTGCGCGGGGAAGTGGAGCTCACCCTGCGCGAGTACCGCAATATTCCCGACTTTCTGGCTTCCGGCATCCCGATGCACTATGCCGACGAACGCGGGTCGTTTTTCTTCAATTCCGGCGGCATGTTCGAGGTGCGGGTGAGCCAAAACGGCGAGCCGCTGAGCATGGCGCCGGGGCAGAGTTATGACCTCGTTTTTCCGGCTACCGGACAACTTACCGAAGCCAGCCTGTTTTATCTGAACGACCAAACCGGCGACTGGGAATACGTGCCCGATCCGGTGTTCAACAGCATGTCCGAACACCGGCGCGAATCACATCTGCGCGTTGTCGGATCGGATGAGCCGTCTGTTTACCCTGGTATTCAGAAAAACCGCCCCACGCCGGCTCTGCCGCCCATTGTCTCCGAAGACGAAGCCATTCGGAACAACCAGCGGCGCGAAAACCTGCCCTGTACGCCCCGGCAATGGGAAATGCCCTCGAAATTTGACCCTGCCGTGTGGGTCAAAACTGCGGTGCGCACCGGGCACGAACTGGCGACCGGAAAAACCAAGATACCCGGCTGGTTCCGTAAAAACCCCTGGATCAGGAACGAAACGCTGCTCAACTCCGTAGAGCACGGCGAGGTGCGAATCGTCCGAAACCGTGACATGGGCGAACTGTTTTTCCCGGAAGACGTGAGTAACACCTTCACCGAACTGCGGGCGTTCAAAGACTGCTATTTCCGCCGGACGAACGACGTGGCCAATAGCGACCGGATGGATTATACGAAGGAAGTGAAGGAACTGCCTACAGATGTGTATTGGGATCGTATCGTCATAGCGCAGGAAGAAGGCAGCAAATGCCAGATTTGGTTGTACAGCGACAAACAGGGTTTGCTCCAAATGCAGGCAAATTTGCTGCCGAGTATGGGGAATAAAAATTTTGATCTCGAACAGGTGCTGGCAGATTATAAAGCATTGCGCACACAACGCCTGAACGATCTGGAAACCCGGCTGGAAAACCTCCGTAAATTTTTAGCCGTAGCTATCGCGTTCCAATCGCAAGACGAATGGTGCATGCACCATCAAGGCTGGCTGGAATATTTTGAGACCCAACGCCCGCTGATGGCAAAACGCTACGGGGAACTGGTACAGGCCGGCCTTGCAACCAACGACTCTTTAGCCCGTGCTGCCTGGGCCAATTGGAATGCCCGCAAGCGGGAAATACTTTTCAATACCCCAACCGCTGCAGCCACTACTGGCGCAGAAGGTCGCGAAAATCTTCAGTTTGCCCTGCGCCTGACCAACTTCGGTACGTACAACTGCGATCAAATCATGCGCCTTGGCCAGCCGGGCGACTTTATCTATGCCTCCTACCAGACCACAGAAGGCAAACGCGTGTACCCGACGTCTGTCAGCATTATGGAACGAAACACACGCCTGTTTTTCACCCTGCCCGAAAACAATAAGATGATCACCATACCCGGGCGCGGGCTGGACATTGTGGTTACCGACCGCGAAGGGCGACAATACCACTACCCCTCCGAAGCATACGCACAAGTTGACTGGAACAACAAAAAATCAAACACCTTCACCGTTAAGGACGTGACCGACATTACCCGTACACCGAAGGCCTGGGCGGAGTATTTGGAGATGTAG
>JAEUUV010000161.1 GCA_016787285.1 Saprospiraceae bacterium | reverse complement strand
TGTACGCTCGATGATGGTGTTTACGGCTTGCCGCTGGGCGCTCCCGTCACCTATTCAAAAACCGACGGCATACGTTCCAATAATCTCGTGTCGGTGGCGCGGGACAGTAGCGGACGTATTTTATTCGGCGACGATGAAGGGAACATGAACATCCTGAGCAATGGAAAACTCTCGGTCGAACGGTACCGCTCCACGGATGGCTACAACCGGGTGCTTGGTATTTATCCCATCGCCAAAAACGAAATCTGGGTTGTCACGGATGAAGGCGTATACGTCCAGCAGAATAATGGCGCCCGGGAAAAAGTACCGGCTGTGGGGAGTCCCAAAACCCTGTACCCGGATGGTGACCGCATTTGGTGCGGCACCTCGGCAGGGCTTTTTGAAATAGACCGGAAAACCGGGGGGCTGCAACGGCATTCTACCCAGCGCATTACGGCCATTGCCAAAGATTCCGAGGGCGTTATCTGGACCGGCAGGATTGAAGGTTTGCTCAATACCGCAGATTCGTTTCGCTACAATTGGGGCAACAGGTTCCCGGAACTCTACAGCCGGATTGTTGCGATCCGCAACGGAGGCGCCAACCGGCTCTGGGTGATTACTCCAAACCTCGGCCTGCTCCGGGTAATAGTCCGAAAGGGTAGGGTGGAGCAGGTAGAGCCGATCAACAAATTCCTGAAACAACCCATTCACAACATCCATTCCTTATTTCAGGATGCAAGCGGCTTGCTCTGGCTGTCCACGAACAGGGGCATCTTTCGCCTGAACCCCCAGGACTGGTCGGTTTCGCGCTACAACCACCACGATGGCCTGCCCAACAACGACATCAAATCCATCATTGTCCATGGCGATACCCTCTGGACGGTTTCTCCGGGGGGACTGACTTGCGTATCGCTCAAGCCGATTCCCCAAAAGACGAAATTCCCCACCTATATTACCGCCGTACGTTTCCGGCAGAATGATGAAATGCGGGAAATATTCCTCAACGACGCCCCGCTCCAAATCCGCACGACCATACTTCCGCTCGAAGCCACGCTTGTAGAAGTGGATTTTGCCGGACTCGACTACCGGAGCCGGGGGAATCTGCTCTTCGACTGCGTCCTCGAAGAAGAACTCCCGCCAACCCAGTGGATCACATCGGACAATTTGGTCCAGTGGCTCAAAACCCGTTTTTGGGGCGCTACTCCGGATACCATTCGCCTGACCAAGTCCAGCCTGGATTTTGGTGTGAATATGCCTCCGGGTAAATACAAACTCACCGTGACCGCACTGACCCAAAACAATGTGTACGGTCGAACCTCCGAAGCCTGGACGGTGATCATGCCCGCGCGTTGGTACGCTACCATCTGGTTTACCTTGGCGATCTGGATATTTACGGGGCTGGCCATTGTCCGGATTTTCCAAATCCGCGACCAGTTGCGCGTGATGGCGCTTACCGTCGGCCGATTCCGGCTCATGGCCCTCCAGGCACAAATCAATCCGCATTTTATCGGAAACGCCATCAACGCCATACAGCGCTTTTTTTATCCCCCCAATCCTACTATATCAAGCATCTACACGGCTACCTTCACTACGATGCTCCGTAAAACCCTGGACTATTCCGAAAAAGTGTTCATCACCTTTGAAGAAGAAGTCGCCTTTTGCAAGCATTACCTGGAAATGGCCAGACTTCGATATGGCGATGCCAAGTTCGTCTACACCATCTCCGGCGTTGAAAATATCCCGGCGGATATGCCCTACCCCTCGCTTTTTCTCCAGCCTATTCTGGAAAATGCAACCATTCACGGGATCGCCCCAAGCGGTAAAACAATGATCCACATTGAATACACCATACTCAAGGGAAGGTTGACTTGCACGATCACGGATAATGGCCCCGGGCTGAAAACAGAAAAAGGTAAAGAAGGTAGTCACGCGGACTACAAACGCCGGTCAAAGGGTATTTTGATTCTGAAAAACAAGGCTTCTACGCTCAACCAACTCTTCGATCTGGACCTGCAACTGGAGATTCGGGATCGGTCCGAACTGTGGCACAACGAGCGGGGTACACGCGCAGTGGTGTCATTTGATGTCCGAAAAATTCAAAAAGCGCCACAAAAACAGGCGAAGATTGAGCGGTACGCTGTACCTTCCGGCCATTAATCCGGTATTTCAACACGCATGAGACGAATCAGTGCCGTAATTATTGACGACGAAGCCAGTGCAATTCAGTCGCTGAAAGGTATGTTGGACGAACTCTGTCCAATGGTTACCATTTCAGGCACGGCCACCTCCGTCGAACAGGCCTTGGCTATTGTCAACCAATACCGCCCGCATGTGGTATTTCTGGATATTGAAATGCCGCCCCACAGCAATGGTTTCGACTTCCTTCGCAAAACCGAACACCTGAATTTCGGAGTCATCTTTACTACGGCTTACCAGCATTACGCCGTTCAGGCGATCAACGAATTCCAGCCCTGGGCCTATCTGATCAAACCGTACAAGGTCGCAGAATTGATACAGGCCGTACATGTGGCGACGCTCATGTCCAGCCAATCGGGCAAACCTGCGCCGCAACAGCCCCGGGGCGTATTGCTCAGCGATATGCGCAAGGGGAATGTCGTGGTTCGGTACGCCGACCTGATTTGCTGCCTGACCGAAGGTTCGCTCACGGTGTTCTACTTCTACAACGACGGGAAGGTGGAAAACCTGGCCGTTTACCGCAGCCTCCGCGAAATCGAATCCGAATTGCCCATGCAACTTTTCTGCCGGGTACACCACGGCGCCATCGTCAACATGGCCTGCATACGCCGCTACGAACGCATCGGGCGATCCGGGAAGGTGTATCTGGATGCCGACCTGACCGTGGAAGTCTCGACACAAAAAATGGAACACTTTTCACGGGAATTCAACCTGTTTCTGAAAGGGGCAGCACTGGAAGAGACCAAAAAAGTCTGAACAGGCCGGCGGCAAGTAGTGCAACATGACAAATTGGGCAACTACATGCTCTCAAACATAATTAGTTATTCAATTTATATCGTGTGTTCCTGATCGCAACGCTTGCACGAGCCGATTTTTCCCGAACAAGGCTGAATTTTCCTAAAGCGCGACTGTTTTTTTGTCTTCAGATGCCGGCGCCATAGAAATCGAGGCTGTTTTTCACGCGAAAGAACCTTTTCAGCAGGAATTACTGAGGACAATTTGTCAGTTAGTTACTCTTTTTCAAGAGTGAAATACTGCTTTTTACTCGAACGTTCACGCCGGGCAATAACGCAGTACTCTTTTTTGGTAATCAGTTATTCCCGGGGAGTCGTGCAGTATTCTTTTTCAGTAGTGCGTTCGCGCCAGGGAGTCGTGTAGTACTTTTTTTCAGTAGTGCGTTCGTGCCGGGGAGTCGTGTAGTACTTTTTTTCAGTAGTGCGTTCGCGCCAGGGAGTCGTGCAGTACACTTTTTCAGTAGTGCGTTCGTGCCGGGGAGTCGTGCAGTACTCTTTTTCAGAAGTGCGTTCGTGCCGGGCAGTAACGCAGTATTCTTTTTTGGTAACCGGTTATTCCCGGGGAATCGCGCGTTCGGCCAGCGGCGGGCCAAGTTGCCTCCGGAGCATAAGCGTCAAATCCGGACATTTGAAAAGTTTTCCTGGCGCGTCACTTGGCGAGATAAAACAGGGGCGTTACCTTTCGCACACCAAAACAAATGCCAATGGGACAAAACCCGCCGCCACCGATGATAACCCGCGCCCCCGCTTCCGGCCCTGCTGCCGGAGATGGGGGCGCTTTCGTACGGAGCGGGCTTACACGCAACGGACGGATAAGCAAAAACCCGCATTGCGGGATAAGTGCCGATTTGGTACTTATCCCGCAATGCGGGTTTGGTTATTCGTTTTCGGGAGTGAGATGTTCTGCCCAACTAAAAAATAAAAAATATGTAAAAACTTAGGCATTCTGAAACACGATAGTATTGTTATCAAAGACATCAATCAGATTTTGCCAGACGTTCATTGAATGTTTTCTTAGGGTAGATACATAGGACTGTATTCGGGCATATTGCTGTGCACCGTTGAACGTT
>JAEUUV010000160.1 GCA_016787285.1 Saprospiraceae bacterium | reverse complement strand
AACGTTCAACGGTGCACAGCAATATGCCCGAATACAGTCCTATGTATCTACCCTAAGAAAACATTCAATGAACGTCTGGCAAAATCTGATTGATGTCTTTGATAACAATACTATCGTGTTTCAGAATGCCTAAGTTTTTACCAACTAAAAATAAAAAAAATGAAACCGGTCAAATTGCTTCTACTCGTTACTTTCATCTTTTCCTTGTTTGGCTGCAAATTGGAAATGCCAATTTGCACAGGGCTTTCAGGTTCATATCCAATCAGCGTGAAAAAGAGTGAATTGCAAAAATCCATCGGGATTGGAGGGGATTATAACTTTTTCTTCAACCCATTGTTTTTGCCCATTAAAATCATATATAATAGCAAAACGGGTTTTTCTGTTAGGGATGAAGGGGAAGTTGCAATGGTAACTCCATTGGGAACAGTCGGAATTGAGTACACCTTTGGCTCAAATGAAGACAAAACAATAAATGGACACAAAATAACAGGTGGAGACTTTGTAGTTGGACTGGCTAATAAAAAAACCAAAGAGACAACTTTATATAAAATTGAAGGACACAATAGGCTAAAAGTAGTAACTACCGGAAAAACACAGATTGATGCGCAAGCCGGTTATGTTGAGATTGACGTGACAGACGCGCAAATTCAAGAATTAGTGTTCATAGACATTTCAAAAATATCAATTGTAAATAATACTGATGCAGTTCAAAAGTTCATGTTTTCAGTCAAGGACTTTACTTCTTCTGAATCGAACTATGTCTGTGAAGTTGAACCTCACAGTTATAAATATTTCCCAAGATTTGATGTTGCAAAGTCAGTTAACAGTTCGATGGATGCTGAATATTCCATCAAAGTGGAGAGCATTGATGAAAGAAACAACTTATCAACGACACTTTCACGAAGAGTTGATTTTGGCGATGCTTGCCACATAAATAAAAGTGAAAATGGTTTGAGTTTGACTTTGAGAGAAAACCTCAAAAAATAAAAGGGATGTAACACTGCATGGTCGCCTATGCTGCCCAAGCCCAACGCTCAAAGCCAACACAGGGCAGCACAGCGTCCATGCTCACGTTCTCTCAAACCCTAAAACCACACTTATCGCCCTCATCTTCTGCCCCGTCAGCCGCGGCGGGCGGCCTTGCCCACAAGGGGCGGCGGCCTTCGCGCCGGGCTTCGGCGCGGGCAGGCACTGAAGGTATGCCTCCGGCACAAGGAAAAATTCCGAAGGTATTCGTTCCCGCTTTCGTATATTTTTGCCCGCAAAACAACCCGGCATGGCGCTCCAGGACAAGTACATTAATCCGTTTACGGATGGTTTCAAACATTTCGAAGCCGCCGAAATCGCCAAATTCACGCCCGACGAAAAAACGAAATATGAGGAAAGCCTGAAGTATTACCGCGATTTGAAAAACGTGGTAGATACGTCGTTTGATGAAGGTAAGGCGGAAGGCAAAATAGAAATCGCCCGTCAAATGAAGTTGAAGGGTATGGATTCAAACCTAATATCCGAAATTACCGGATTGCCAATTGATGAAATTGAAAATCTGTATTAATATCCGCCACTTTCTGTGCACTCGCTTTCATGCCTCCTACGCGCCGGCACATCGCACATCCAAAAGTTCTCTCAAACCCCAAAAACCCACTTTATCACCCTCATCTTCTGCCCCCATCAGCTGCGGCGGGTGATTCGCCCGACGCCCCTACAACGCCAGCAAACCTTCCGGCAAGTCCATACGCACCGTTTTGGCCTTCTCCTCCACCGCGAGGATGAACTGCTCGTTCAGGGGAACCAGCACTTCCCTGCCCTGCCACTGTACCACGGCCATTTCCTGTTGCGGCATTTCGATCACTTCGGTGATCGGCCCGATTGGTCCCAGTGCCTGATCCAGGAGCAGGTAACCGACTAAGTGCGCGTGTTCCGATGTTTCTTCTGCGGGGATCAACGCCTCCTCGGGTAATTCATTTTCAGGCAAAAATATGGCCCGCGACTGGAGTGTCAGGGCTTCTTCCCGGTTGGCTACATCTTCAAACAGGACAATCAGGTCGCCGCCGCCGCGAATGCTTTTGATAAAATACGGCTGTTTGACGCCTTTTATCTCCAAAAAAACCCGGTCGGCCTCCAGAAAAATGTCCTCGTAGGGTTCTTCGACGACCACTTTGAGTTCGCCGCCGATGCCGTGTGTTTTTTTGGTAAATCCGATTTGTATGTAGTTGCTCATAAAGAATAGGTGCGAAGCGTCGCCGGTTTAGTTGTGGTTGAGGAGTACCTGGTGCAGGAGGTAGCCTTTTTGGGCTTTTTCCGTCCAGGGCTTGGAGAGGCAATCGGCGGGCGCGGGAATCTGGTTGCAGTATTGGGAGTCCAGAATCTGCTGTTCGCGCCGCACCAGACCGATGTGTTTGGCATACCAGGCTCTCGATAGCCGGCGCTCGATGGCATTTGTCTGGTCCACTTCCGTCACCACCAGCACTGAATCAAAGGAAAAGGCGCCGACTTGGGCGGGAAAATCATAGGCATCCACGCGGTAGTTCCAGTTGACAAAAGGCTGGATCAGTTCGCCGGCAATTTCGACGCTCTGGTAGGGGTCTATCCAAAGGTTCCCGTTCCAGCGGGTACGGTCGTCGAATGGGAATACGAGCCGGAGGAAACGCAGGTTGTTTTCAGAACGAATGGCCTGCGTGGCGTTTCGGGAGGCCGACCATACCTGGCGAACCGTCCAGGGCAGCGTATCGCTCCGGCGTTCGGAACGCTCCAGGACAAAAAGCAACTCCCCCGAATTATCCCGAATGGTGTCGGCGATTTCCTCCCGCACATATACCAAGGTGGAATCCCGCACGGTGCTGCCACCCGGGCCGAAATCGTACACGATACTGTCTACCCGGTACTCTGTGAATTTGCCGATCTCCAGCGGGAAATATGCCTGTTGCGCCGCTACGTCCAGTGGCTCGTAAGGCGCCGTAACCGGATCGGAACACGCCACGATAACGAACAAGCACAGCGTGGTCAACCCGCAGGTTATTTTTGCAACATGTGGCAAGGCAAGGCACAGAAAAATGAGAAGCCCACACGATGTGCGGGCTTCCCGGTGAAAACTGAAGAGCGGAAAACGAGACTCGAACTCGCGACCCCCAGCTTGGGAAGCTAGTGCTCTACCAACTGAGCTATTTCCGCAGGTGCACCCGGTCAGAGGTGAAACGCCGGCAAAAGTACGTGGAATTGGAAAACAGTGGATGTTTTTTTCAACGCATGCGCCCAAACCGGAAAATGTCGGCGCCATATCTCTTTCAGAACGGCAGGCCGGTTTTTTTCGGCTTTTTGAATCCCTTAACAAACCCCGGAAACAACTGGCACAGGTTTTGACTTGGAGAGGAAAACTTAATCTTAATTTTTTATTCTAATCTCTCATGAGTAGTCGTCCAATGCCCATCTATCAAGGCCAGCCAATCAGCGATATCGGGCTGGAATTGATGCAGAACGCGCCTAATCCATTCATCGAAATGACGCTTTTGTGGTTCAATTTGCCCGCAAATACCGATGTCACCCTGCGCGTATTCAACAGCCAGGGACATGAAGTGTGCACCAAAGCCGGATTTTTTGAAAAAGGAGAAAATCACATCCTCCTCCGTCGCTCCGACCTGAACGAACCCGGTATGTACTCGTATCAATTGGAAAGTGCCTTCGGAATCGCCAGTCGCCGACTGATGATGTATTAAGGCAGGTTAGAAGGTTTCTGGTTGGAAGGTTTCTGGTTAGTGAAACCCTCCAACCAGAAACCAGAAACCTTCAAACCCTCTAACCTTCAAACCCTCCAACCAGAAACCTTCAAACCCTCGTTCCAAATTTAATTCCGGACGAGTCGAATATCCGGGCGGCAATCCCCAATTATTTTCGGAAAAATTATTTTTTCGGTTTTTTAAAACAGAATCCACGTCGTACTTTTGCCGCCGGTTTCAAAAGAGCCTTTCCTGACGTGGATATGACAGCCATTCGCAAGTTTTGGATTTCCTTAGTTTTCAGCGGTTTGAGCGTTTTTGCCTTTGCTCAGGCCGAACATGACGAACATCATTCGGCAGAAGCCGGACATGCTGCCGAAATGCACAGCCCCTGCGGCCATTCTGTTTCTGCCGAACAGGAATTCAACGCCGGCGACAACGCCGTGCACCACATCGCCGATGCCAATGCCCTGCACATCGTCGGCGACCTGTACCTGCACCTGCCCTGCATCCTGTACGCACCCGAATACGGCTGGACCATCACCACGACCGCGGCATTCCACCCCCACCACCACGGCAACGGCACGAAAAGCAAAGACGGATACGTGCTCGTACACGGCAGCGTCATGCGCCTGCAAAACTCCGCACTCGCACAAGGCGAATTCGAGATTAGCGACTACACCCACCAGGATATTGAGGAAAACGGCAAAACGAAAACCGTGTACAACGCCATCATCGCCGGCAACTGCGAACGCCTCGACGCTAAAACCACCTTCGATGGCGGCGTTATGGGTGGTGGCATCACCAGTTTTTACGATTACTCCATCACCCGCAACGTGTTCACCATGTTGCTGACGGTGCTGATCCTGTTCCTGTTGTTCCGCTCCGCCGCGGGCGCCGCCGTACGCCGCCAGGGACAAGCACCCAAAGGTCTCCAGAACTTCCTGGAGCCGTTCGTGACCTTCATCCGCGACGAGGTGGCCAAACCGAACATCGGACATAAATACGAAAAGTACCTACCTTACCTGCTCTCGGCCTTTTTCTTTATTCTCGGCCTCAACCTCATCGGGCAGGTACCGTTTTTCCCGGGCAGCGCCAACGTGACGGGCAACATCTCCGTCACCATCGTACTGGCCCTGCTCACTTTCCTGATCTCGACTTTCAGTGCCAACAAACACTTCTGGGAACACACCCTCTGGATGCCCGGAGTGCCGGCGGCTTTGAAAATACTCATTCTGACCCCCATCGAAGTGCTCGGGCTTTTCCTGAAACCGTTCACGCTGCTGCTGCGTCTTTTTGCCAACATCACGGCAGGCCACATCGTGATTCTGAGTTTCGTTAGCCTGATTTTCATTTTCGGTAAAGCCGGTGAAAGCGTAGGCGGATCGGTAGCCGGCGCTGCCGCTTCCATTCCCCTGACCCTTTTTATGATGACACTCGAATTGCTGGTAGCGTTCCTGCAAGCATTCATCTTCACCATGCTTTCCGCAGTGTACATCGGAACGGCTGTGGAAGAACCGCATCATTAGTTTTGAGTTTTGAGTTTTGGGTTTTGAGTTGCCGTACTCCCCAAACGCGAAACCTTCAAACCAGAAACCCGAAACCTAATAATGATTTTTAACAAACTCAATCATATACAATGTCTTACGCAGCTCTTGGTGCCGGTCTTGCCGTAATTGGCGCAGGTATCGGTATCGGTCAAATTGGTGGCAAGGCGATGGAAGCCATCGCCCGTCAGCCCGAAGCAGTAGGCGACATCCGCGCAAACATGATCCTGACGGCCGCTCTCGTAGAGGGCGCTGCTCTGGTTGCCATGGTGTTGGCCTTCTTCGTGAAAGCCGCCGGCTAAGAAATGCCTCCCGGGTCGGCGCGAAGCGGTTGGCGACGCAACGACCCGGATTTTTTGAATTACAACTTACGAAGTTTGACGTACTGAGTCGCACGCTCTACATGCATGCAACTCAAAACTCGAAACTCAAAACTCATAACTGCACCATGCTTTTCCTCGGAGATTTTTCCGTCATCAAACCCGATCCGGGTTTGCTTTTCTGGACGACCGTCATATTCCTCATCTTCTGGTTTCTGATGAGCCGCTTCGCGTTCAAGCCGATCGCCGAATCGCTGAAAAAACGCGAAGTGGACATTCAGGACGCCCTCGACCAGGCCAAAAAGGCCCGCGAGGAGATGTCGCACCTGCAAGCCGAAAACGAAAAACTGTTGGCGCAGGCTCGTGAAGAACGCGCCCAGATTCTGAAAGAGGCGAAAGAAGCCAAGGACGAAATCATCGCCGAAGCCAAAGAGCGCGCCAACGCCGAGTACAAACGCAAGGTGGAAAGCGCCATTCAGGATATCGAGAACCAGAAAATGGCGGCTCTTGTTGACCTGAAAAATACCTCCGGACGCCTCGCAGTGGAAATCGCCGAGAAAATCCTGCAAAAAGAACTGGGCAACAAATCCGAACAGGAAGCCTACGCCAAGTCGCTGGCCGATCAAATTAAAATGAACTAACCATGTCCGTCACCCGAATCGCAACGCGCTATGCCAAGTCCCTGCTGGATTTGGCTATTGACCAGAAAGCAGTCGAGCCGGTACATGCCGACATGGCCACGCTGCAGTCGGCGGTCAAAAACCGCGACCTGCACCTGATGCTGAAAAGCCCCATCGTGCATGTCGACAAAAAGATAGCGGTGCTGCATGCCATTCTGGAAGGCAAAATCAACCCGCTCACCATGGCCTACCTCGACCTGCTGGTCAACAAGGGCCGGGAAATGTACATCCCCGAAATCAGCGCCGAATTCATCCGGCAGTACAAGTCCTTGAAGCATATCACCACGGTGCGCGTAACCAGTGCCACGCCGCTTAGTGAATCCGTGTTGGACAGCCTGCGCAAAAAATTGCTTGCCGGTGGGCTTACTTCTGAAAACCTCGACATCGAAACCCGCGTGGACCCCGAACTGATCGGCGGCTTCGTGCTCGAATTTGACAACAAGCGTTACGACGCCAGTGTGGTGAACAAATTAGCCGAACTGCGCTCCGAATTTTTGAAAAACCAGTACGTTCGAGAGTTTTAATAACTTTCATTCATCATTCCACATTTATCATTCATCATTCTGAATAAGTCATGGCAGACGTTCGACCGGAAGAAATCTCGGCAATATTGAAACAGCAACTTTCCGGCTTCGGCGCTACGGCCAACCTCGAAGAGGTCGGCTCGGTGCTCCAGGTCGGTGACGGTATCGCCCGCGTGTACGGACTCAACAACGCGCAATCCGGCGAACTCGTCGAATTTGAAAACGGCACACGCGCAATCGTGCTCAACCTCGAAGAAGACAACGTGGGCGTGGTGCTCATGGGCTCCGCCGCCGGTATCCGCGAAGGCGCCATCGTGAAGCGCACGGGCCAGATCGCCTCCATCGAAGTGGGCGAAGAATTCGTAGGCCGCGTGGTGAATGCGCTCGGGCAGCCCATTGACGGCAAAGGCCCCATCGGTGGCAAAAAGTACGATATGCCGCTGGAGCGCAAAGCCCCCGGTGTAATCTACCGCCGCCCGGTGAACGAGCCGCTGCAAACCGGTGTCAAGGCTATTGATGCGATGATCCCCATTGGACGTGGCCAGCGCGAGCTCATCATCGGCGACCGCCAGACCGGCAAGTCGGCTATCGCTATTGACACGATTATCAACCAGAAAGAATTTTACGAGCGCGGCGAACCGGTGTTCTGCATCTACGTCGCCTGCGGCCAAAAGGCCTCCACGGTAGCCCAGGTGGCCCGCACGCTCGAAGAATACGGCGCTATGGCCTACACGGTTATCGTGTCGGCTTCTGCTTCCGACCCTGCACCGCTCCAGTTCTACGCACCGTTTGCCGGCGCCGCTATCGGCGAGTTCTTCCGCGACACGGGCCGTCCGGCGCTGATCATTTATGATGACCTGTCCAAGCAGGCCGTGGCATACCGCGAGGTATCGCTGCTGCTGCGCCGCCCGCCGGGCCGCGAGGCATACCCGGGCGACGTGTTCTACCTGCACAGCCGCTTGCTCGAGCGCGCCGCCAAGGTTATTGACGACCAGAAAGTTGCGCTGCAAATGAACGACCTTCCCCCGAGCCTCGTGAAAGCGGGTCTGGTAAAAGGCGGCGGCTCACTCACGGCATTGCCCATCATCGAAACGCAAGCCGGTGACGTGTCGGCGTACATCCCGACCAACGTGATCTCCATCACCGACGGCCAGATATTCCTCGAATCCAACCTGTTCAACGCCGGTGTGCGCCCCGCCATCAACGTGGGTATCTCGGTTAGCCGCGTAGGCGGTAATGCCCAGATCAAGTCCATGAAAAAGATCGCCGGCACGCTCAAACTCGACCAGGCCCAGTACCGCGAACTGGAGGCATTCTCCAAATTCGGTTCCGACCTCGATGCCGCCACACAGGCCATTCTGGCCAAAGGCGCCCGCAACGTGGAAATCCTCAAGCAGCCGCAATACAGCCCGGTATCGGTGGAAAAACAGGTTGCCATCATCTACCTCGGCACCAACAACCTGCTCCGCGACGTGCCCCTCGACAAGGTGCGCGAATTCGAGGAAATCTTCCTGATGAAAATGGAGCAGGAACTGCCCGATGTGCTGGAAGAACTGCGCAAAGGCAAACTCGAAGACGGCAGCCTTGCCAAACTCAAAACGCTGGCAGCAGGCCTGACAGGACAGTATAAAAAGTAGTTTTGAGTTTTGGGTTTTGAGTTTTGAGTTGCATCTGGTAACTCAAAACTCAAAACCCCCACTCAAAACTCAAAACTCTAAACTCAAAACTTCACCATGGCAGGTGGTTTAAAAGAAGTACGCGAACGCATCAAGTCGGTCATTTCGACGCAACAGATCACGAAGGCCATGAAAATGGTGTCGGCGGCCAAGTTGCGCAAGGCGCAAAACGCCATCGTGCAGGTGCGCCCCTACTCCGACCGGCTCAACCGCATGTTGTCCAACATCCTGTCGAACCTCGACGGCGATGCGACCACGTCATTCGGTACCGTGCGCGAGGTAAAAAACGCCCTCGTGGTGGTGGTCACCTCCAACCGCGGACTGTGCGGTGCGTTCAACACGAACATCAACAAGGAGGCCATTGCCCTCATCAACAGCAAGTACGCCAAACAACGCCAGGAAGGCAAACTGACGGTCATGTTCGTCGGAAAAAAAGGCTACGACTATTTCCGTCGCCGCTTCTCCGATCTGAACTACAATACCGAGTTCGTCAATCTGTCATTGAACCTGGAGTATGAACACACCAGCCCGGTGGCCCGCCAACTGATGGACGAGTTCTCGAGCGGTAAGTACGACGCCATCGAGATCGTGTACGGGCGTTTCAAAAACGCCGCCATGCAGTTTCCAACCGTCGAGCAGTGGCTGCCGGTGGCGAAAATGGAAAGTACCGGCGGCTCGAAAAAACGTGCCGACTACATTTTCGAGCCGGACAAGCAGCAGTTGCTCGAAACGCTCATCCCGAGCATTCTCCAGTTGCAGTTCCACAAAACCCTGCTCGACACCACTGCCAGCGAGCACGGCGCCCGAATGACGGCGATGGACAAGGCTACCGAAAATGCCGAGGAACTGCTTAAAAACCTGCGTATCCACTACAACAAAGCCCGTCAGGAAGCCATCACCACCGAACTCGGCGAGATCGTGGGCGGTGCGGCGGCCCTCGAAGGCAACTAAGATTATTTTTTTTTATTTTTTTTCGGCCCGGTCTGCGTTAAGCGTACCGGGCCGTTTTTTTAACGCTTCGCCATGCAACCACTCCGCCTCTCCATCCGCCTGCTTGCCCTCGCCGCCGTCCTGCTGTTTTTTGTCCTCGTGTGGTTGTACACCCGCGAATTCAAAGTTTTCACCAACACCATCGGCGCCGGACGGTTCGTGTTGGGCGCCATGCTTGCCGGCGCCACGGTGGCCGCTTCGGTGTTGTATGTCCTGCGCAAACGCCTCACGCCCTGGGAAAACCACCTGCCGGAAACATTTACGATTGCCGTTTTCACGGTGCTTTTCATGCCTTTGTTTGCCGGACTACTCAACCGTGCGGGCAGCGTGCGGGAGTACCGAAAGTTCGTTTTCGTGTCCGAAATGCCCTACCTCTCTTCGGGTTACGGCCTGCTCAAGGGCGAAAAAATCAAACCCTCCGGGTATCGGCTGACCGTGCAGGAGGGCGAGCGTGTGTACCGTTTTCAGTACAAAAAACAGGAATATTTTCCGCTGACCAAACCCGGCGAGGTAATCGAACTGCCCGTGCGGAAGGGACTTCTGGGGGTACGGGTAGTGGAACTTGAATAAAAACCTTGCCTTGTCAGTAAGAAAGCAGGCCGGCAATAGCCGCTCCCACCTTTTCAATACTCGGGATCATCTCCTGCTCCAGTACCGAGTTGAGCGGCACTGCCGGCATGTTCGCGGCTCCGAGGGTGCGCACCGGCGCGTCGAGCCACTCGAAACAGTATTCGGAAATACGCGCTGCAAGGCTCTGTGCAAAGGAACTGTGCACCTGTTCCTCCGTCACCACCAGTACCTTTCCATGGCGTCGGGCCAGGTCGAACATGGCTTGTTCGTCCAACGGGTAAAGGGTACGCAAATCAAGCACTTCTACCCTGCCCGGGTGCTGCTGTGCGGCATTCAGCGACCAGTGTACCCCCATGCCGTAGGTGACGATGCCGAGTGTTTCGCCTTTTTTCAGGGAAGCAGCATCTGCCTCCAGCGCAACGCGGGCTTTGCCGAACGGAATGATATAATCTTCGGAAGGTTCTACGGTGCGGGCGGCTTCGGTGCCGCGCACCTTGCTCCAGTAAAGGCCTTTGTGCTCAAAAATTACGACCGGATTAGGGTCGTGGTAAGCGGCTTTCATCAGTCCTTTGAGATCGGCGCCGTTGCTCGGGTAAGCGATTTTTATACCGCGGATATTGGCCACTACGCTCTCCACACTGCTGCTGTGATACGGCCCGCCACTGCCGTACGCGCCGATCGGTACGCGCAGGATGCAACTCACCGGCCACTTGCCGTTGGTGAGGTAGCAGGAACGGCTCACCTCGGTGAACAACTGGTTCAGCGCCGGCCAGATGTAGTCGGCAAACTGCACTTCCACGACAGGCTTCAGGCCCACGGCACTCATGCCCACCGTACTGCCGATGATAAATGCCTCCTGAATGGGAGTATTGAATACGCGGTGGTCGCCGAATTTTTCCGCCAGTGTGGCCGCCTCCCGGAACACCCCGCCAAGCCGGCGCCCTACGTCCTGCCCATAGAGCAGGCACTCGGGATGCGCGCGCATGAGTTCTTCCACGGCAAACAGGGCGCAGTCCACCATTACTTTAGGCTCTCGGCCTGCCGGACTGCGTTCGCCGCGCTCTTGCACGACCGGCGTCGGTGCGAAATCGTGGGTGTACAAATCTTCCGGGCGCGGGTCTTCGGCATTTTTGCTTTTTTCAAAATCAGCGGCTACAAGGTCGGCAGCCTCTTGTTCAAACTGCCGGAGTTGTTTTTCAGAAAAACCGTTTTCGAGCAGGGTTTTGCGCAAAATCGGGTACGGATCGCGCTGTTCGTGCTCGGAAAGGTCGTCGCGGTACCATTCCTTGCGCACACCCGAGGTATGGTGGTTGAGCAGCGGCACACGGGCGTGCAACAGAAACGGGCGCCGCTCGGTGCGGATTTTTTCGAGGATAGTCTGCACAGTATTCCAGCACTGCGCAAAATCGTTGCCTTCGATGCTCACTGCCTCCAGCCCGGGGAAGCCCTTGGCATACTCGGCGGCATTGGCCACACGGGTTTCGTTGGCATTGGCGGAAATATCCCAGCCGTTGTCCTGCACCAGATACAAGATGGGCAATTTTTTCAGAACAGCCATCTGAAACGCCTCGCTTACCTCGCCTTCCGTAACGGAAGCATCACCCAGCGAACAAACAACAACCGGATGCTCAGTTTTGAGTTTTGAGTTTTGAGTTTTGAGTTTTTCCTGGTACCAGAAGCCCATGGCTGCACCGGTGGCGGGAATAGCCTGCATGCCGGTGGCGCTGCTTTGGTGCGGGATTTTGGGTTTATCGGCATCGCGCAGGCTGGGGTGGCAGTAGTACGAGCGCCCGCCGGAAAAGGGATCGTCACGTTTGGCCATCAGTTGCAGCATGCAGTCGTACGGGCGCATACCGATTCCGAGCAGGATACTGTCGTCGCGGTAGTACGGGAAAATGTAATCCTGCGGCAACAACTGCATGGCCACTGCCAACTGAACCGCCTCATGGCCGCGCGAGGTGGCGTGTACGTATTTGGAGACAAACTTGAAGTTTGCCTCATAAATATCCGTCATGGATTTGGCTGTAGCCATGAGGCGGAACGCGCGTTCCAGAATGGCAGCCGGAATGGGCGCCGTCGTATGTGTACGAATGCCGTTGCCGGATTTGGCGGGCCGTAGCGTCGTTTTTGTGCTCAAGGTCGTCATTGTTTTGGTCGGGCGCAAAGGTAGGCGGGCCGTGTGGGTAAATCCTAAAAGTAGTGCTGTTCCGTTTAAAATCTTCAAAATACCTTTGTCCGCAGAGCAGCGAAACAAACCGTTGCTCCGGGATACGTTGCTACGAAACATGTTTAATAAAATATGGTTGGCGATTCGGCAAGCCGGCTTCGAGGTATACAGTTTTCTCACCGCGCCGTTCGTCGTCCGAAACTGTTTGGGCCTGATCGGTTTTTTCAGCGGCCTGCTTCTGCTCACGTTCTGGTGGCTGAAATGCTACACCAACCACGGCGAAAGCCAGGAGGTACCCAACTTCGTCGGCATGGGCTACCGGGCCGCAAGCGCTATGGCCATGTCCAGCGATTTCGACGTGGTGGTCAACGACTCGATTTATGTGCCCGGCAAACCACCCGGGCAGGTGCTGGCACAAAACCCCGTCCCCGGAAGCCGGGTCAAAGAGGGCCGGACGCTGTATTTCACCGTAGCCAAAAACAACCCGGACATCATCAAAATGCCCGACCTCGTGGGCAGCGACGACTACGACCTGTACAGTCGCAAGTGCGTCCGCCTGGGCCTCAAACCCCGTGTTCTGGCTCGTATCGCCGATCCTAAACTTTCGCCGAACACCATCGTCGCCGTGCTTTTTCAGGGCGACACGATCACTGAGGAAATCCGCAACGGCTACCGTGTGGCAATGGGCGCCACCATAGATTTCATCGTCTCCGAGCAGGTGGCGCTCACCGTCGAAATTCCCGATTGCGTGTGCCAGACTTACGATGCCGCCCGCTTCCTCCTCAGCAGCAGCAACCTAAGCGTAGGCGCCGTCATCCACGACGGTACGGTAGTGGACCAACTCACCGCCTATGTCTGGCGCCAGACGCCGCAGTTCGACCCCGAGGGTACCATGCGCGTAGGCGAGCAAATTGACCTGTACCTGACGCAGGAGCAACCCGCAGGATGCAAGTGAAGGGCATGCGATTTATTCCTTACCCGGCAAGTGCAGACGCACCTTTTTTACCATACTGACCGAGAGGTCGAAGTATTCCGCTATCTGCCGGTCATTCCAATTCGGGTTCTTTTTCAAAAAAGCCAGGAGCACCTTCTCGATACCTTTCTCGATACCTTTCTCGATACCCTCTTCTATAAATTGCTCGTATGCCGATTTGGCGCGGCGCTCTTCCTGCGGCGGCAAGGTCTCTACCAGTTCCATGATGTCGTGTTTGTTGAGTGAAGTAACGATTTGAAGGTACAAAAAGGTGGCCTGAAACAAGCCCAGCCAGATGTCCTCCGGCAGGTTTTCGCGGACAAAAATAAGCATCTCGTGAAAATGTCGGCGGACATATTCATCCTCCCGGGCATGCTTAAACACCAAAAGGATATTGCGAAGCAAAACTACATCCCGCATGGATCGGATTTCTTCGTCGGACATAGCCTGCACATCCACCTGAAGTATGTCGAAGTGGGGAATGTACCCGGCAAGGCTGACCGGTACCGGCCCGTACTGTTCGCGCAAGGGGCCGGGATTCCATGGAACTTTGCCATGATAGAACAGGATGGGTATCGTCAGCGTAAAAAACGGGCGTTTCTGGCGAATGTCTTCTTCCTGCACCCCGCTCAGGTAATTGGCTAATTGCACGTACACGCGGCGCCCGGTTGCTCCGCTTTTGTGCTCCAGCAGCAGGCAGATGCGCACCGGTTCGGCCTGAACAGTTTCGCAAGTGTACACCAGATCAGAGTAGAACTCCCGGAGCTCGTCGCTCAGGTAGCGCTCCGACGACAGTTGCAGGGTTTGCAGGTTTAATGCCGCCAGTTGCTTGGGAGGCAAAAAGGCCCGTACCAACTCAAGCGCTACGGGTAGCACCTTGAAAACCTGCTCGAAGTAGGCATCGTGCGGGCGATCGAGGGAAATGTCGAAAGGTATTTTCATGTACAAGCCGGATTGAGTGGCAACGACAAAAATACCCGACAGGCCCTACCCTACTGCCTCAACGCAGTAGAGGGGAACAGATTTTTTGAAATTGAATATGTGCGACGGTACTAAAAATACGGCATCGGGGCTACGCCCATTGCTTTAGCCGCGTTAGCGGCGCATCCGTTTACGCGTTCCCCAAACCTTCCGTAACATTGCCTCCCCAATTTCCAGTAACTTATTTCTGTTCATGCGCTACCTCCTCCTCATTTTTGCCCTGCTCATCTCCCCCACCCTTTTTGCTCAAAAAACAAAACCCGTTCCCGCGCCGAAGCCGGCGATAGACGAATCCGTGTACAACGCCCTCGAATGGCGTTGCATCGGGCCGTTCCGCGGCGGACGCTCTGCAGCGGTAACGGGCGTACCGGGCAAACCAAACCTGTTTTATTTCGGCAGCACGGGTGGCGGCGTATGGCGCACCACCGACGGCGGTCGCACCTGGGCCTGCCTGTCCGACGGATTCTTCGGCGGCTCCATTGGGGCCATTGAGATGGCTCCCTCCGACCACAACGTGCTATACGCCGGCGGCGGCGAAAAAACCGTGCGCGGCAACGTCAGCGCCGGCTCCGGGGTGTGGAAAAGCACCGACGCGGGGCAAACCTGGACCTTTGCCGGAATGCCCAACAGCCGCCACATCCCCCGTATCCGCGTGCATCCCAACAACCCTGACCGCGTGTACGCAGCCGTGCTCGGCGACTTGTTCAAACCCTCCCCCGAACGCGGCGTGTACCGCTCCGACGACGGCGGAAAAACCTGGTCGCGCATCCTCTTCGCCAACGAAGATGCCGGCGCCATAGACCTCTGCCTCGACCCCACCAACCCGCGCATCCTGTACGCCAGCACCTGGCGCATCCGCCGCACCCCGTACAGCCTCAGCAGCGGTGGCGCAGGCTCCGGCCTCTGGAAAAGCACCGACGGCGGCGATACCTGGACGGACATCAGCCGCAACGAAGGACTGCCACAAAAAGACACCCTCGGGATCATCGGCGTGACCGTGTCGCCGGCCAATCCGCAACGCGTGTGGGCCATCATCGAAGCCGAAAACGGAGGCGTGTTCCGCTCCGACGACGGCGGGAAAAAATGGACCAAACTGAACGACGACCGCAACCTCCGCCAGCGCGCCTGGTACTACACCCGCATTTACGCCGACACCAAAGACGCCGACAAGGTGTATGTGGTGAATGTCGCCTACCACAGCTCCAAAGACGGTGGAAAAACATTTACCGGGAAATCGGCGCCGCACGGCGACCACCACGACCTCTGGATTGCGCCCGAAGACCCAAACCGAATGATTATCGGCGACGACGGCGGCGCCCAGATCACTTTCGACGGCGGCGAAACCTGGAGCACCTACCACAACCAGCCCACCGCCCAGTTTTACCGCGTGACTACCGACAACGATTTTCCGTACCGCATTTACGTGGCTCAGCAAGACAACAGCACTGTACGCATCCGCCACCGCACCGACGGCAGCAGCATCGGTGAGCGCGACTGGGAACCTACTGCCGGCGGTGAATCGGGCCATATCGCCGTAGATCCAAACGATAGCGAAATCGTGTACGGCGGCGAGTACCACGGCTACCTCAGCCGCGTGGATCACCGCCGCAAAACCACCCGCGCCATCAACGTGTGGCCCGAAGACAACATGGGCCACGGCGCCGAGGACGCCCGTTTCCGTTTCCAATGGAACTTCCCGCTGTTTTTCTCCCCGAATGACCCGAAAAAACTCTACGCCGCCTCCAACCGGCTGCACCTCACCACCGACGAGGGCCAGACCTGGAAAACCATCAGCCCCGACCTGACCACCAACGACCGGGAGCGCCAGAAATCATCGGGTGGCCCGATCACGCAGGACAATACCAGCGTGGAGTACTACTGCACCATTTTCGCCGCCTGCGAATCACCCTACGAACCTGGCCTGCTCTGGACCGGCAGCGACGACGGCCTCGTACATATCAGCCGCGACGGCGGTGGCAACTGGGTCAACGTCACCCCCGCCGAAATGCCGAAGTGGTGCATGGTCAATTGCGTAGAACCCGACCCTTTCCGAAAAGGCGGGCTTTACCTTGCTGCCACTTCGTACAAGTCGGGCGACTACAGGCCCTACCTGTTTCACACTGCCGACTATGGAAAAACGTGGCGCAAGATTATCGAGGGCATCGCACCGGAGCATTTCACCCGCGTGCTTCGCGCCGACCCGAAACGCCGTGGCCTGTTGTACTGCGGCACCGAGCAGGGCATGTACCTCAGTTTCGACGACGGCGCGCACTGGCAACCATTCCAACTGAACCTGCCCATCGTGCCCGTCACCGACCTGACCCTCAAAAACGACAACCTCATTGCCGCCACGCAGGGCCGCAGCCTTTGGATCATAGACGATCTGACGGTGCTGCATCAAACCTCGGAGGATATTTCGGGCAAAAATTTCCACCTGTACCGGCCCATGCCGTCGTACCGCATGGAGGGCCGGCAGGTGAAAAACTCGAAAACTGCCGGCACCAACCACCCCGGCGGCGTGATGCTGCATTTTTATCTGAAAAACAAACCAGATGAGAAGGACACCGTGACGCTGGAAATTCTGGATGCTTCCGGCGCATTGGTGCGGAAGTTTTCCAGCCAGGCCAAGGAGGACAAACTGTCTGACCTGAAATCCGGCGGCAACCGTTTCGTGTGGGATATGCGCTACCCGGGAGCGAAAAAATTTGACGGCCTGATCCTTTGGTCCACCCGCCTGAGTGGTCCGGTGGCGGTGCCAAGCGACTACCGTGCGCGTCTCACGGTGAACGGGCAAAGTGCGGAAGAGTCATTTGTGCTACTACCTGATCCGCGTGCCACTGCCCGCCCGGAGGATTTTGCTGAGCAGTTTGCCTTCGTCAAATCCTGCTCCGATAAACTCACGGAAATGCACACCGCCATCGGCCACATCCGCGACCTGCGCGCCCAACTCAAGGGCCTCACTTCCCGCCTGCCCGAGGAAGAACGCCTGAAGCCATTGCGCGAGCAGATCAAAACCATCGAAAAAGACATGACTGCTGTGGAGGAAGCACTTTACCAAACCAAGAACAAATCCAGCCAGGATCCGCTGAACTACCCCGTGCGGCTCAACGACAAACTCGGGAATGTGATGGAAATCGCTGCTCAGGGCGACTTCGCACCGACAAGCCAGGCATTGGAGGTGCAGGCCATGTTGTTCAGTTTGATCAATGCCGAATTGGAGAAATGGAAAAACATTCGTGAACGGGCTTTGCCTGCACTGAACCGGATGGTGCGGGAGTTGGGTGTGGATGTGGTGCGGGTGAAAGAAGAGTGAGGCTGGCTTTGCCGAGCGCGGCAACAATGGCAACGCAGGATACGCAGGTTACGCCGAGCGCGACAACAATGGCAACGCGGATAACGCAGATTTTGCGGATGCCTGCGGATTTTTTTAAAATCCGTGGTAATCTGCGTTGATCTGCGTTATCCGCGTTGCCATTGTTGTCGCGCTCGGAAAAGCCGCCTACTCCGCGTTGCCATCAACTCTACGAGGAGCCTAACTTTTTAAGCAGTTCCGGCAACTGCCGCGCGGCCGCCAACTCCCGGTATTTTTCCCGCATTTCCTCCGCCGGCGAGCCGAAATAGGTTTTTCCGCCTTCGAGCGACTTGGACACGCCGGAGCCGGCCAGCACCACAGCGCCTTTGCCGATCCGCACGGCCTGCACGATGCCGACCTGACCGTACAGCACTACGTTGTCCTCAATGATGGTTTTGCCGCCAATACCGACCTGGGCTGCCATGAGGCAGTTTTTCCCGATGACCACGCCGTGGCCGATATGGATTTGGCAATCCAATTTGCTGCCGGCGCCGATGATGGTATCGCCGCTCACACCTTTGTTGATGGTGCAGCCGGCGCCAATATCCACGTGGTCTTCGATGATGACCCGGCCGCCGGAGCACCATTTCTGGTAGGAGCCGTCGGGGTGTTTTTTGAAATAAAAGGCGTCGCTGCCGATGATGGTATTGGGGCCGATGGTTACATGCTCGCCAATCGTGGTGTACTCGCCGATGTAGGTGTTGGCCTGAATGTACGAATGCGCCCCGATGGACACGTTTGCCGCCACGACCACACCCGGTTCGAGGATAGCGGTGGGATGAATTTGCGCTTTGTGGCTGATCGGGCTGACCGAGGGTTCGAAGGGGCGGTGTTCACGGATGAGGGTGTCGTACACCTCGAACGGTTTTTCCACTACCAGAATCGCTTTACCTAGTGGGCACTCGGCTGGTGCGTTGAGCAAGATGATTGTGGCGGCGCTGTCGAGTGTTTTCTGAAAATATTTGGGCGCATCGGAAAACGCAATGTCACCGGGCTCCACTTTGTGGATTTCGTTGATGCCGGTAGCGAGCAGGGATGCCTCGCCGAGAAGTTGGGCATTGAATCGGTCGGCCAATTGGCGGACGGGTATGGGTTGTGGAAATTTCATATTCGAAGTGTGGTGTGAAAAACGGGGGCAAAACTACGCAACCCCGACACGGCAACAACAAAAAAAGCGGCCCGGCGTCCCACACGCCGAACCGCAGAAGAAACGGTTTAATGACCGAATAGTGCTTTTGATTGGTTGACTGGTTGACTGGAAAATTGGCTAATTAAAAATGTCCAATCAACCAGTCAACCAATCAACTAATCCACCGTATCATGCAGGAAGGAATTGCCGCTCATCCTGATTTCCGGCTCGTCTTCGATGGAGATGGTCCATGTGGACATACCGGAGGATTCGGCGTCGGGCAGGCTGTCCAATCGGACACCCTTGCGCAAATAAGCCGGCTGGTTTTCCAATTCGATGATTGTTTGCGGTGAGTTTAGTTTCACCACATTAATCGGGCGGTTGCGCACTTCGTCGCGGCGGCGTTGTGCTTCAGCCAGGCGCTGACGGCGCTCTTCCGGGCTGATTTCGCCGAGGTCGTCCGGGCGTACAAACGGATCATTTTGATCGCTTTTGGCGCTGCGGATTTTCTCCATCGTTTCCCGCACGTTATCGAAATCAAATTCGACGGCGTTGGCGGGCTTTTCTTCCACAACGCGGGATTCTTCGGACGTGATCGTGAACAACGAAGGCTTGGGTTTGGGCGATTCTTCGTCGAGGTGTACCACCTGCCGTTCGCTCGGAGCCGCTTGTGTACGGGCACCCGGGATAAACGGCGTTTTGCGTGTGGCTTCAAAACCGGTAGCGATGATGGTCACGCTGAGTTTTTCGCCAAGGCGTTCGTCGAAACAATTACCCCAGATGAGGTTTGCCCCCTCGCCGGCTTCTTGCTGGACGAATTCGGTGATTTCAAAAATCTCGTCCATGGTGGCTTCCTTCGAGCCGGAAGTGATATTGACGAGGATGTTTTTAGCGCCGCTGATGTTGCTGTCTTCAAGCAGGGGCGAGTTGAGCGCTTCGTCCACAGCACGGCGCGCGCGGCCTTCGCCTTCGACTGCAGCGGTGCCCATGATGGCTACGCCGGAGCCGCGCATAACGGTATTCACGTCTTCAAAGTCCACGTTCACATAGCCGGGCACCGTGATGATTTCAGCGATGCCTTTGGCGGCTGTGCACAGGATATTGTCGGCCTGCGAAAAGGCTTGCGAGATGCTGAGATTGC
Organism: Saprospiraceae bacterium; assembly: GCA_016787285.1. GTDB lineage: Bacteria > Bacteroidota > Bacteroidia > Chitinophagales > Saprospiraceae > M3007. Next base: position 47,832 of record JAEUUV010000160.1, on the reverse strand, counting down.
CGTGAATCTGGCGCAATTTATCGTTGCTGATAACCACGAGGCAGTCCACGTTTTTGCGTAGTTCTTCCAGGCCGTCGAAGCCGTTGCTCACCCGCAACCGGCCTTCAAACAGGAACGGAAGCGTCACGATACCGACTGTAAGGATGCCAAGTTCTTGTGCGGCTTGAGCAATGATAGGCGCCGCGCCGGTACCGGTACCGCCACCCATCCCGGCCGTGATGAAGGCCATTTTGGTGCCGTCGTCCAGAAAGCGGGTGATTTCATCAATACTTTCGATACAGGCACGTTTGCCCACATCGGGTTTACTACCGGCGCCTCGGCCCTCGGTCAGGCTGGCGCCGAGTGGAATTTTGACGGGAACCGGGCTAAGGTGCATGGCCTGTGCATCGGTGTTGCAGATTGCATAATCCACACCAATGATGCCTTGTTTATACATGTGCGTGACCGCATTGGAGCCGCCGCCGCCAACGCCGATAATTTTTATGATAGAAGGTTCATCCTTCGGAAGATCGAACAACATAGTCAAAGTTTTGAGTTGTGAGTTTTGAGTTTTGAGTTGTTATGAATTTTGAGTTTTGGGAACTGCACATTTTGCGCATGTCCACTCAAAACTCAAAACTCAAAACTCAAAACTACTTTTTAAAGTCCATATCGGGTTCGGCTTCGAACCACTCTTTTGTTTTACGGAAGACATTGTCAAGCCAGGTCGGCGACTTTTCTTCCGACACATTGGAGGGTTCTTTGTCAACGTTAGCCGACGTGTTTTCTGCTGCATTCGCAGTAGAACGGTTTCCTGCCTCAATATCCTGCAAACCTTTGAGCAGTAAGCCTATAGCCGTACTAAAGATGGGACTGCTTACGCTTTCACGATAGCCATGCGCCAGGTTTTCTACCGGCAGACCAATGCGGCAGGACATACCGGTATGGAGCTCGACAAGTTTGTCTGCATGATTGAGTAAAGCGCCGCCTCCAGTCAGGACGATTCCTCCGATAAGTTTGCGCTCGTAGCCGCTGCGCCGGATTTCCCAGAGCACATAATCAAGCAGTTCTTCCATGCGGGCCTGGATGATCCGGGCGAGGTTTTTCTCACTGATCTCCTTGTGCTCGCGGCCACGCAAGCCCGGGATCGTGATAATCCGGTTGTCGTATACTTCCGAGGCAAGCGCCGAACCAAAACGGATTTTAAGTTTTTCCGCCTGTGGCTGCATCACCGTACAACCCTCCTTGATATCTGCAGTAATGACGTTGCCCCCGAACGGAATAACCGCTGTGTGGCGGATGATTCCTTCGTGGAAAATCGTGATGTCGGTGGTACCGCCGCCGATATCCACCAGAGCAACGCCGGCTTGTTTTTCTTCTTCAAACAACACGGCATCAGCACTCGCGATGGGTTCGAGCGTAAGATCAGCCACCTTGAGGCCGGCTTTTTCAATGCAACGGAAAATGTTGTTGACTGCCGTGATTTGGCCGGTAATGATGTGGAAATTGGCCTCCAGGCGAACGCCACACATCCCGATAGGATCGGAGATGCCCTGCTCGCTATCTACCGTGAACTCTTGTGGAAACACATGAATGATCTTGTCTCCCGGCGGGAGCACAAGTTTAAACATGTCGTTCACGAGGCGATCAATATCGCGCCGGGCGATTTCGTTGTGGTCGCTTTCGCGGGTAAGAATACCCCGATGCTGAAGGCTTTTGATGTGCTGGCCGGCAATGCCAACATGTACGGTATTGAACTTCATACGAACCTGACGTTCGCAGATGTCCACGGCTTCGCGGATGGCGGTTACCGTTTTTTCGATGTTGCTGACTACACCGCGGAGTACGCCGATGCTCTCGACTTTTCCTACGCCGAGGATTTCGAGTTTGCCATGTGTGTTCTTGCGCCCTGCAAGGCAGCATACTTTCGTGGTGCCAATGTCAAGCGCGACGACCACATCGTGGGATTGTGGTGCTAATTCGGTCATTGTGTGCAAAAGTTGAGTTAACAATACTGTTTACTGTTTCTATCCTTTGCACCCTTCATGTATTACTTTTCCGGGAGCAAAGGTATTTTTTTATTTATTTGAATTCCAAGGCTTTTGATAATATTTTTCTAAAAAATTTCTATTTTTTGCAAACTACCTGCCCATTATACTTCAATGAAATACTATTGTAGGTATTCCAACCGGAATATGGCATGCCCTCCTGATAGAATATTTTTAGTCGGTTCAATTTATTTTCCAGGTTTTTGATACTTCCCAATATAATTTTCTGATCACCGACAAGCGGCACAAGGACAAATTCATTTGCATTATTGACATGAATCTGCTGGATAAACGTGGACCATACCGGGTCGTCCAGCAGGAATTTGGTCAAGGCAAAAAGGTCCTTCAAAGTATTGCGCTTCTTTTCCTGAAAATCAGCCGTGTAGGGAGCGATATTACCGGTTGCAACCATAACTCGTGGGGTGTACAGCGATGAGGTGGGTATTTTAGCGCCATCATTATCCAAAAAATAGTTCCCGCCGTTATTGTCCAGCACCCGGAGGATAGGCTCGCGTTGCCGGATTTTTACATGCAAGGCATTGCTCTGTCCCACAAAAACTTCGGCATCTTCCACGAACGGGTCGGTTTCCAGCACCCGTTCCATGCGATCCACTTCCAGGTCGGCCAATTCGGTGCCTTCCAGGGTGTTGCCGAAGGCTTGCAACAGGTTTTGCCGCACATCGCGGTCGCCCAACATTGCCCGACCACTCTCAAGCGGAACAATCTCGACATCCGTCTCACTGGCAAAACTGTTTTTCTTGCGCGTAACAGCCGATAGCAGAATCAAAGCGGTAATCAGCAGAAATACAATCCAACTGATTCGTTCATAACGAACGTTCGGCAAGCGCATATTTAAAAGATCGGACAGCATGGCGTTATGATTGATTCGATTGATTCGATTGAAATAATTGAGCAATTGGCTGCACGAACGTGTCAATGTCGCCGGCACCCATAGTCAATAAAACTTCCGGATTGTGTTTTTGTAGTTCTGACAACAGGTCGGCCTTCGTAACCACTTTTTTATTCATTAAATTCATTTTGCTCAAAATCAATTCGGAGGTTATGCCGGGCAATGGTTGCTCGCGAGCCGGATAGATCGGAAGTAGGATGCACGCATCCAACTGATCCAAAGCGGCAGCAAAACCGTCGGCAAAGTCGCGGGTGCGGGTAAACAAGTGCGGCCGAAAGACGCCTGTGATCTTTTTCCCGGGAAAAAACATCCGCGCAGCGGCTATTGTGGCCTGCAACTCGGCCGGGTGATGGGCGTAGTCGTCCACATAAACTACATCCGGCCGACGCACAATAAACTCAAAGCGCCGCTTCACGCCCCGGAACTGCGCAAGCGCTTCCGACAATTTTGGCACAAAGGCCCCTGCACAGTGCACTGCCGCCCAGGCCGCCGTTGCATTTTCGACATTGTGCCTGCCGGGGTACGGAAGGCGCAAATTATCCCAGCGGTAAATACTCGATTTTATTCCGAATGCCATCGCCCCATCCTCAACACGCAGGTTTTGAACCTCGTAGTCGCCGGCGTCAATGCCAAACGTGAGCACCTTGCGGCCGCTTGCCCGGAGGTCTTCGGCTACATCATCCAGCGGCAAGCCGTGTTTGTACAAAAGCGTGCCGCCGGGCTTGATCTGGCGGACGAATTGTTTGTACGTTTCCACCACCGCTTCCGCCGAGCCGTAAATGTCGAGGTGATCCGGGTCCAGCGAGTTCAGTACAGCGATTTCGGGATGCAAATGCAAAAACGAGCGGTCGTATTCATCGGCTTCCACCACCACCCAGTCGCTCTTGCCTTCGATAAAATTGGAACCGAGGTTTGCCGAAATACCACCCAGAAATGCGGTGGCATCCACTCCCGATCTGCGCAACAGGTACGCGGTCATGGTGCTGGTGGTGGTTTTTCCATGCGTGCCGGCGACCGCAATACAGCGTTTGCCTTTGCTGATGATCCCCAATACTTCGGCGCGTTTTTTTATCGGGGTACCATGCTCCCGGAACCAGGCAAGTTCGCGGTGATCCTGCGGTACTGCGGGAGTCCAAACCACTAAGTCCACGCGGGCCGGAATGTGGCGCACATCGTCGTCGTAATGCACGTGCATACCTTCCGATGCCAGAGCACGGGTCAGGTCGGTTTCGGTGCGGTCGTACCCGTACACCTCGGCTCCATGGCCACGGAAATACCGCGCCAGGGCCGACATGCCGATGCCGCCGATACCGATGAAATAGATGGTTTGAATATCCCTGAGTTCCACGATTTTATTGTGTTTTTGTCAATTCGAGGGTTTCCTGCCTTCCCCCGCGATTCATTTCAAATTTGAGTGTAGTGGCATCCAGTTGCAGGATTTTTACCACGATCTCCTTTTCACCCTGAGCGGTTGTGTAAAGTTTTTCTTTTTGCGTACGCCAAACACCACTCTCCTCCTGGCTTCCGAAGCGTGCGGAATAGTCGCCCTCGGCGGTAAATTCAAACTCCACCTGCGAAGCGTCCTCCCCGATTGGCTTGCCGAACACCAGCCACTCCTTGCCTTGCCACTTGCCGATGAGCGCCGGGTTGTTGTCGTTGGCGCGTTTGCAGGCCGATAAAGTGAGCAAGCCAAGGATCAAAAAAATCAGTACTCGTTTCATGTCTTTTTATTTTTTCTATCAGAAATTGTCAAAAACTCTGTGTCCTCTTACACTCTGTGAGCCTCTGTGACATTAAAAACCTCCATCGCAATGTTATCAGCCGCTTTCGGGCGTCCGAGGTGCCGGATGTTTTCGCCAAGGCTGAACATGAGGGCTTCTTTTTCGAGCAACATGAATGCCTCCGGCAGCAATTTTTCGAAGGCTTCGGCGTCGCGCACCAAGCGGGCCGCACTTTTTTCCGTGAGCGCCAGCGCGTTTTTGGTCTGGTGGTCTTCGGCCACATTGGGCGAAGGCACCAGAATCACCGGCTTGCCTACGAGGCACAGTTCACTGATGCTGAGCGCCCCGGCGCGGGAAATGATCAAATCGGCAGCGGCATACAGCAAATCCATTCGATCAATAAAGGAACGAATCTGTACATTGGGCAACCGGGCCGTATCGCAGTTGGAATATTCGTATTCGTAAAACCGGCCGCATTGCCAGAGTACCTGCACGTCGGAGCGTTCGGCCAACAAGGCGGTGTTTTCCGCCAAAGCGCGGTTCAGGGTGCGGGCGCCGAGACTGCCGCCGATAACGGCTATCGTTTTTTTGCCGCTTGCCAGCCCATAGTGCTGCAGACCTTCCTCGTGTTTTTGCTCCAGATGCAAAATGTCCTGCCGAACGGGATTACCCGTGAACACGATTTTATCCATCGGAAAATACTGCTCCATGTGGTCGTAGGCCACGCAAATGCGGCTTGCCCGTTTGGCCAGCAGGCGGTTGGTCACCCCGGCATACGAATTTTGTTCCTGAATGATGGTCGGAATACCCAACTGTTGCGCGGCGCGCATCACCGGCCCGGAAGCGTAGCCGCCGGTACCGACCACCACATCGGGCTGGAAGCGCCGCACAATGCGTTTGGCCTTGAGCGCACTGGAAATCAATTTGAACGGAAACGACAGGTTCCGACGCAAACTCGCCAGCGAAAACCCGCGCTGAAAACCTGCAATGTTCAGGCCCTCAATCTGGTATCCGGCCTGGGGCACTCGCTCCATTTCCATCTTGCCGTTGGCGCCGACAAATAGAAATTCCGTGTCGGGCCGCATGCGTTTGACGGCATCGGCAATGGCAATAGCCGGGAAAACGTGTCCGCCCGTGCCGCCGCCGGTAATCAGTATTCGCAATGGACGTTCCGCGCTCATGTGTTTTCTAATTTTTCAATGAACTTGCTGACACTCAGGATCATCCCAAGGGCGATGGACGTAAAAACAAGACTGGTACCGCCCATCGAAATCATGGGCAGGGTCAGGCCGGTTGCCGGCACCAGGTGTACCGATACGGCGATGTTGGCCAGGGCTTGCACCGTCAGCATGAGGCTCAGGCCTATGGCCAAAAATGCGCCGAAGGCCTTGGGGCTTTTGGTGACCAGCGCGACGGTTCGGAAAAACAGCATCACATACAACCCGAGCACCAGCACGCCGCCGATGAGGCCGTATTCCTCGCAAATGATGGCGTAAATGAAGTCGGCGTGCGAATAGGGCAGGAAGTTGCGAGCAACGGAATTACCCGGCCCCGCTCCGAAAACACCTCCGCGCGCAATGGCGATTTTGGCTTGTTGCACTTGATAACCGCCGTCCGGGTTGTTCAGGTAATCATCCACGCGGGAAGCCCAGGTTTCAACTCGCACCATATCGGGCTGATATTTTCCAATGACAATCAGCCCGGCAAAAACAACTACCCCCAACAGCCCCAGCAGGAAAATGAAACGGGGATTAACGCGACCCACGAACATGAGCGCAATGCAGGTGCAAAAAAGCACCAACGCCGTGGACAGGTTGGCCGGGGCAATCAGCCCGCACACGATCAGCACCGGCACGATGATCGGCATAAAAGCCTCTTTGAAGCTCGTGATGTACTCCTGTTTTTTGGTCAACATCTTGGCGACATATACCACGAGGGCCAATTTGGCAAAGTCCGAGGGCTGGAAACTGAACGACAGAATCGGAATTTCGATCCAGCGGGAAGCCTCGTTAATGCTCATGCCGAAAACGAGCGTCAGCGCCAACAAGGGTACGGAAATCGCCAGCAGCAAGGGCGCCATTTGCTGATACCGGCGGTAGTGGATGCGGTGGCACACATAAATCAGGAAAAGCCCGAATGCCAGCATGATCGCGTGGCGCATCAGGTACGAGGTCGTGTTGCCACCCCGCGCCTGCCAGGCGAGCGAGCCGGTAGCCGAATACACGGCCAGAATGCTGATGATGCTCATCACGGCGATGATCATCCAGATGGTGCGGTCGCCGCGTAGTTCGGCTGCTATTTTGTTACCGAGAGACATGATTCGTAGAGTAAAAAAGTGTCACAGAGGTTTTTGTCATTCCGATGGAATCTGTCCACGTCACGGCGGGGCGCTCGTAGAGGGGACAGATTCCTTCGGAATGACAAAAACACTCCCCTCTACAGCGCTCCGAAACTGCTCCCCCCGATCCTCATAATTCCGGAACAAATCAAAACTCGCACAAGCCGGACTCAACAGTACCGTATCGCCGGCAACTGCCAGTCGGGCGGCCTCCCGGACGGCCTCCTCCGCACTACGGGTTTCGACTATTGGTTTCTTCGTTTTTTTAAAAAAATCTATGATTTTGCTGTTGTCTACCCCAAGGCAGACAATGGCTTTGACTTTCTTTTTGACCAACGGCATCAGCGGCGTGTAATCGTTGCCTTTGTCCTGCCCGCCGACGATCCAGATGGTCGGTCCGGTCATCGCCTGCAGGGCGTAAAAAACCGAGTCCACATTGGTGGCTTTGCTGTCGTTTATCCAGGTCACGCCATTTGCCGTGGCCACCACTTCGAGGCGGTGTGCCGGCGGCTCAAAAGTGTTCAGCCCTTCCTGGATTTTGGCCGGATCGGCGCCGAGCGACAGGGCGACCCGAACGGCACATGCGGCGTTGAACATGTTATGCGGGCCGCGCAACTTGCCCTGGGTCATGTCGAACGTGTGCCGTTTCCCGATCCGGATCGAACCGTTTTTGAAAAACCCTTTGCGCACCTGTACCTGCTTAGCCGCCGTCAGCGGATGCCGGGTGATGTAGTCCGCCATCACCGGGTCGGCAGCGTTGAAAATGAAAATATCGCCGCGTTTCTGGTTTTCGTTGATGCGAAACTTGGCGCGGGCATAGTTGTCCATCTGGTAATCGTAGCGATCCAAGTGGTCGGGGGTGATGTTGAGCAACACCGCCACCTTCGGGCGGAATTTCTGAATATCCTCCAGTTGGAAACTACTGACTTCCAGCACATACACCAGATTGCTCAGGCCTTCATTTTCCAGCACAAGTCCGGCAAAACTGTTGCCCACATTGCCGCCCATGCGCACATTCAAGCCGGCGGTTTTCAGCAGGTGGTACGTCAGCATCGTAGTGGTCGTTTTGCCATTGGAACCGGTGATGGCCACAATCGTGCATTTCCCGGCATGACGATATCCAAACTCAATTTCGCCGATTACCGGAATTCCTTTCGTGCGTATCGCCCGCATCACCTCCGCTTTTTCCGGTATTCCCGGGCTTTTGACCACTTCCGCTGCATTCAGGATTTTTTCCAGTGAATGCTGCCCGGACTCAAATGCCACGCCTGCTTTTGCCAATGCAACCTCGTACTCCGGCTTGACCGGGCTTTTGTCCGACACAAATACGTCATACCCCAGCCGTTTGGCCAGAAGCGCTGCGCCTGTTCCGGATTCACCGGCGCCGAGAATGACTATGCGTTTGGTGGACATTATGATTGATTCGATTGATTCGATTGATTCGATTGATTCGATTATCGGATTTTCAGGGTGATGACAGTCAGTACGGCCAGCATGATCTGGATGATCCAGAACCGCACGGAAATGGTGACCTCGTGGTAGCCGTCTTTTTGAAAATGGTGGTGCAGGGGCGCCATTTTGAAGATTCGGCGGCCCTCGCCGTATTTCTTTTTCGTGTGTTTGAAATACCAGACTTGCAGGATGACCGACAGGTTTTCGACCAAAAAAACCCCGCACAGTACCGGGATCAGCAGTTCTTTGCGCAATACGATCGCCAGCGCCGCGATGATACCGCCGAGGGTGAGGCTACCCGTGTCGCCCATGAAAACCCGGGCGGGAAAGACGTTGTACCACAGGAATCCGATACAACCGCCGAGCAGGCAGGCGGCGAAAATCACCAGTTCGCCCGTGTGTGGCAGGTAGAGGATGTTCAGGAAATCGGCTGCTACGGCGTTGCCGCTCAGGTAGGCCATCATGCCGAGCGCCATGACCACTATGGCCGACACGCCCGCCGCCAGGCCGTCGAGGCCGTCGGTAAGGTTGGCCCCGTTGCTGACGGCGGCGATCACGAAAATGGTCATCATCAAAAAGACGATCCACACGAGGTCGGCGGCGTTGTCGCCGAGGAACCACAGCACCCGCGAGTAATCCAGTTCGTTGTTTTTGAAAAACGGCACGTTGGTGATCGGGGCTTTCACGTGTACGAGTTCCTTGTACGTGTTTTCGCTTTCCTTTACAAAAACCACTTTTTTCACCTCGTAGCCATGCAAAGCGGCTTGTTCGGGTTCCATACGCACCACCACTTCGTCGCTCACCAGCATGGTCACGCCCACGATCAGTCCGAGGCCCACCTGTCCCAATATTTTGAAAATGCCCTTGAGGCCCTTTTTGTCTTTTTTGAACACTTTGATGTAGTCGTCCAGAAAACCAATGGCCGCCATCCAGATCGTGGCAAAAAGCATGAGCAGGATGTACACATTATCCAGTCGGGCCAGCAGCAGGCAGGGAATCAGGGTAGCCGCAATGATAATGACCCCGCCCATCGTGGGCGTTCCGGCTTTCAGGTTTTCGCCCTGCAAACCGAGGTCGCGCACCGTCTCGCCGATTTGCAGCCGCCGCAGCCCATCAATGATCCGTTTGCCGATGATGAGCGAAATGATCAACGACAAAATGATCGCCGCGCCCGCCCGGAACGAGATGTACTGGAACACGCCGGCGCCCGGCAAATCCCATGTATTCTCAAGCCATTTGAAAAATTCGTAGAGCATTTATGAATTGATTCGATTGATTCGATTTACTCAAAACTCAAAACTGAAAAAATGCTGGAGGCGATTTTGCATCGCCCCGCAGCGACTGTTCAAAATAATAGTCCCTCCACTATTATGTCTTTTCCGGGCTGAGGTATCTTTTGAGCACCGGCGTATATCGTATCGTGCATATCATGGCTCCGGTGAAAATGTAGAGCCAGATCAGTCTGCCCTGGTATCGGGAAACTACTGTCGAGAAAGTGGCACAAACAAATGCGTTGACCACAAGGCAAAAAAACAAGAGGTTGTAGGCTTTTTGCAGCGATTCGGGGATCGCTGTTTGCCACGACTTTGTCGTCCACAAAAGCGTCATCAGAATCAGGCAGGCAAAAAACAGGTATTGCTGGCGGGTATTCAGGCCCTCGATGTCGAGAAACCAATAGCGGTGGTTCTGGTGGGCGATTTTGTATGCGATCAATTCATTTGGAAAATGCTTTGTCACCGAACTAAGCGGGCCTCCTCCCCCCGACACAGGGGCTATCTTTTCTGCTCTGAAGTAGAAAAACTGCTTGATCGTGCTGTTAAACGACTCGATCAGGTACCGCTTTAAAAACCGTGGCGTGGTCAGAATATCGCCGATGATGAACTGATTCTCCGTTTTGACGGAATCCCATCCTCCATGTTGGTTGAGCGGGCTATTGGCGTCCCAGAGGAAGTCGTCGGACATGGAGTCTTTTACCGGGCACAGATACAGGTCTTTTACGGCGCATTTTTCGTTCAGGTACTGTTTCAGCAGACCAATTTCGTGAAGCCGCCCCATCGTAAAAGCATGGCCGTCGCGCATGATCTCCCACTTTTTGTTGACACTGAAATGGAGGACAAAAAGGCCCAACCAAGCCGTCAAAACAATACCGGCTACGGCTCCAATATTCGTCCAAGCGAAGCGCTGCTCTTTGCGCACAAAAGCCTGATACAGAACTACTGCTCCGACAAAAACAAGCCCGCCAAGCAAATGCGAATTGTGCGTCATCGCCGCCAATATTGCCAACAGCGCAAGGAGCAGGGTGCGCCAGCGCTTGACCGGCGCCAGCAAGACCAGGATTAGCACGCCGAAAAATATCGGGGTAAAAAAGTCGGGCAGCATGTAGGATGCGTAGATCGAAGCATTGGTGCAGGAAATCAAAAACACGACGGCTGTAATCAAAGCCACGGCGGTAGGCGTCTCTCCTGAAAAAGTCTTCATCCATTCCCGCACCAACAAAACACTCAGTATTCCTTGCGCCAGCATCACCCAGAGCAGGCTCTCTGCCAGACTGGTGTGCCGAACAAAAAGCCCGTACGTGACCGGACGGTCGCCCGGAACGTAGTTTTGAAAACCCGAATCCACATACGTTCCGGTATCGGGGTACACAAAAGGGTACCCGTTGTACCATCCCCAAAAACAGAATAGCACGCCGCAAAGCAGCACGCTGACCAATACTGTTATGGATGGATACCGTTTCATTTTTTTTGTCTCAGTTCTTATCGAAGGTTTTTCAAAAGGGTCGCTTTATCATCAAAAGGCAGTTTCACCCCCATCACATCCTGGTATTTTTCATGCCCTTTGCCGGCCACAAGGATCACATCCTCCGGGCCGGCCAGTTGGCAGGCGGTTTTGATGGCCTGTTCGCGGTTTTCGATGGTCAGGGTTTTGGCGAGGTCTTCGGGTTCGAGGCCGGCCTCCATGTCGCGAAGAATGGCTGCCGGGTCTTCGGTGCGCGGGTTGTCGCTGGTCAAGATCAGGTGATCGCTGAGGTGGGCAGCCGTGCGGGCCATGACCGGGCGTTTGGTTTTGTCGCGGTCGCCGCCGCAGCCCACGACGGTCACGATTTTCGAGCCGCGTTTTTTCAATTTCACAATGGTTTCGAGCACCTGCTGGATGGCGTCGGGCGTGTGGGCATAGTCCACGATACCGAGGCTGCCGGGGCGGGCCGGGTTTTGAACCGCCTCGAGGCGGCCTTCGGCGCCGGTCAGGTTGCTCAGGGCAGCGAGGGTTTCTAATTTTTCGGCGCCCAACAGCCGGGCCGTGGCATATACCGCGGTCAGGTTGTACGCATTGAATTCGCCGATGAGCCGGGCGTGGACTTGTTCGCCGTCGAGGTTCAGGTGTAGCCCTTGCAGGCCGTTTTCGATGATTTTGGTTTTGAAATCAGCCGGAGTTTTCAGGCCGTAGGTGTGGCTTTCGGCGCGTGTATTCTGGAGCATGAAGCGCCCGTTCCGGTCGTCGGCATTGGTCAGCGCAAAGGCGGTGTCGGGCAGATCGTCGAACAGGCGTTTTTTCGCGTCGCGGTATTCGGCGAAAGTCTTGTGATAATCGAGGTGGTCGTGCGTCAGGTTCGTAAATACCGCTCCGGCGAAGGCCACCCCGGCGATGCGCAGCTGGTGAATGGCGTGGCTGCTGGTTTCCATAAAAACCTGCGTGCAGCCCGCGTCGGCCATTTGGCGGAGCAGTTCCTGAAGCGAAACCGCGTCCGGCGTGGTATGCGTGCTGGGCACGATCGTGTCGCCGATACGGTTCTCCACCGTACCGATCAGGCCGATTTTATACCCCAAAGCCGCAAACAACTGGTGCAACAAGGTAGTCGTGGTGGTTTTCCCGTTGGTGCCGGTCACGCCCACCACCTGCATCCGGCGGGAAGGATTTCCATAAAAAGCCGAGGCTAAGCAACCCAACGCTTCGGCGCTGTCGGCTACCTGAACGGCAGTAACGGCAGCATTTTCCGGCATCGTTTCGGCCACGATGGCCGCCGCGCCGTTTTCAATGGCCTTGTCAATAAACCGGTGCCCGTCGTGTGCAACTCCCCGCACGGCCACGAAACAGTCGCCCGGCTGCACCGCGCGGCTGTCGAACCGGATGGCCCGGATTTCGATCCCGGTGTCGCCTTTTGTCTGGCGGATACCGGGTACATAGTGGAGGAGGTCGGCAAACATGGTAAAGGTTTCTGGTTTGAAGGTTTCTGGTTTGAAGGTTTCTGGTTGGAGGGTTGTACCTAACCAGAAACCTTGAAACCAGAAACCTTCAAACCTATTAGTTCAATGTCAATAGCACTTTTGTTCTTCCATTGGCTCTTGTTCCGGGGGCTATACTTTGGCTGACTACTTTGCCTACGCCTTTTACGCGCACGCGGCAGCCGCGGTTTTCGAGCAGGTACACGGCGTCTTTCAGGCCCATGCCCACCACCGAGGGCACCGTTTTATCCGACACGATACGCGGAAGCATGAGCAGGGAGTCGTTTTTGGCTTTCATCACGGCCCACTCGGGCATATCGCGGTCATTGTACCAGTCGAGTTCGAGCCATTTCAGCACCGATTCCAGGTCTTCACTCTGGCCGGCATTGATGGACGGCATTTGCGCCGTGGCCAGTTTCGGACGCGGGTTTTCGTTCACAGGCGGGTGCATATCAGACTTGAGTGCGAAACACTTGTCGGCAATTTGGCGAAAAACCGGAGCGGCCGCTTCGGCGCCGTGGTAGCCGCCGCGCTTGGGTTCGCTGATCACCACGATGCAGGAGTACACCGGGTTGTCGGCCGGGAAAAAACCGCAAAAACTCGCCTGGTGGCGAATGCCTGCGCGCGACTTGAATTTGTGGTAGTGCAACTGTGCCGTGCCGGTTTTGCCGGCAATCGGGTACAAATCGGTGCGGATATTTTTGGCCGTACCGGTTTCCACCACACCGCGCAAGAGTTCTTTTGCTTTCGCAATGGTGCGTCGGCCGGCAATGTTGCGCTTGACCACCGTCGGGCGGAATTCCCGCACCGGGGCGCCATAGTGTTCGATGCGCTCGACGAGGTAGGGTTTCATCATGCGCCCGTCGTTAGCCACGGCGTTGTAAAATGTCAGCATTTGCAAAGGGGTTTCCAGCACTTCGTAGCCGATGCTCATCCAGGGAAGTGTAGTACCCGACCACTCTGTTTTGGGATCATTCGGGCTTTTCAGCAGGGGCAGCTCTTCGCCGCCCACTTCGATTTCGGTGGCGCGGTCCAGGCCGAAGCGGCGCAGGCGCTCCACGAAAGCGCTTGCCCGGCGTGTATCGCCGTAAAATTGTTGCACGAGTGTGGCGGTGCCCACGTTCGACGACTGAGCGAATACATCGCGGACAGACATGGAATCCAGTCCGTGCGGCACGGCGTCCACGAGTTCCTCGTCGTAAAACTTCACCTTGCCGCCGTACACCGGGATTTTTTGGTCAAAATCGTCGAGGTGCCCGTCTTCCAGCATGGCCATGAACGAGGCGAGTTTGAACATCGAACCCGGTTCCACGCGCTCACCGACGGCATAATTGTAGGTTTCCCACCAACCTTCCTGTGCGCGACCGATATTGGCGATAGCTCGGATGGCGCCGGTTTTTACTTCCATGACAATGGCACATCCGTGGTCGGCATCGTGCGCCTTGCAGGCATTGAGCAGGGCGTTTTGGGCGGCATCCTGAATGTTGACGTCCAGGGTAGTCACCACATCATCGCCGGAGCGCGGCTCAATTTCCGCGAGGTCATTGACCGGAATGTACACGTCGCCCTGCACCCGCAGCATGAGTTGCTTGCCTTGCAAACCACCCAGCACTTTATCGAATGCACCCTCCAGACCCACCGGCAGCGCGCCTTCGCGCACGTAGCCGATTGTTCGCTGCGCCAGCATCTTGTACGGGCGCTCGCGTTTGGAGGTTTGCTCTACGATCAACCCGCCCTTGAACCGCCCGAGGCGGAAAATCGGAAAGTTCTTGAGCAGTTGCATTTTGTTGTAATTCAGGTTTTTGGCAATGGGTACATAGCGAATTCCCCGGGTACTCGGGTCGGCTTCGCGCAGTTGCTGGAGCCAGTTTTTGTAGGCGCCGGGGGTGTACTGCTGGTCAATGTAGGTGGAAAGCAGCCACGCCAGACTGTCAATGTTTTGTTCAAAAACCTCGTCGGTCAAGCCGGTGGTTTTGGCATCGAAATAGACATCGAAAAACGGCAACGAGGTAGCCAGGAGGCTGCCGTCGGTGGCCAGAATGTTGCCGCGGTCGGCATACACATCCACAAACTTCAAAAACAAACTGTCGGCCTTGGCTTCCCATTTGGGCGCCTGCACGACCGACAACTGGTACAGCCGCCCCGTGATCACCACGGCCACGACCAGTACTGCCGCTGCCAGCAGATACAAGCGTACAAGGACTTCGTTTTTGATGTTCAACATGGGTTTGAATTGATTCGATTGATTCGATTGATTCGATTAAGTCCGTTTGATTCGATGCAGTCGTAGTCGCACTCGGTAATCGAATCAATCGGACTTAATCGAATCAATCGAATCAATCGAATTTAATCACTTTCGGCCCTCGCCCGGACAGATGAATTCCGGCCGGTTCCAGGTTCGTTTCTATTTGGGATTGCATGGATTTGAACATAGTCTCGCTTTTTATCGAGGTATACTGCCACTTCAACTCTTTGATTTCTTTTTGCAAACGCTGT
The DNA here is from genome assembly GCA_016787285.1 of Saprospiraceae bacterium. Classification (GTDB taxonomy): domain Bacteria; phylum Bacteroidota; class Bacteroidia; order Chitinophagales; family Saprospiraceae; genus M3007. The sequence continues at coordinate 32,665 of JAEUUV010000160.1, read as the reverse complement.
ATTTCCCGCACGTTTTTTTCTGCGTAGTGGGCGTTGGCGATGTAAACCAGCGCCAGAAAGCCCAGAAACAGCAGGTAGGAAAAATTCCCGAACACCCATTCCGTAGAATGATGACTGATGTTCAAAGCGTTGAGTAGTTTGTTTGCCAAGTTTCGACAGTTTTGAGTGGTGAGTTTTGAGTAAAAGCAGAAACCTTCTAACCAGAAACCCTCTAAACTTTTTTCTCCCCGACACGCAGTTTTGCGCTTCTTGCTCTCGGGTTTTCTTTGATTTCTTCGGCTTGGGGTTCGATGGGTTTTTTGGTGATGAGGAGGAAGGGGCGCTCGATGTTTCCATAAAAATCCTGCTTTGGGGTTCCCTCGAAGTTGCCGGCCTTCAACCAGTTTTTAACGATCCGGTCTTCGATGGAGTGGTAGGTGATGACTACCAGCCGGCCACCGGTTGCAAGCATTTCCGTGGCATCTTTCAGGAAGTCCTGCAAAGCCCCGGTTTCGTCGTTCACTTCCATGCGCAGGGCCTGAAACACCTGCGAGAGGTAGCGCCAGCGCTCGCCCATGACCATTTTTTCGCACAACGCCACTAAGTCACCGGTAGTGCGAAACGGGCTTCGCTCGCGTTGCTGCACACAAGCCTGGGCCAGTGTCCGGGCGTTGCGCACTTCGCCGTAGTTACCGAACACTCGCTGCAGATCGTCCTGCGTGTAGGTGTTCAGCACATCTGCTGCGCTGCGCTCGTCGTCGGGGTTCATACGCATGTCCAGATCGGCCGAAAAGCGGTAACTGAACCCGCGCTCGGGGGTATCCAACTGGTGGCTGCTCACCCCGAGATCGGCCAGTATCCCCTGCACCGAACCGGGCCTCGCACCCGCCGCACGCAACTGCCTTTTCAAAAACCGGAAGTTCGAGCGAATGAATACGAAACCGGGATGTTCCGAAAAAGGCGCCTTCGCGGCATTTGCCTGCGCATCCTCATCCTGGTCAAAAGCATAGAGGCGACCGTTGTCGCCCAGCCGGTTTAGTATCGGGGCTGCGTGCCCGCCTCCGCCAAACGTCGCGTCCACATACGCCCCGTCGGGGCGGATTTGCAGCGCTTCAAGCGACTCGGACAGAAGGACAGGCGCATGGTACATAACTCAATTTTCAAGGTCCCCTACCCCATCCTCACCGCCGCCCATGACATCGTTGGCCAGATCGGCGAATTGGTTGGGATCGAGGGACATCATGGCTTCGTAATTCTCGGGCGACCAAATTTCGATGCGGTCGTCCATGGCGATCAGGATGGCTTCCGCGTTCAGGCCCGCATAGTCCATCAAAGGTTTTTGCAACAGGATACGGTCGGCGCTGTCGGTTACCAGCGGCGTGGCGCCGAGGTAAAAGGAGCGGACGAACATCCGATTGCGATCATTAAAGCGGTTGAGACGATTTAGTTTGGTTGAAATCTCCTCCCAAACAGGCTTCGGATACAAGGTAAGACACTTCTCGAAGCCGCGGTTCAGCACAAACTCATAGCCCCCCGCTTCGGGAGAGGCTTCGCCGAGTTGGCGCAACAAGGCGGTCGGAAGACGCAGCCGGCCTTTGTTGTCAATGGCTACCGGATATTCACCGATGAGTTTCACGCTGAGAGAGGGACTACTGAACAATCAATTTCGCCAATGAGCACTTTCGACCCATTGTTCACGCCACAAATGTAGCTCAATCTCCCACATTTTACCACAAACTGACACTTTTTTTTCTGGAGTTGGAGAAAATTTTTTTGATTATAAAAACAAAGCACTGATTTTCAATTTTTTATTATCGTGTCAAAAAGTGGGAGCGGGTTGAAGTTTTTCACAAAAAAAGATTCAAAGTCGCCGATTTTAAGCGATGAGATCAATTTTTATTGCACAAAGCGAATTCGAGAAAAACCAAAACGGATACCGGCAAGCAACCAGAGAACCGAACCGTGGGAATATGTGGGAAAAGAAATGGCCGCTGCCGGTTTTTACACCGACAGCGGCCATTCGTACTTCGCAATTTCTGCCGCTGTTGGCGTCCCGCCAACAGCAACGGTGGAACTCCATGTTCAACGTTGGCACCAGAGCCCGTATGTGCTGTTGGCGTCCCGCCAACAGCGGCCAAAATCCTGAAGGGAACCGTCCGATCTACGAGGGGTTGGACAAACGTAGAGCGGACGGGCCTCTACGAGGTGACAAAGCGAAGATTAACGCACCACCGTCACCTGCCCCCCGAGCGTTTCCACCCGGCCATCCACAATTTGCAGTTCGAGCGTCCACACGTACACGCCCGGAGGCACCGGTTTGCCTTTCCAGCGTCCGTTCCAGGCGCGGGAGTTGTCGTCCGGCAGGGCGTCCCGGATTTCATGCACCAGATTTCCCCAACGATCGAAGATTTGCAGGCGCCGGATCGTTTGCACCGAGGGGCCGTAACTGAGCGTAAAGCGGCTGTTCAGGTCGTACTGCGCATCGGGCGCGATGGCGTTCGGCACGTACAGCAGCAGACGCTTGTCCACCTCTATGGCCATATCGTCGGTATCGGTACAGCCGGCGCTGTTGCTCACGGTCAGCACATAGCGGATGTTGTTCAGGGGCGTGGCAACAGGATCGGGGCAATTGGCACAACTCAGGTACGACGAGTCCTGCCACGAAAACTGCAACTGATCGGCGGGTATGGTCAAAAATATGGTAATCGGCACCGACTCACCGAGCAAAATCGAAGCGTCGGGCGGCAGGGTCACCTCCACCGCCGGCGGTTCGTACACCTGCACGGTTTGTGTTTCGATGCAGCCATGCACATCCTGCGCAAACACCGTGTAGCCGCCGGCAGGCAAACTGTCGAACACCGTCTGCTGAAAAAACACCTGCCCGTCAAGGCTGAAAATCACGTCCGGGTTGGGACTTTCGATCAGCACCGACCCGTTTTGTTCGCCAAAACACCGCACCGAGTCGGCGGCAAGGTCGAACAAAATGGGTGGGAAATTGGGCACCGTCGCCGATGCGGTTTTGGTACAATCCGCCGCATCGGTCACCGTCAGCGAAAAGTTTCCGGCAGGCAGGTTAGGCAAGACCGGTGCATTTGGCCCGGGCACGCTCCAGAGGTATGAAAACGGCGGTACGCCACCGCCGGCCGAGGCCGCGAGTACGCCGTCGGATTCGTTCAGGCAGGTCGGTGTAGCGTCAATGCTGAGTTGAATCGGCGGCAACACGGTCAGTTGCACCGTGTGTGTGGAGTCGCAGCCGTTGCGAGCGGTAAAGGTCATGCGATAGGTACCCGACACGCCCTGCGGCTGCCCGAAGATCGGTGTCGTTTCGCCCGCGCAGAGCACGATGTTTTCCGCCGTGGCAAAAGTATCCTTGGGTATTACTTTCACAAAAACCGTGGAATCGCAGCCGGTAATGGCCGAGAGGAAAAACGTACGCTCGTCGCCCGGCAGCAGGGTTTGCCCGTTATACGGCAAGGTTTCCCCGAGGCAGACCGCCGTGTCCACCGAAATCAGATACGTGCCCACCGTAGTGCCGATCACGCGCACTTCCACGATGGAATCGCAGCCATGCACGGTTTGCAAACCAAACGTCCGGCTCTGGTCGGGCGGGATGATCGTACCAAACCAGTCCACCTCGCGGCCATAGCAGATCACGGTGTCTATCCGGTAATTGAAGGTGTCGTACACCGTAAAATACACCGAATCAATGCTGTAGCAGCCGTTCGCCAGCCCGGCCGTGAGCGTCACAAAACCTGAGGCGCCGGGGCCGGCGTTCACGCTCGGGCAAGTCGCACAATTCACCGCCGGCGCGGGTTGCCAGGTGTAAATGTCGAAACCGGCCTGCCCCAAAGCCACCGTTTCTCCCTGACAAATCACGTGGTCGGGGCCAAGCAGGAGCACCGTGCTGCTGTCAATGCCGATCACGCGGGTGTCCGTCTGTGTGATACCGCACACGTCGGTTACCGTCACGGCATACGTGCCAGCATCGGGCACGAGAAAGGTAGAGCCGGAGGAATTGTCCTGCCAGTTCCAGGCGACCAGATCGGTACCGCCGGCGTTCAGCAGCAGCGTGGAGTTGTCACACAGCAGCGAGTCCGGGCCGAGGTTCAGCGTAGCCGGGTTGTAGGGAAAATACAGGGCGGTGATGTTGTTGGCAAACGCACACTCCCCGATGGTCGTCACCGGGAAATCCTGCTGGAGATCGAACGGCGTGGGCCGGGAGTGGTCGTCGTTGAGCACAAGGAACAACGAATCGTTGGCTACGCGCGGGATTCGGAACGTGAGCGTACGGCAACTGTCGGGCAACAGGTCGAAACCCAGCGGTGCAGCGCCTACCCAAAGCGCGGGGGTAGTTTGGGGGTTTCCGCGGTAGGCCGATACCGGGGTTTGCAGGGGTAGTTTGTTATCGCCGGGGTTGCAAATCGTGAGGCTGATTTCGAGCGAATCGCCGATACAGACGAGCGACGGCGCCGACACCTCCCCGTCCGGCGCCGGGAAGGTCGGATTGAAAAACTGGTTGAGAAAACTGTTCATGCGCACGCTGTCGCCTACGATGTGCGTGTTCTGCTGGATGCGCGGCACACTGAGGTCTTCGTTGATATTCGTATTAAAATAGGCGTGCTGATTCCACACCCTGCGCGACGAAATACCCGGCAAGCCCACCGCTTCGTAAGCGACCACCGTGCCGCTGAACACTTGCCCGTTTTGGCCGCATTGGATCACGATCTCGGTTTGTCCGTCGCCGTCCACGTCCAGCACCAGCGGGTTTTCGATATGTGTGGCCGAAAGGCAGTTGTCCTGCCACTTTACCTGGCCCGTGGCGCCTTCGATGACCATCAGAAAATCCACGCCGCGGTATATCACGTCCGAGGAGCCATCGCCGCAAAAATCGTATACGCTGGAGCAGGTGATGGACGAGGGATCAATGGCGAACAATTCCCAAAGCAGGGAAAAGTCATTGTTCAGGGCGTAGAGTTTCGGAAATTCCACGAAACTGATTTCCAGCGTGCCGTCGCCGGTCAGGTCGGCAATATTCACCCGCGATGCGCCGTCGCTCCAGTTGGTGGGCAATTGAAATTCCCGGAGCACCGCCGTCGTCTGTATATCCCAGCAGTACACCGTGTTGACGCCGTTTTTCCAGCCCTGCACCAACGCGTCGAGGTCGCCGTCGCGATCGAAATCGGCGATGCTGGTGAAGCCGTCGGAGTAGGCTGCCGGAGCAGTAACCACGGGCGTGGTTACGCCGGTCGTCAGGTTCACGGATAACACTTGATTGCCGGCCACGATTTCCAGCCCGGCGCAGTCGGGACAAAATGCGTCGGGCAGCACGTCCATCGCTACCGGCGAAGCGAAGGAAAAGTTTTTGGCAACCCGTGCCGGATGCTCGCCCGCCGACGCGCCCGGCCCGGCCTCGGCGAGCAGAGCGCCCGTTTGGCCGCTGAACACCTGGTTGCCGATGTTGATTTCCGGCTGGCCGTCGTGGTCGAAGTCGGCAATATTGGGCACGGCAAAACGCGCGCGGTCGCCGTAACCCACGAGGCCGGGGCTGGTCCATTTCAGCAATCCCGTATGGCCGTAGCAGCGAATGCGGCGGTCATTGGCCACGATGACAAACTCGCCGAAACCGTCGTTGTCAAGGTCGGCCATGGCAGGGGCGGTACCGCCGGCCATAGCCGAGGGGCTGATGATGACGAATTTGGTTTGACCGGTAGCGCCGTCAATAATGTATAGTTCCGTGCTTTCCGTGTTGTACGTCACTACTTCCGGGATGCCGTCGCGGTCCATGTCGCCGGCCACAAGCACGGAGTAGGTGCCGGTTTCCGCGTCGCCGATCCACTGGATACCGAGGCTGATGGAGTCGCAGGTGGGCAGGAAAAAGCAGTCGGCGTTGCAGGTGGTATAGTAGAAATCGTCGCACTGCCCGGTGCAGGTGCAGTCCTGATCGTAGCAGTCAATGAGGCCGTCACCGTCGTCGTCGAGGCCGTTGTTGCAGATTTCGGTGGGGGTTTGGGCAAAAAGTGTGGCCGGAATAGCCAAAAACAGTGCAATGCTCCAGTTCAGAATTGCAGGTCGAAGTTCAAACATAGTATAGGTATGGCCTTTGGCTTGGTCCGGGCGAAAAACGGTTTGCAGAAGCATATCGTTTGCCCGGCCAACCGGTTAACGAATAGTTTGAGACTGGAGACGATGGCGGGAACGGTTGGCTTCAGGGTATAAGAGCCTTCTTCGGACGGCAAATGTCCAATTATTTTCAGAGCATATTGGGATTTTCTGCCAGCACAATATCCCCGTTTACTGCGCTCCTCCCCGATACTTCCGGATGGCCTCCTGAATATGCTCCTTGCGGTTTTCCGGATCGGGGTGTGTGCTCTGAAACTCCGGCGTACGGTTGGGGCCGGCGGCTTGTTTGAGCACTTCCATGACATGGATCAATTGTTCCGGGTCGTAACCGGCCTGCAGCATGAATCGCACGCCGAGGTCGTCGCTTTGCAGTTCCTGATCGCGGCCGTATTTGAGTTGCATCATGTTGGACACCATCTGGGCGATGTACGCCCCGCTGCTGGGGCTGCCGGGATCGTAGGTGGCCATGCTCACGGCGCCGGTGAGGCCCTGAGCCAGTTCCATCTGGGCCAGTTTCTCGGCACTGTGCCGGGCCACCACATGCCCGATCTCGTGGCCAAGCACACCGGCAAGCATGTCTTCATTGATGGACTTGCCGTCGGTGGACAAGCGGGCCAACAAAGCGGCTGTGATAAAAATTTGCCCGCCGGGCAGGGCAAACGCATTAATCGTGCGCTGATCGTTCAGCAAGTGAAATTGAAAACGCCCGCGGTAGGCCGTTTTCGCAGCATCGGATTTTTCCACCAGAGCACGCCCAACCCGATCCACCAACGCATCGTATGCGGTTCCCTCCACAGCACCTCCCATTTCGGCAATCATCTGCGGGGCACTTTGAAGCCCCATGGCAATTTCCTGATCGGGCGACAGGCTAAGATGCTGTTTTTCGCCGGTGATGTCGTTGTACGAACTGTTGCAGTAGTATTTGCCAAGCGCAAAACCGGCCAGCACGAGGGCGATGAGCAGTTTGGAGGACGCGCCTCCGCGGTTGTTTCCGAACATAGATAATGTTAGCGATGAGTGATGAGCGATGAGTTTTCCCCTTGATTTGTCCTTTGATTACATGAATGCAGATTACATGATTTTAGATTTTTGAAGTACCCGCAGCATACACCACCCTAGTTTTGCCAGATGCAAAGCGGTCAACGCCACGCACTTCAAAAATCTAAAATCATGTAATCTGCATTCATGTAATCCATTCTTTGTGCCCTCAAAAAAACACGCTGAATATTCCGAACGCACGTACGAGCATATTGGGGATTTTCTTCCGGCAAGTTTACGGCCTTTCCCAGAAACTTTTCGGTGACATCAAATGTGCGTGCCGAAACCAAATACGTAGCATTTCGAGCGCAGCGAAAAATCTGATACGCCTGTCTCGAAGTGCCTTTTGTACAGATTTCTCGATGCGCTCGAAATGACAAAGGCATCCCGTTGTTGAACGGTAGAAGCCGCAAGCGAAACCCTTAAACCCGAAACTCTCAAACCCGAAACCCCTTCACCCCAACACTGCTTTCTCCACCATCAGTTTGTACATCCGCCCCACCGGGATGAGGTGTTTACCGACCTCCAGGCCGTCGGCAGAAAGGGCCGTTATTTTGTCTTTGGCCACGATGTAGGAGCGGTGTACACGCAAAAATTGACCCACCGGAAGCACCGTTTCAAAATGTGCAATGGTTTCCTTGGTAGTGATTTTTCCGCCAGCGGTGACGATGCGAACGTAGTCCCGCAGGCTTTCGAGGTACAAAATATCGGCCATGTTGACCCGGATGTTTTTCCGGTCGGCGCGCACGAAAAGATGCCCGCCGCCGGTTTCGGCATCGGCAACTTGCAGGGTGGATTCCATCCGGTTGCGGGGCATGCGGGCGCGGAATTTGTCTATCGCTTTCAGAAAACGCTCGAACGAAACGGGCTTGAGCAGGTAGTCCACCGCATCGAGGTCGAAACCTTCCGGTGCAAAATCGCGGTAGGCGGTGGTGAACACCACGTCCGGACGGTGCCGCAGGGTGCTCAACAGTTCCAGCCCGGTGAGTTCCGGCATCTGAATGTCGAGGAATAGCAGGTCTACCCGCGTTTGTTGCAAGGCCTCGAACGCCTTGATCGGGTTCGTGAACGTTCCCTCCACCTGAAAACCTTCCAGACGTTGCAGGTAGTTGTCAATAATCCCGACGGCGATCGGCTCGTCGTCTACGATAAAACAGCGGATGTTGGTCATAACTCGATGCTTAGTGCGGCAAGGAACAGGTCGTCGCCGTCAATTTTTTCCAGGTTGTAGCGCCCGGGGTAAAGCAGTTCCAGCCGTTTTTCCACGTTGCGCAGGCCGATGCCTTTCGAGCCGTTTTCCCGAACGGTTGTTTGTTTGCCCGGCTTGCTGTTTTCCACCTGAAAAAACAACCGCCGCTCGCGCAGGTGCAGGCTGATGCGTATCGAGACTGGCTCGTTGGTGGCGCCCGCACCGTGTTTGAACGCGTTTTCCACGAAAGGCAGCAACAGCAGCGGCGCGATCTGGATGGAAACGGGCGGGTTTTCGTGGTCAAACTCCAAGTGAAGCCGCGCTCCGAACCGCAAGCGCTCCAGTTCGATGTAGTCGCGGATCAGTTTGATTTCCTTTTCGAGCGGTATCTGCTCGGCATTGCACTCATAGAGGATGAAATCGAGCAGGCCGCTCAGGCGCAGGATGCTGTCGGGCGTATTCGGCGATTGCTGCAGGGCCAGGCCGTAGAGGTTGTTCAGGGTGTTGAACAGAAAGTGCGGGTGGATCTGGGCACGAAGGAATTGTAGTTCCGCGTCGCGCTTTTCCACCTGAAGGGCCGCCGCCAGCCGGTCTTTTTTGTACCAATCCCGAATGACTTTCAGCGACACGGCAAAGCCAATGACGGCATAGTCGCGAAACAGGTTTTTCGAGATTTTGGAGAGTGGCATGTGAAACATTTCGCCCTCCACGAGGTACCAGTACCAGTCGGCCCACTTCATGCGCAGCAGCATCACACCCAGAAAAACTGCGGCACAGGCAGCCCAGAACGCGGTTTTTCGCTCGCGCCACAGCAAACGCGGCACCAGCACGTAGGCCACAAAGTAGAATGGCCCGGCAATAACCGGCAGAAAAAACAGCGTCTGCCGCAGCAACTCCTCCTTGTCGGAGTAATGCGGCGCATTGGCCACAAATTCCACAGCGGCATACGCGATCCACAGGGCAAGGTGAAGAAGCGCTCGTTTCATGCAGCCAAAGGTACCATTTGGCGGCATGCGCCGGCGCCGGGTCTTTCAGAAAACCGGCTTTCGGCTGCAAACGCCCCGATCTCGTCGGCAAACGGCACCGACATATATCCAGCCTCTATCCGGCATCCAGGTGCAAGCACCGGTCGAGTCACCCAAAAGCCCCCACCCCACCTCCTCATCTTTGCTTCACCACTCAAAACCACTCAAAACCACTCAAAACTCTAAACTCAACACTCAAAACTGTTATCATGGCTGCGAAAACAAAGTTCCTGTTCTTTTCCATCGCCGGCATCGCGCTGGCCCTCCAGATTTTCCAAATTGATCAAACCTTGCCCGCCACCAACCCCGACGAGGAGTTTCACGTGGTGGCCAATCCGCCCGACGAAATCGTGGGCATGCTCAAACACGCCTGCTACGACTGCCACTCCAACAATACCCGCTATCCCTGGTATGCCTCGGTACAGCCAGTAGGCTGGTGGCTCCAGTCGCACGTAAATACCGGGCGTTCGGAACTCAATTTTTCAGAGTTCGGGCGCTGGTCGGGCGAAGATCAGGCGGACGTGCTCCGGCATTGCGCCAAATTGGTCAAAAAAGGCGCTATGCCCCCGAAAGACTACCTGCGCATGCACGATGACGCGATCCTATCCGAGGAGAAAAAATCGGCCCTGATTACCTGGCTGCTCGAACGCGCCGATGTGTTGGAAAATCCCCATGCCAAGGCCGTGAGTTTCACGCAGCAAGAAATGCCGAGGGACACCTGCGACGACCCCGACGGCAACCCGCGCTGCTGTTTCATCGGTATGCCGGACAAACTGACGACCACGCTGAAAATTGCACCCGACGGCGAACCCGGCCAACGTCTTGTCATCAAAGGCTACGTGTACAAAAAGGACGGAAAAACGCCCTGTCGCGGCGTCCTGCTGTACGCTTACCACACCGACGCTACGGGAGCATACACCCGCAAAGGCGACGAAACCGGTATCCGGCGCCGGCACGGCAGGCTGCACGCCTGGGCACGCACCGACGCGCAGGGGCGCTATGCCATCGAGAGCATCAAACCGGCTTCGTATCCGAAGAGTAACATTTCGGCGCACATCCATGCCGTAGTCTGGGAACCGGGCAAGGAGCCGTACTACATCCCGGAATTTGAGTTTGCAGGCGACCCGTTTTTGGCACCCGAAGCCGTGGCAAGCGCAAAAAAGAATCCCGGTCGGTCGGGTATTATTTCGCTGGGAAAAGATGCCGCCACGGGCATACTCACGGGGCGACGCGACATTGTGCTTAAGTGAAGTTATTTGGTATTGAGCCTCGGCGAGGTTTTAAACCTCGCCGAGGCTCAACAAAAAAGGCGACCACGCCTGATGCGTGGCCGCCTCGTTTTCCTGCCTCTGATCGGCAAGAGGGAATCCTCACAATTTGTTGCTTTACTTCAGGTTAAACGAACCGGAGCCTACGAGGTAACCTTTGTTGAAGATTTTAACCTCGTATTTGCCCTTGATAAAATTCTGACCGGGCTGCCAGCCACCGCACACGTTGGTTTCGCCGTTGGCGTAGTTGCAGGTAGCGGTGGTGGTGTAGCGGAAGTCCTGCTCCTGGCGTTTGTCCAAAGCCACACCCGAGCCGAGGCTTTCGATGGCCAGCGTAGCGCCGGTAGGATCGGCAATGGCGATGTAGAAAATTTCTTCACCGGCATCGGCCACTTCGTTGGCTTCGGTGACAAAGCAGATGTTCAGTTTGTCCACTTTGCTGGCACGGCTTTTTTCTTTCTCTTTGCCGTTGCTGCGCACGTCCACGGCTTTGATCGTGATGTTGCGCACTTTGATAGCGGAACCGATGTCTGCTTTTTTGCTGGCAACCTTGAGGTCGGTTTCGATTTTCGTTTTTTCCGAGATCAGGGCAGCCTTGGCGGTGCTTTCTTCAGCCAGGCGCGTCTGCGTTTCGGTGAGCGACGAACTCAAGGTACCTACCTGACCGGTGAGTTCGGTGTTTTGTGCAGTCAGGAGGCCATTTTCCTCTTTGAGTTTTTCGATTTCAGCCAGGTATTGCTTTTTCTGGCTTTCCATGCGACCCAGTGCCGTGCGGTAGTCGCGGTTTTCGCGGATCATGGTCTCGATCTGGGTCTTGTTCTGCTCCAGTTGCTGGAGTTGCTGGTTGATCTTCTCGTCAAGTTGGGCGTTCAGACCTTTTTGCTGTTCCAGTTGGGCTACAGCGTCGTTGTATTTGGTATCCAATTCGGCAAAGGCCTGCTTTTGCTCATTGAGTTCGAGCGTGGTGGCCTGGAGCGATTTGCTGTCCTTGTATTTGCTGATCATCAGGAAAATGCTCAGGCCGAGCAGCACGGCGATGGCGATACCGGCGATGGTGAGCAGGCGTTTGGAATTGTCGTTGGGGGTGTTGCCGGGCGTGGGGGCACCGTAGGAAGGCTGATTGAAATTGGTGGGTGTGCTCATAATAGATAGTAGTTAAAAGTTTAACGTTGAAGAGATGTCTGACCGATACTGGTAATGGATACTTGATTGATTCCGTTTGAAATTTTGTTGTTTGTCGGGACAAAAGTCGAGCAATAAACTCCGGCTGTCAAGGCTTTGTTGTTCTATTTCTTCCTTTCAACCCGAAATTGGTGGGAAGCCCCGTAACGCGTTCAGGGAATACCCCGAAAGCGCCCGAAAGCACTTGTGGGGGGATTTCCGGGTATTTTTCCGTGCGCAAGTTTTGAGTGGCAAAACCTACCTTTGTGCATCGGAAATACAAACCTGCAACCACTACGGCTATGTCACTCTTTGATTCCTTCGACCTGCACAATATCCTTTTCCTCGATGTCGAAACCGTACCCGGTGTGTCCGAATTTGAGGAAATGAACGAAGAAATGCAGGAGCTCTGGGCACTCAAAGCCCGCACCATCCTGCGCAAAGCGGCACAGGAAGAACTCGATTACGATGAAATCGCCGCCACCTTCGGGGAACGCGCCGGCATCTACGCCGAGTTCGGCAAAATCGTCTGCATCTCGGTGGGTTTCCTGACCCGGCAGCCCGACAGCAAGGAGCCGTTGCTACGCCTCAAATCGTACACCAACCACGTAGAGGCCAGTCTGCTGGAGGACTTCTGCGAACTGCTCGAAAAACATTTCAGCAACCCCGACAAGTTTGCCATTTGCGGGCATAACATCCGCGAATTCGACGTGCCCTACATCTGCCGCCGCCTGTTGGTCAACCAACTGCCGTTCCCGCGTATGCTCGACATCGCCGGACGCAAACCGTGGGAAACCAAACACCTGCTCGATACCATGGAAATGTGGAAATTCGGCGACATCAAAAACTACACCTCCCTGCGCATGCTCGCCGCCGTGTTCGGCTTCCCGTCGCCCAAAGACGATATGGACGGCAGCGAGGTAGCCGGCGTGTATTGGCAGGAACGCGACCTCGACCGCATCGCCGCCTACTGCGAAAAAGATGTGCTGGCCACCGTTCAACTTTTCCTGCGCATGAAACGCCATCCCCTGCTGCGCAACGATCAGGTGGTCATTGTACGCTAAAGCAAAGTAAGTACCGGACATATGACAAGTTCTGCGTGACGTCTGTGCTTTAAGTCTGCGTAACGTCTGTGCGAAATTTATCGCTTTCGGCATCGTGCTTTAAGTATAGCACACAGACGTTACACAGACCCAAAGCACAGACGTCACGCAGAATTTGTCTCAAATAATTTGTACCACATATCTTCGAACTACGATTTACCGTGGAAAAACACAAAATAGCACCTTCGCTTTTAGCCGCCGATTTCACCCGGCTGAGCACCGAAATAGAACTGGTAAACCGCAGCGAAGCCGACTGGCTGCACCTCGACGTGATGGACGGGCGCTTCGTGCCGAACATCACCTTCGGCATGTTCATCATCGAGGCCATTCACAAAATGTGCGAAAAGCCACTCGACGTGCACCTGATGATCGTAGAGCCGGAAAAATACATCGAGGCGTTCCGGAAAGCCGGCGCTCATGTCATCACGGTACACTACGAAGCCTGCCCGCACCTGCACCGCACCATCCACCAGATCAAGGAAAGCGGCGCCCTGGCCGGCGTAGCCCTGAATCCGCACACGCCTGTGCAAGTGCTGGAAGACATCATTGAGTCCGTTGATCTGGTTTGCCTGATGTCGGTGAATCCGGGTTTCGGCGGACAAAAATTCATCTACCAGACCATCCCGAAAATTCGCAAACTCCGGGAAATGATCGTTTCGGCCAACGCGCCCACGCTGATCGAAATTGACGGCGGCGTGGGACTGCAAAATACCGAGGCGCTGCTCCAGGCCGGCGCCGATGTGCTGGTGGCCGGGAGCAGCGTGTTCGGCGCGTCGGATCCGGTGGCGACGGTAGCCGCGCTGAAGGCGTTTGAGCGGAGGTTCGACAACTAAACGCCACTCCCCTACTCCACCACCACTCGTTCCGGTTTGCTCCACAAGCGCTTGTCGTTTTCGTAGTACAAAAACGCCTGTGCCGCCGGAGCCTCGAACGCGCCGCCGATGTCGGCCCGCAGGTCGAGGTCAATGCGGCGGCTTTCGCCTGCGGGCAAGCCTTCGAAGTGGAAGACCGCAAAGCCGTCCCATAACTCGTAGAAATCGCACTTTTTCTCGTCCACCAATTTTTTCAGTTGCCAGGGCTGGAGCGACAGGCCCGCCGGTATGCCCAGCACCAGCATGGGCGATGCCAGGTGTCCCGCACTTGTATTGTGCAGCACCGCGCTCAGCCGCACCGTGCCGCCGACCGCCGTTGCCGTGGTGTTCAGGCTGGTTTCAAACGAAAATGGACAAGCCGTGGCGTTGCGCGGCAGGCGGGAAGCATACGTCACTTCCAGATCAACCGGCAGCGGGGTGTTCGTTTTTTCAAAAAACACCTCCACGCGCGGGTGGTCATTGGTGAAATATTTTTCCAGGCCTCCGATCTCAAACGTGTGCGCGTGTTGGGAGGAAAACTCCTGCTTTGCCACACGCCGTCCGTCCACCATGACCACTAATTTTCCGTCGCCGGCGCCGGCGCCTTTCCTCTGTTTGGCAAATTCGACCAGGGCCTTCAGCGCCAACACCGTGCTTTGCGTGCTGCCGTAGCCGTATTCGTTTTTGGCTTTGGTGATCACGTCCATTGCTTTTTGCAATACGTTGCCGTGCTCGCCGGCTTTCATCAGGGCAAGTGCCGCCAGGGCTGTGGTCTCGATGCGCAAAACAGCGCCGCCACCGCCCATGACGGAGTGTGTCTTGCCCGTCCAGCCGCCGTTTTCGTCCTGTTTTTCGAGCAGAAGCCGCAGCGCTTCCTTCCCGCGCGGGTCTTTTTGCGCCAGCAGGGCATTGGCCACAAGGGCCAGTTGGTATGCGTCGTCGCTTTTCTGCGCAGCCTGATAAGCCGCTGTTATTTCCGGCTGAAACTTGTCGGCAAAGCCCGCTTCGCTCACCGCCCAGGCGATGTATGCCCCAATAACGCCGTCGCTCTGCCAGCCGTGCCAGTCGTCGCGACGTTTCCAGCCGCCCGAGCCGTCGCGGCGTTCAAGTAGCCAGCGCACGGAACGCTCCGTCAGCCCCTTGTCCACGCCGGAATACACCCGCGCCATGTCGCCAAACTGGAGGATGCCATACGCCGTAAGCCCTTCGTGTGCCGGGCTGCCGCCCCACCAGTCGAAACCGCCGTCCTTGCTTTCGTAACCAGCGAGTTTTTTGTAGCCATCTTCGAGCAACTGGAGCGCACGGGTCTCCACCTCGGGCCGCGAGGCGCCGGTTTGGCGCAGCAGGTCGAGCACGAGCAGGTTGGGGTAGTTGCTGCTCGACACCTGCTCGAAACAACCCGAGGGCTGGCGCAACATGCGCTCCATGCCTTTGACCACGTCGTCGAGTACATTACCGTAAGCGGTTAATTTCACGGAAACCGTGCCCGGCACGGGATCGGCCAGGTTCAGGTGGAACAGGTTTTGAGCGCCCGTGCCGGCAAACACCTGCCGAACCGGGAAGCCCCGGTGCTGTGTGGCGATATTCGTTTCAAAAGCATCGGCGTCGCCGAAACGCACCCGGAACGGCTTCACTCCGGTTCGCTCGGGCTGCCCAACGGCGTATTCCACCGGCACCACGCGGGTTTCGCCGGCGGCAAGGCGAAGCGACTGCGGCACCTGGTTTTTCAGGGAAAAATGCGCCGGCGCTTCGATAGCAAACAGTTCTTCCACGGTCGCTTTGGTTTTGTTGGAAACGGCAACTTCCAGCCGCAGCACATCGCCTGCGATCACACTTGCCGGAGTTTTCAGGGCAATACTGAGCGGTTTTTGCACAAAAAACTTGTGATCGGCGCGCCCGGCCACACCCGCATCGGCGACACCCTCCAGCGTGACGCGGAAGTTGGTGACGGCGTCGGAGGCGAAAAACTCGACTTGCGCCCGGCCTTTCTTGTCGGTGCGCAACGCCGGGTTCCAGTAGATCGTGGAGCGGAAATCGGTGCGCGTTTCGGGTGTTTCCTCTGCATCGTATTGCGGCACGTAAAACTCCCGGGCACGCGAAAAACGCTCGGCCGGTACGTGCGCGCGGTGCGGCGCTTCCGCCATTTTTTTCTTTTCAATGCGGTCGTCGCGGTCTGCCTTGCCTGCGTATCCGACGGGCAAGCCGGTAGCCACAATTTCCTTCGCCTCTATATCCTGCACAGGCGGCGCTGCGCCCGTTACCCGGATGCCGTCCACGTAGTAGTTGGTGGCGTTGGAGCGCGAACCCCTGATGTTGATGGCACCGCCGTCAATGGAGGTCGTACCGGCGGTTTTTGCGGCGATAGCATTGATGCTCCGCGTCGGCAGGTTTTTGATCTGCTCGGAGGTGAGCGTTTGGCCGCCCTGGGTTTGGTCTTGCTGGATAAGCGATACTTTGTAGGCTGAAATGGTCACTTCCTCCAGCACCATGCCGGTGCCCAGCGACACATCCAGTGTATGCAGGTTTTCGGCCTTCACCTGCATTCCATTTACTCGTTGGGATCGAAAGCCGGTGTATGAAAACTCCAGGTTGTAGATGCCCGGCTCCAGCGCCACACGGTAGTCGCCGTTGTAGTCGGAAATGATACCGCGCACCAGATTATCGCCGCGCAGCACTTTTACCGTTCCCCCGATCAGCGCATCACCCATGTCGTCGGTTAGTCTGCCGGCAAGAACAGATTTTGAAAGGCCGGACTGAGGTGACGTATATTCCGAAACAATTCCGGCGCCGACATATCCGCCGCCGCGCAACACGATGCCCTGCTGGAAGTTGTTCAGGCGGAAATACTGTTGTTCGTTGTACTGCAGGTAGGTGTAGCGATTCAAGTCGGGGCGTACAAAACAGAACCGACCATTCTCGTCCGTCTTTTGTTCAGGGCCGTCGGGGTACAATCTGACGGTAGCGTTTGGGTACGGCTTGCCGTTGGCTTTCAAAAACACGCCCTCCACCACGGCGCGTTCGGCGGCATGGGAGAAGGTAGTGGGCAGGGTGTCCCGCCAGGCAAAACACCGCCAGCCCTGGGTCATCAGCAGGTAGTCGAGCGCGGCGGCGGCCTTTGGTTCGGAGCGGTCGAAGTAAAAATTCGGCTCTTCGATTTTGCCGCGCACGTCTTGCTCCAGCAGCAGGGCGGCCAGCAGGTGCCCCTGCTTGTCGTCGGCGTAGGTGAGCAGTTTTTCATCGGCTACGGCCAACGAAAACGCGCCCTGCACGGGGCGGCCCTGTGCGTCGCGCACGCGGATGTCGAGCCGCACCTTGTCGCGGGGCAGGTACTGCTCGCGGTCTGGTTTGATTTCGATGTCCAGCCCCTGGTCGCGGTTGACGAAGGCAAGGCGTTCGGCCTGCTCCACGGCATCGGCATCAAACAGCGTGACACGCACGATGCCCGGCGGCAGGTCGCGGGTTGGAATTTGCTGTTGGCTGCCGGAGAGGGTTATTTCCTTGAAAAAGAAAATCTCGTCGCGGGCGGTGGCGACAAGGAATGCCTTGCCGGGCCGGGTGGCGGATACGTCCACCTGTAGCGCGTCGTCGGTTTGTCGGGCAATGTGAAGCCGAAAACCTTCGTCCTGCACATCGGGCAACACAAAACGGGCGGGTGTTTCCGCCGGTTTCAAAAGCCGCGCCGAGTACTGCACACCGGCTTTCGGCGTCAGGTCGAAAGCACCCATGCCGTCGTGGTAACTGTCGAAACGGGCCACTAAGGCACCCGATGCATCCAGTACTTCGCCCTGCACGTCGGCGGGTTTTCCAAACTCGTTGACGGCCTTGAACGCCACCCGGGTGGGCAGTCCTGCTACGAGGTCGCCGCCTTCGGGAAAAAATTGCAGGTCAATGCGGTTCAACACGATGGGAATAGCGCGCGAAATAGCCTCTTGCCGGCCTTCGTGTTCGAGTTGAATGTTCAGCAAGCCGTCGGTGGAATTCAGGTCGGCGGGCAAGGGAAAGCGGAGATATGCCCGACCGGCAGCATCGGTTTCGGCTTCCGACGTGTGGCTGTTGCGACCGCTCAACTCGGCGCTCACCCGCAGTTTTCGCCCGGCGATCGGGCGGTTGTCGAGTGCGGCGGCATCGAAACGGGCAACCACCTCGTCGCCGGGGCCGAATGCCTTGCGCTCGAACTGGAGGCGCAGGTTCAGGTTGGGTAGCACGGTTTTTTGCAGGGTGATCGTGCGCTCAAAAACCGTTTCGGTGTTGCGCATCCAGTTGGTGTACGCCTTGATTTTGTACAGGCCGCCGGGCCAGGTGTTTTCCAAATCGAACTCACCGGCGGCGGTGCCGTTTTCGGCCAGGAGTGTTTTTTTCAACAACACGACCTGCTGCGGGCTGACGAGTTCGACGTACACGATATCGCTCGCACCGGATGGTTTCAGGTCGCCTGCATTGCGCAGGTACGCGCTGAACCAAAGCGTTTCGCCGGGCTGGTACAGCGGGCGGTCGAGGTGCAGGTAGAGTTTTTCGGGGCGCGCCTCCTCGCGGTACTGCCCGAGGCGGGCGGCTAATCGGTGGTAAACGGAAGAATCGCCGAGAATCACCGGCGCCACGGATTTTGGCGGGTTGGCGGCGGCATAGGTGGAGGTGTCGGAGGCCGAAAAAAGCACAGCCCAGAGCCAGAGTGCAAGCGGGTACAGCATGGTGGAAGTTGTTTTGGCGCTTTGGATGCGTCGGATGCGGAAATTACACAAACGTAGGTTCGGTGGCTGCACATCGCAAGGGCCAATGTGTGAACGGCGCACATAGACCGGCGAATGCCTATGGCCGAACGAGTGGGCTTGATTTTGCCCTGCGCGACATCATGCTGCTGAACGTGTACGTTTGAATAAAAAAATCCGGCGCCCCGGACGAAAAAGCCTTCGGGCTGGTCAAGCGATGTGGTCCCGGATGTGGCAAATTCTTCACCGCGGAGACGCAGAGGCGCAGAGAATATTCCTCCGCGCCTCTGCGTCTCCGCGGTGAAGAATTTGCGAAGTCTCGAGCCTCCTACCCTTCCCCCCTAGCAAACTCAAAACTCAAAACTCAAAACTCAAAACTCAAAACTGTCACCCTCCTCCCCATTTCCGCAACTGCTTCAACACCGCGTCAAAGTCCTTGGGCAGTTCGGCCTTGAACTCCAGCCGCTCGCCCGTGCCGGGGTGATCGAGCCGCAACCGGAAGGCATGCAGGCTGGTTCGTTCCATGAGCGGGCGCTCTTCGTCGCTGAACTTGCCGGTACGATAGGTTTTACCCTTTATTTCCGACAGAAAAAATGCAGAACGTTTGCCGTACAGGGCGTCCACGGCAAGCGGGTATCCGATGCTCAGAAAATGTACGCGCACCTGGTGGGTGCGCCCGGTTTTGAGCAGGGCTTCCATCAGGGTAAACTGTTTGAAATGTTCCAGTACCCGGAAAAAGGTGAGTGAGGGCTTACCTGCGCGCGAGGTGGTCATTTTGTTCGGAATCGTCGGGTGCGGGCCAATGGGCTTATTGATTTCGCCTTCCTGCTGGTGTACTACCCCATCCACCAGCACGAGGTAAAACTTGTCGGCGCTGTGGTGCTCAAACTGCAACGACAGGTGCCGGTGCGCCGCTTCAGTGCGGGCGAAGCACAAGACGCCGCTCGTTTCGCGGTCGAGCCGGTGGACGACGAACACCTTGCCGAAGTCGCGTTCGAGGGCGGCGAGCAGGCTGTCTTTGTTGCCGAAACGGTCGGGAATGGTGAGCAGGCCGGCGGGTTTACTCACCACCAGCATCAGGTCATCTTCGAAAAGCAGTTCGTAGTTGGGCATGTCCGGAAGTTCAATAGGGCGTTTCAGTACCGCGCAGGCTGCGGAAAACGGATGCGGCCACGGCAGCGCCGACAGCGGCGCCGAGCAGCCCGGGCCAGAGGTCGCCCCAGAGTATTTTCCCGGCAATGGCCATACCGAGCAGAAGGGCAGGGTTGAACGCGGCGGGCGACACCGTGCGCAGAGCAAATGCGGCTGCCATGACGGCGAACCCGGTAGCAACCCCGAGGTGCGGACTGTCTTCGCCGGTTTTGGTGTGGGCAACGTTCAGGAAAACCAGGCTAACGGCAAAGGTGCCGGCCGCCTCCGCAAAAAATGCGCAGAACGGGTCGTATGTCCGCAGAGCTGTTTCGGCAGTGCCGCCGCAACGGATCAAAAAGACAGCCAGTATGGCGCCCATGACGCCGCCCGCAACTTGCGCAGCGAGGTAGTACGGAAAATCCCAACGCTCCAGTCCGCCCCGGATAAGCATGGCCAGCGAAATGGCCGGATTGAAATGGGCGCCCGACACCTCCCGTCCGGCATACAGCAAGGCTGCTACCGCCGCTCCGTAGGCAATCGGCGCCGTTTCGGTGGGGGCATTGTTGGAAATCAAAACGACCAAAAGCACCAGAAGAAATGTTCCGATGCCCTCCATCAGGTATTGTTTCATGTTGTGCAGTTACTTTTGCCTTTTTTGATCACCGCCAAAAGTATTGACAAAATCGTATGCGCACTTTTTTTCTTACCTTATCCGTATTGCTGATGAGTAATCTGGCCACTTCCCAAACCCAAAAACAACTGCTCACCCCCGAACTGCTCTGGAAAGTCGGACGCGTGGGTATTGATTGTGTGTCGCCCGACGGCAAGTACGCCGTGTACGGTGTACAGCGGTTCGACATGGAGAAAAACAAAAGCACCCGCGGGTTATTTCTCGTTGACTTGCAAACATTTGAGACGCGCCCGTTGACCGATCCCGCAGCAGGCAGCGCCTCCGATGCGGCGTTCCACCCCTCGGGCCGGCGCATCGGCTTTATCCGCGACGGCAAACTCTGCGAGGTAGGCCTGAGCGGAGGCGCTGTGGCGGTGGTCACTGACGTTGAGATCAACGGATTCCGGTATTCGCCCGACGGCAAGCATGTGCTTTTCACCCAGCATGTCAAGTTCGACCAGTCGCCCACCGACCTGTATCCCGACCTGCCGCAGGCTTCCGGACGCATTTCCGACGGGCTGTTTTACCGCCACTGGAAATCGTGGCACAACTACAAGTACAGCAACATTTTTTACGTCCGCTACCAGAACGGCAAGACCCTGGGCAGTCCGGTGAACATTATGAACGAGCCGTTCGACAGCCCCTTGCGCCCCCTTGGCGGCATGGAACAGATCACCTGGAGTCCCGACAGCCGCTTCATCGTGTATGCCTGCCGCAAACTGCAAGGCACCGCCGAAGCGCTCAGCACCAACGCCGATCTGTACCTGTATGAACTCGCCTCCGGCAAAACACTCAACATCACGGAAGGCATGCCCGGCTATGACCTCGACCCCATCTTTTCGCCCGACGGGCGCTACTTAGCCTGGACGAGTATGGAAAAAGCCGGTTACGAGGCCGACCGCACGCGTATCATGCTGCTCGACACCCGCGACAACAACCGAACCGAACTTACCGAAGGCTGGAAATTCGAGGCCAACCACCCGCAGTGGGCCGCCGACGGGAAATCGCTGTACTTCCTCAGTTCCAACGATTTCACCTATCAGATTCACCAGATCGGTGTGGCCGATCGCAAGATTCGCAAGGTGACCAGCGGTCAGCACGACTACACCTCGCTGTTTGTGGCCGGCGACCGCCTCGTGGCTGCGCGGGTATCCATGACCACGCCCGCCGAGGTGTTCCTGGTAGATCCGCAAACGGGCGCAGCCCGGGCCTTGAGCGCCGTCACCGCCGAACCCTGGAACAACGTCGCGCAGGCTAAAGTGGAACGCCGCACGGTAAAAACCACCGACGGCAAGGACATGAACGTGTGGCTCGTATTGCCGCCCGATTTTGATGCCAAAAAGAAATACCCCGCGTTGCTGTACTGCCAAGGCGGGCCACAGTCGGCCGTCAGCCAGTTTTTTTCCTACCGCTGGAATCTGCAACTGATGGCCTCGCAAGGGTACGTCGTCATTGCGCCCTGCCGGCGCGGTATGCCGGGCGGCCCGTACGGGCAGGAATGGAACGCGGCCATCAGCACCGATTGGGGCGGCCAAGCCATGCAGGACCTGCTTTCGGCCTCCGATGCGGCGGCCAAAGAGCCGTTTGTGGACGCACAACGCATGGGCGCCGTGGGCGCCAGTTTCGGCGGCTACTCGGTGTTTTGGCTGGCCGGCAACCACAACAAACGCTTCAAGGCGTTCATTTCCCACTGCGGTATGTTCAACACCGTCAGTTGGTACGGCACCACCGAAGAACTGTTTTTTGCCAATTACGACCTCGGCGGAGCGTACTGGGACAGTCCCTCAGGCGCCGGCTGGACCAAGTTTAGCCCGCACCTGTACGTGAAAAACTGGGACACCCCCATCCTCGTCATGCACAACGAACTCGACTTCCGCGTGCCGTTTTCGGAAGGTATGCAGGCGTTTCAGGCGGCGCAACTGCGCGGTATCCCCTCGCGTCTGGTCAGTTTCCCCGACGAGGGGCACTGGATGTCGAAAGCGCAGAACAGCCTGATGTGGCAACGCGAGTTTTACCGCTGGCTGGATGCCTACCTGAAATAGAGTTCAGTTGTTTGAGAGCCTCAAGTATGCTAATGTTGGCATCTTGACAAAAAAGTAACCTCACGCAGGCAGCGCATACCACTGCCTGCGTGCTAACTTGCGGCGAATTCGGGCCAACCACCCAACCAACTGCTCAAACCTTTCGTGCAATGCGCATTGCTTTTCTGCTTTTTTATTTGTCAATCAGCCTATTAGCCTCGGCTCAACAAAGCGGCGCCAACTGGTGCGGCTATACCGGGAGCTCCGATTGGCTGGACTGGTACCAGCGCCATACGGGCATTTTCAACCCAACCGAACGCGGCGACAGCGATACGACCTGGCTATACGTGCCCATGACCGTACATATAGTGGGCAACAACAACGGCGGCGGTTATGCGCCGTTGGATATCGTCCTGAATTCCATCTGCGAAATGAACGAAGCCTACGCGCCTGCCTACATCCGGTTTTACCTGATGCCCAACGACGCCGTCCGCTACCATAACAATTCCAGTTGGCATGTACATGACTGGAACGGCGGGTACAATATGATCAACTCGGTTATTCCCGGAATCAAGGACCGCCTGAATGCTTTTGTCGTATCCGATCCTGCCGGCAACTGCGGGTATGCCTGGTACGACGCCATTGTGCTGAAAACCGGCTGTTCCGGTGTCGGAAACACGACCTGGGCACACGAAGCCGGGCACCATTTTTCGCTCCCGCACACCTTCGTGGGATGGGAAGGATTTACCTGGAACTACGCCCAGCCGGCCCCGACCAAAGTCAACAGCCGTGATGTGGAAAAAACCGACGGCACCAATTGCTACACCGGTGGCGACCGCTTCTGCGACACCGAGCCGGACTACCTCAACGACCGCTGGCAGTGCAACGGCAACCAGCGTAGCAGCACGCTTCAGCATGACCCGAACGGCGTGGCATTCCAGTCCGACGGATCACTGATCATGAGTTATGCCAACGATGCCTGCGCCTCCCGGTTTTCCGACGAACAAATTGCCGCCGTACGGGCCAACCTGCACAGCGAACACGATCAGTACCTTCAGATTTCCAACCCCCTGCCCGAACTGGACGACAACGCCCAGATCGTGCTGGTCAGCCCGGTAGATTCCAGCGAAAGTGTGCAGTACAACCATATTGAACTGAAATGGAACAAGTTGCCCGGCGCCCGGTACTACACTGTTGAGATCAGCCGCTCGCCCTCCTTTGCGCCCCTGTATTATTCAGAGACTCTGGTTGACTCGAATCACATTTTAGTCAACAAGCCCATGCCCAACAACTGGACGCTCTTCTGGCGCGTACGGGCGTACAGCGACTGGGACGTTTGCCAACCCTACGACAATGCACAAATCGGGTCGTTCCGCACACAAAACCTGTCGGCCACCAACGATCTGGAGCGTTCGACCGTCATTGCTCTCACGCCCAACCCGGTTGTGTCGGGTGTTCCGGCCCTGCTCCGCATAGACTCCGAGCAGACGATGGATCTGGCGGTGACCCTGTGCGATGCTGCCGGGCGTGTTTGCTACCAGCAGCGCTACCGGGTGTTTGCCGGCGACAATCAGTTTGAAGTGCCGACCACCCACCTGAGCGCCGGTATGTACTCCGTCATGTTGCAAAATGAAAAAGGCGCGACGGTGAAACGACTCGCAGTGGTGGAATAATCGGACATGGGCGTCATTCAGCGACAGGGAATCAAACATTCGATCGTCAACTTCGTGGGGCTGGCCGTTGGCGTGGCCAGTACGCTGTTTGTGTACAACCGCGAGGAAGTGGTAGAAGCCTACGGGCTGGTGCAGTACCTGTTGAGCATCGGTATGATCGGGTTTCCGCTGTTTTCATTTGCCAGCAGCGCGATTGCCCTGCGGTTTTTTCCCTATTTTGAAGACAAGCCGAGTGGGCACCACGGTTTTTTAACCGTACTGCTTGGCCTCAGTTTGTTCGGCTGGACGGTGTGCGCCGGCATCGCGTTGTTTTTTTGGGAAACGATAAAACCCCTCGTTGCCGAAGATTCCCTGACGCACCAGGAGTACCTTTGGGTGGCTTTCCCCCTGACGTTGCTGTACACGCTGGCCACGGTTTTTGTGCAATATGCCGCCAACCTCAAACGGATCGTAGTGCCCTCGTTGCTCTTCGATTTTTCCCTGAAACTGGCCTTGCCCTCTTTGCTTGTAGCCCTCTGGTTGGGTTGGCTCGATTTGCCGACCGTCCTGCATCTGCTGGTTCTGCACTTTTCACTCGTCACCATAGCGCTGGTCGTGTACCTGTATGCCATGGGTGAGCGTTTTGCCCGGCCAAATTTTGATTTTTTAACGCCAAAATTACGCCGCGACATAGCCGGATACGCCGGCTTCGTCATGGTGTCCGGCGTAGCCATACTCCTTGCCGTTCGGGCCGATACGTTCCTTGTGGGAACGCTGACCGACATGAAGCGCACCGGTTTTTACGCCATCGCGCTCAACATCGCCGTGGCCATTGACATCCCGATCAAAGGCCTGCACGCAGCCAGTGTGCCGTTTATGACCAAGTACTTAGCCGAGGAAAACTGGTCGGAACTGCGCAGCCTGTACCACAAAGTGTCCAACAATTTACTCATTGCAGGTTTGCTACTTTTCGGTTGTATCTGGGTGTCTGTGGATGACCTGTACCAACTCATGCCGAATAAAGTGGATGTATCGCAGGGGAAATTCGTGCTGCTGTTTTTGTGTATCGGCAAACTGATCGAAATGGCCGTGAGCCTGAACAGCCCCTTGGTATACTACTCGAAATATTACCGCTACTCGTTGGTGGCCTTTTGCCTGCTTGCCCTTGCGAATGTCGGATTCAACATCTGGCTCATACCCATACTCGGGCTGCCGGGCGCCGCCGTGGCCACTTTGCTTTCGATCACGTGCTACAACCTGTTCGGGCTGGTTCTGGTGTGGACCAAATTCCGGATGCAGCCGTTCACCCGGAGTATGATTTTGGCCGGCGTGCTGGCGGTTGCCGCCATGGCAGCGGTTTGGTTTTTGCCGTCCACGGAGTATGCACTCGTCAACATCGCGCTGCGTTCCGGGTTGTTTGCCCTGCTGTTTGCCCTGCTGGTGATTCGTTTCCGGGTGTCGGAGGATATTGTGGAGTTGTGGGGGGATTTGAAAAAGCGGTTGAAGGGACTTCGGTGACACGTCGAATTTGGCAATTCTGCCGTCAAATGGGTTGTTTGTTTTGAATAAAAAACCCTGGGGCATGGTGTTTGTTGCGTCCGGTGCTCCATCCGATTTTTTCATCCGTAAACCGAACGTCATGCGCCATCTTCTAATCCCGGCAATCTTTTGCCTTGTCACCGCTTTTCTTCATGCCCAAAACCCGGCTCCTGTTAGCAAACCTCATGACCTTGCCTTGCCGGAAGGCGCTTGTTGGGTCGGTACGTTTAGTTTTGGCCCAATTCAGGGGCAAAGCAACGACAATGTTCCAGATACCATTTTCCTCTGTTCCGGCGACACGATGTGCCTTCACCACAATGGCGACGCCATATTCATGGATCCCGATCCCGTCACCCCGCCCGGAATCGGTTTTGCACTTTATCGTTGCCCTCCCACAAAAGATGGAAACGACATGGCTGTTTTGAGCGACTCCTGCCTCTGGCCAGGTGCAGCCGGCACCGGTTTTTGGATGCTCCCGATAACTCAGGACGGCAACTTTTGCCTAATCAACAACGGCAATTTTGTGAATAGCCCCATTTTCGGGCAAGGGAATTACGCTATGCTAACGTTTGCACCGATCACCGTAACGGATTACCCTGCAGGTCTTCTGGAACCAGGCTGTGTGGATGTGGGAATAATTGAGTCATTTTCTGTGGTGTATCTGAAATCGGTCGAGATGCGTAACTTGTCAATTGACGGCTGCATGGGTGGGTTTCGCGTGCGAGGAGGGTATCCCGAGTGGGACAAACAGGGGGTGTACACCATTCGCATGGTCTTGGATTCCGACTCCTCGGTTCAGGCAATTATTCATACGCCGCCTGCGGAACGCAAGCCCGGCGAGTACATTGAGTTCACGGTACCACAGCCAGGCACCTATCTGCTGGAGATTAGCGACGCAAAGAGTTGCAGTCGTTTTTATGAACTCAATATTTCTTGGTGTAATCCATTTTCCCAAACAGATCAAATTACACCGGGCGCCGCGCAGGCTTTTAGTATACTCCCAAATCCAGTTCGTAGTGGGAAGCCGCTCATGCTACAAATTGAATCAAGACAGTCCACCCCTGCTGAACTCTCAATTCTGGATGCAACAGGCAAGCCAGTTTTGAAGCAGAGCCGCCAATTAAATTCAGGAAAAACCGCTTGGGAAATACCTACAGAGTCTTTTCCGGCAGGAATCTATACTGCTTTGCTCCACAGTGAAATCAGTACGTTGTTTCGGCAATTTGTCGTGATTCATTGAGCCATTGATACTTCGATCAGGTTTTTGGAAACCACTACGCACCTTTTTTCCCACTCATGCACACGCATCGGCGAAAAATGCCGTTTTTGGCGCTGTCAATCCAATCATTCAAACAATTTTCAACTACGTATCTGACATGGACAACGAAACACGGTCTACACAAAAAACTGCAATTGCCATCATCGCCGGCATTCTTCTGGTGGTCGCCCTCGGCGCTATGATTTGGTACGTCAAGTCATCCAATGCCGAAAAAGCCCGCCAGGCAGCGCTGATTGAAACCCTGACCTTGGAAAAAACCAATCTGGAAAGCAGCCTCGACAGCCTGCAACGCGAACTCCTGAGCGTGCAATCCGAAAACGAGGAACTGGAAGGGAAAGTAAGCGCCTCCGCGTCGGTGATTGAGCAGAAGGAAATCGTCATCAAGCAGTTGAAAAACCAGAACACCAAAGAGTTGTCCCAACTGCAAGGGCAGGTGGCAAGCCTGCAAAAAGCAAAGGCGGAGTACGAGGCCATCCTCGCCGTATTGCGTGCCGAAAACGAACAACTCAAAGCCGAAATAGCCGCCCTCAAAGCCGAAAATGCCGGCCTGCGCGACAGCACCGTCCAACTCTCGGCCAAAATCGGCGACCTCGACAGCAAATTGGCCGAGCAGGTCAAAAAGACCCAGTCCGCCCGGTTCAAGGCTACTTCCTTCCGCGTAGAAATGGAACGCAAAACGGACAAACTGACCGCCAAGGCACGCCGCGTGCGCAACCTGACCGTCAGTTTCGACCTGGCCGATGTACCCGAACAATACCGCGGTCCGCAAAAACTTTACCTCGTCATCACCGATGCCAACAGCAAGCCCATTGCTGCCGCCAACCCCACCAAGGTGACCATTTCGGCGCCTACCGGCGACATCCCGATCATCGCCCAGCAAACCCGTACGGTAAACCTCGTCGAGACCCAGCGCATGACGTTCAACTACAAACTCGAGGAAAAACTTAAAGCCGGAAACTACATCGCCGCCGTATACTGCGACAGCGGCCTGCTCGGCGCCTCCAGTTTCCGACTCATGTAATTTTTATAGCGATGAGTGATGAGTGCCCTGTGGGACTCAAAACTCATCACTCAAAACTCAAAACTGTCAATACCGGCAGATGATCGGAGGGATAGTGGCAGTTTTTGGAGTCGCTGAGGACGGCGTATTTCTGCACCTTCAGGTTGGGCGACACGAAGATGTAGTCAATCCTGAGTTCTACCGGATCGTGGAATTTGAAGCCGTTGAACGTGCCCGGCGGGCCAAAGGGCGGCTCGGCGGTATGGGCGTATGCATCGTGCAGGTTTTGGGAAAACATCCAGACCGGCTCGCTGTTCGGGCCGGAGTTCAGGTCGCCCATCACGACAACGGGGTAGTTTTTGGTGTTTTTCTCCAGAATTTTGCGCAGGATCAGGGCTGCCGACGACTTGCGCGCCTCTTTGCCGATATGGTCGAAATGGGTGTTGTACACCAAAAACTTGCGCTTGCCGCGCTTTTCAGCCAGCAAGGCCCAGGTGCATATCCGGGGCAGAGCGGCATCCCAGCCTTTTGACACGGTATCGGGGCGTTCCGACAACCAGAACGTGCCCGACTCCAGCAGCCGGAACCGGTCTCTTTTGAAAAACAAGGCGGAATACTCCCCGGCCTCGTGTCCGTCGTCGCGGCCCACTCCCACAATATTGTAGGCGGGCAGTTGATCCAGCAGGTAGACCACCTGGTGTCTCAGGCCTTCCTGAATACCAAATACATCGGGCGCATGAAAACGCAGTTGGCCGGCAAGGAATTCGCGGCGTTTAGGCCAGGCGTCGCCGCTGTCGGCGGGGTTGTCGTAGCGGATGTTGTAGGTCAGGAAAGAAACGGGCTGGCTATACAGGTACCCGCAGGCGCAAACCGAAAACAGCAGGAGCAGAAGATTTTTTTTCATACCGGACAAAAGTAGGCAACCTGCACCAACCCGTGGCGCCCTACCCTCCCGAAAACGGCGGCAGCAGTGCCACCACCGAGTTGTCGTGGAGCCGAGTGTCGTCGCTGGCAAGTTGTTTGTCCACCGCGAGGCGATAGCGCAGGTTTTTCAGGGCCGGGTATTCCGTTTCCAACCGTATGCGCAGGGCGCCGGCGGTTTCCGTTCCGGCCAGTTCCCATTCCTGTTGCGGCAGGATTTCGGCGATTTTCCCGAAGGCAAGTATGTTGATTTTCATGTTTCAGGCAGTAAGAAGAAGTTTTATGGAAGCAATAAACAACACAAGGACGAGGCAGATTTTCAGGGTAGTTTGATTGAATTTGAACGCACCGGAATACGCGCCGCCCAATCCGCCGAGAAACGCCACACCGACATAAAGCAGCATATCAGGACTGAAATTGATGCCGGTTTGCAGTTGACCCAACAGACCCGAAACCGAGTTGACCAAAATAAACAACGCGCTCACGGCAGCGGCCTGTTTCATATCCGCCCAGCCCAACAAAATCAGCAGGGGCGAAAGGATAATGCCGCCTCCGATCCCGATCATGCCCGAAAACAGTCCGATACCCGCGCCGATCAGCAGAGCAGCATATGGATTCACGGGCCTTTTAGCAATGGAAAACCGTTCGAAAGGCAGCACAAAACGGAGTGCGGCCACCAACAGAAATGCGCCAAGCAATTGTTTGTACAACACCACAGACGTGCTCAGCATGCCGCCGAAATACGCCGCAGGCACTGCCGCCAATGCAAACGGCCAAAACAGTTTCCACGAAAAGTATCCACCCCGGTAGTAGGAAATAAAGGCCGAGGAGGCAACGAAAATATTCAGCAACAAGGCGGTCGGCTTCATCATTTCCGGGGCGAAACCGTACAGCGCCATGAGCGCCAAATAACCACTGGCGCCGCCGTGCCCTACCGAAGCGTACAAAAAGGCTACCAGCAGGAGCAGAAACAAAAATCCGGGATCAAAATCCATAATCTTTCAGATCAGACGGGCAGGATATGCGCCTCCACCGGCTCTCCGGCCCGGTACTCGGTGCGGTGTTCGTCCAGTACGATCAGGCAATCCGCCTCGGCAAACGAATTCATGCGATATGATTCCTGCGCGTTCAGGGGGAGCACCAAATCGCCGTCGAGTTTGCCTTTCAGGAAAAACGTCAGCCCCTCTTTTTTGGTAAAATCCTTGGCCAGCGTCCGGGTTTGTGCGCGCAGGGCAGGCGTGGCGCCACCGGTCATTTGCCGAATTGCCGGCGCCACGTACTGGTAAAAACAGGTCAGCACCGAAGCCGGATTTCCCGGTAGCCCGAATACGAGCACCCGGTCTTTTTTTCCGAAAAAAAGCGGCTTGCCGGGACGTTGTTTCACTTTGTAAAACATCGTTTCCACGCCGCAGGCATCCAGGACTTTTTTCACCAGATCGTGGTCGCCTACGGAAATGCCGCCGGTGACGAGCAACATATTGCAGGATTCGAGTGCGGTTTTTACGCATTCTGCAATCCGGTGCTCCTCGTCTTCGCTGCGAAAAACCAGCACTGGTTCGATGCGCAGTTCCCGCAGGGCGGCGGCGAGGGTGAAGGAATTGCTCTCGTACACCTGACCCGGTTGCAGGGGACTGCCCGGTGGCGCCAGTTCGTTGCCGGTAATGAGCAGGGCGATACGTGGTCGGGCATACACATGCACCTTTTCCACCCCCAGTCCGGCCAGAAAACCGACGGCGCCGGGCGAAAGTCGTTCGCCCGCCGGCATGGCTACGTCGCCTTTGCGGGTTTGCGAAGCACGGGGGCGCACATTGCCGCCGCGTTGCAGCAGCCGGTCTTCCACTCTGATTTGGTCGCCGTCGGTCGTTACGAGTTCCTGCATCACCACCGTGTCGGCGCCTTCCGGCACAGGGGCGCCGGTAAAAATCCGCATGGCTTCGCCGGGGTTCAGCATCCTGTCAGGATAAGTGCCGGCAGGAATGGCGCCGACTACCCGCAACGGCAGGCCGCCGGCCAGATCGTCGAACCGGACGGCATAGCCATCCATAGCCGACTGGTGAAAGGGCGGCATGTCCACTTCCGAACAGATGTCTTTGGCCAGCACCATGCCTCCGGCTTCGGCGAGCGAAATCTCGACCGGAGGCAGCAGGGCCACGTGTTCGGCAATACGTTTTTTTGCTTCGGTTACGGAAATCATTTGTTCAGTTCTTCACCCGCCAATGGCGATCATGCTGCGGTTTTTCAAGGTTTCAGCGTCAATTTTATGATAATCGGGCTGCAACTGGCCGCCCAGTTCGCGCGCTTTCTGGTTCAGGCAATCCCGGATCAGCGGCTCCACGTCCAGCCCGTTTCGCAGGGGCGACAGCAGGTCGGTTTCATTTTTTGAAAACAGGCAATTTTTCATTTTCCCGTCGGCGGTCAGCCGGAGCCGGTTGCAGCCCGAGCAGAAGTGCGCGCTCATGGTGCTGATGAGCGCAAACGTGCCGGCGTGGTTCAGGACGGTGAATTTTTTTGCCGTGTCGTGTACACCGTCCTGGAGTTTCACAAAGGAAAAATCCCGGGCAATGCGCTCCAGCAGTTCGGCTGCAGGCACCACTTTTGGGTGTTCCCAGTGGTTGCCGTCGAAGGGCATGAACTCAATGAACCGCACGTGCAGCGGCAGGTGGCGGGTGAGTTCGATGAAATCGGGCACCTCGTGGTCGTTCACGCCGCGCATGACCACGGCATTGATTTTTACATGAAAACCGGCGTCCAGCAGGAGCAGGATGTTACGGCGTACCCGCTCGCCGTAGTCTCGTTTGGTGATGCTGAAAAACGCGCTCGGACGCAGCGAGTCCATACTTACATTCAGCGAGCGGATACCGACTTTTAAAAAAGTGTCGAGAAATTCGTCGGCCAGCACGCCGTTGGTGGTCAGCGTCAGTTCGACGGGGAAGCGGGCCAGCCGTTCGATGATTTCCCGGGCCTCCTTGCGCACGAGCGGCTCGCCGCCGGTCAGCCGGATTTTCCGCACGCCGTTTTGCACAAAAATCCGCGTGAGCGTTTCAATTTCATTCACCGACATGAGTCGGGACGAGGGCATGCAGGGCGTTTTTTCCTCCGGCATGCAGTAGGTGCAACGCATGTTGCAGGCATCCGTCAGGGAAATGCGCAGGTAATCGTGTATGCGTCCGAATTGATCTTGCAGCATGGGTGGCGAACCGGTGAATGGGGGCAAAGTAAGGGGGTATTTTTGAATACCCGGCTATCGCCTTGAAAACGCCGTCAGCCCACCCGCTCCGCCACCGCCACCTCGTACCCCACCACCACGAGCAGCCAGCCCAGCACGTCGCCCCGGCGGGCGATGTCGGGGTGGGCCAAGTAGCGGCGAAGTTGCGCCCGGCCCTCTTCGGCGGTCTCGGCCAATTGCGCGGCGTCCCGCTTTTTCAGGTGCTTGACCTCCAGCAGGTGCTGGTGTTTGGGTTCCAGGATCGGCGGACGCCGCCACAGCACGATGTCGGCGTAGCCCTGCCCCACGGGGTACTCGCTGAACGTGCCGTACACCCCGGCGGGCACCAGCAGGGCCATCAGGGTGGCCTTCACGTACTTCTCGTCGAAGCCGCGCGCGTCGCGGTTCGACAGGCGCTCCAGCACCGTTTGCAACGCCTCGGCGATGGGGCCGATATCGTCGTCTTTGGCCAAGGCGATCAGCCGGTCGGTCAGGCGCATATCGTCGAGGCGCAGGTTGGCCTGCTCAGAAAGGATTTCCTGAAAATAACGGTAGTACAGTTCGGTGATGACGTGGTTGGGCACCTGAAAGGCCAACTGGCCGAATTCGGCATCCTTGATCGTCAGCAAGCCCATGTAAAAAAGCAGGCTGATAAAATCGTCGCGGGTCCAGCGTTTCTCGAAACTGAACTGGGCGGTGATGGCGGCCTGCACCGCGCCGTCGCGCACGATCTGTTCGAGGATGGCGAGGTTCTCGCCCTCGTTGCCCACGCGGAACATGCGGCGGATCTTGCCGTAGTCGCTCGAC
>JAEUUV010000147.1 GCA_016787285.1 Saprospiraceae bacterium | reverse complement strand
ACTTGGTGAAATAGGCCGTGAATTTTTTGGGATTGTTCGGGTCCACCTCCACGGTTTTCAGGTACTCCAGATACCCCAGCCATTCGCCGAGAGGCAGTTGGGGGTGGCAAATAATTTTCAGGGAAAAAATCACGTCGTTGGCCGTCACCGGGGAACCGTTGTCCCACACCGCCTCGTCGTAAATTTCAAAATCGTAGGCGAGTGTGCCCTGGTGGGGGCCGCTCGTCACGGAATATACCGTGGGTATTTTTTTGATCAGCACAGGCGCCAGTTCCAGTGTTTTCGGTTCCACAATGGCCAGCGCCTGAAAAATATTGGCGGAGGCATAGCGGTTGTACCCCGGTCCCGGCAGGATGGGATTGAGCGATGTAGCCGCTGCTTCCATACGCACGGTTACGGTATTTTCCTTGCTGAATTCAACCTTGCCGCAGGCACTCGTCGGGTCGGACTTACAGCCGGGCAGCAAGCACAAAACGAGCAGACCGATGCCGGCCAGATACCGCAAAAGTTGTTGTCGGAATGTCATAGTCAAAATTTTGCGTAAAAGTACATGAAGTGCGGCACACCTTGGCAGGGTTGGTCAATTACAAAAAACGCTGCGCCCATTCCTTGCGCGGCAGAAGGCATTGTTCCTGCCGCCCAAACCACCGGTAGCGGTTCCGGGCCACCCAGTTGTACACGGCATCGCGCAGTCGGCGGGGTACCCAGCGCAAAATCGCGAGCGCCGACCAGGGCATTCCAAGTCGGCGCAGGATTTCGAGTGCGGCATCCGAACGGGTAAAAATCCGGTCGCCGTCTACCAGCACCACGGTGTCGAAGTGTGCCGTCTCCAGGCCAAAACGCGCGAGTAAAGCCTGCCCCGCTTCCGATTGGAGGGCAGCGAAGCGAAAAACTGCGGCACGGTCGCGTTGCAAAACCCACTGCACTGAAGCATTGCAGAGGTTGCAGACCCCGTCGAAGAGGAGGATGGGGGCGGGGGGGATTTCAGGATGCACAGACAGCAAAGTATGAGAATTATTGAAGCAAGCCCGCGATTTGGCTCTTGAACCACGTGGTACCGACAAGTGCATCTTTCCTAAGGTTAAACCGGTCGAGGTAATTCTTTTTGAATTCCTCTTTCATGTCGAAATACTTGTAAAACCGGTTAAAATCATCACTGTGCAAGTCGTCCACAAGAGCATCGGTATTCTTGTCCCGCAACTTCTCATCGGTTTTAAACTCCTCGTAGTTTTGACGGGAAGCGACCAGTTTGGCCGTGATGTAACGCTGACGCTCATTTTTCTGCCGAACAATTTCTGCCAGATAGTCTGCCGGATCAAAGCCGTCCGGTGCTAATTCAGCGATATTATCCGGGTGGTAGAGATAGTTTTCAAAGTCATAGTACCGAAGCACCCGGTAGCGCGGATATCGTTGCTGAATACGCTCGATCTCGGCATCGGAAAGGAAATCTCGATCCCGCAAGCCGTAATAGCGGTCGTCGCGTTTGATGTTCAGAAACACATCCCGGGCATCTTTTACGCCGACAAAAATCGTGTCGGACAGCCCTATCAGGTTGTAGTATTCGTCGTTTTGATTTTCACAGACCACTAATTTTTTGCCTTTCAGCAGGTCAAAAAGTATACTCTTGGGTACTGCTATTTCATAAATATCCAGTCGGTCTTTCGACTGCGGGACGATAGTCTGCGGGTAGTCGAAATCAAGGTTGTCAAAATCGAGAATGACGGCCAGATCGCTTTGTTTGGCGTATTCAATGAACCCAAGCGAGTGTGTGGCTGTCCACAACTGGCAATTCGGAGGAATCCAGTTTTCCGTGATTTCCTTTAAAAAACTGATCTGTACGGCGGTGTTCAAGTGCAAGTCGAGTTCGTCAAAGAAGTACACGGTATCGTTGTAGGTGTCGCGT
The DNA here is from genome assembly GCA_016787285.1 of Saprospiraceae bacterium. GTDB lineage: Bacteria > Bacteroidota > Bacteroidia > Chitinophagales > Saprospiraceae > M3007. The sequence continues at coordinate 11 of JAEUUV010000147.1, read as the reverse complement.
CGGGCCAGCAG
>JAEUUV010000093.1 GCA_016787285.1 Saprospiraceae bacterium | reverse complement strand
CTTCGCCAGCAACCATTCCCGCTCGGCCAGATACGGTTCGGCGCGGATGCGGCCGGCCAGGGCTTCGGTCTTGCGGCGCGGGAGCGGGCCGGACATCAGTTTTCGGGTGTATTTGATGAGGTTCAGGTACATCGCGCGCTGGTAGCCGATGTCGTGCCGGCGGCGCAGGAAGGTGTAAAAACTTTTCAGCAGTGAGTCCAGCGTCTGCCATTCTTCCAGTTCGAAGTAACTGCGCAGCAGCATTTGCCGGGCGCTGAGTTGGGTGTCGCGGTCGGAGAAGTCGAAGGTTTGCAGCAGTCCGGGCACGCGGGCGTATTCGCCGCCGAGGTAGTGCCAGCAGGCGCGGTTGAAGCGGTAGGTGTTGGCGCGGTCGTCGGGGGGCAGGTAGCACTGGTGCTGTTCGAGGAATTGCCCGGCCCAGTCGCGCTCGCCGGCGATGCAGGCTAAGCGCAGGATGTTGTTGAACGTAAATTTTTGCAGCAGGCCGTTTTCCAGCAGCAGGCCTTTGTCCAGAGCGCTTCGGTACAGGTCGAGTGCCTCCCGGGTGTAGGCGGGGCGTTCGCCGCGGTTGTGGCGGCGCAGGCAAAAATTGATGGCCAGCAGGTGCAGGTCGCGGTTTTCGGATGGACTGAACAGCTCGCCTTTTTCGCTGAGGAGGGTTTTCAGTCGGCGGAAATTTTCCTCGTTTTCCACGTCGCTGAGGGTTTGGTAACCGAGGCGCATCATGGCCAGTTCGGGGTGCCGGTCGGGGTCGGCGTGTTCGGCCTGCTCCAGCACGCCGCCGGCAAAGGGCAGCAGGTTAGTAGCGCCGTACCGCGCTTGCAGGGACAGTCCGGTGCCTGCCCAGCGCAGGTTTTCGAGCATAAAAAAATGGTTGAGTGGCTCCGTTACGCTCGAAAACAGGGTGGGTGACTCGCGTTCGTGCAGTACCCGGTACTCGTAGCGCTCGCGTTCCAGCAGGTAGCGATTCAGGTGGTAGGCGGCGTTGCGTTGCGGCTGTTGTTCCAGGTCGCGGGCCAGGCGTTCGGCCCGGCGCATGAAGTGCGCGCCGGCACCGCGCCGCCGCAGAGCGCGGCACAGCAGCAGGTCGTGGCCGGCAGCATCATCGGTACATTCTTTCCAGGCCAAAAAGGCTTCGAGACGCTGCACGAGAAACGAGCAGAGGTGGTTTAACCGCAGGGGATCGAACGGCTGCCCGGGGTATATCGCCTCGAAGGCGAGCCGCTTGTCGAGCCGCTCCGGATTGGGGGTTTGCAGCAGCAACTGCGCCAGCGCCTGCACGTCGGCCCGCTGATTATGCACGGGGCTTTCCAGAAATTTCAACAAATGCCGGTGCTCGGCGGGCAAAATTGTGTTCCAAAGTTCGAGCAGGAAGGTTCCGGTCATTTGATAATTATTGTTTTCTGTCAAAAAAATGATGTCGCAGAGGGAATGGAGGCTCACATAGTTTTTTTGCCGCTTGCGCGTGAAAAGTGTCACAGAGGCTCACAGAGTTTGAAAGAACACAGAGTTTTTTGCCGATTAAGAGCGCAGATTCCAGCGGATTGACAAAAAACTCTGTGTTCTTTCAAACGCTGTGAGCCTCTGTGACACTTTTCTCTTGTTGCGTTTTTGAAAAATTGACACAAGACTAAATTGATAATCCTGAAATAATGTGCAAAAATAACAAAATCCCGCACCGGACTTTTGTCCTGTAAAACCGGAGAAGCGTACGCCGGTCGTGTTTTTCAGTTCACCAGCATTGCAAACCATCCTTAATCCTGTTCTATGCGCACGATTTTTTCCATTCTGCTGCTGCTTTGCCTCGCCTTTTCCGTCCGGGCAAATTCTTCCGAAATCTCCGAAAGCCGGTATCAGGCCGACACCGTGCCGCAGATTACCTGCCCGGCCAATGCGGCGTTGTTTTTGACACCAAGTATTTGCACCGTTCCGTTTTCCTACTCCGTGGATGTGTCCGACAACCAACCCGGCTGGACGCTCACGCAAACCGCCGGTTACCCCTCAGGCGCCGAATTCCCGGTGGGAAAAACCGTCAACCATTTTCTGGTGACCGATAGCGAGGGCAATACCGCCACCTGTTCGTTTGCGGTGACCGTGTGGGATACCATAGCGCCGACCGCCTTGTGCCAAACAGGTGTGGTAGTGACCCTCGGCGCCGACGACCCGAACGACTGCTACGACGGGCAGGTCGCCTGGCACTCGGCCCTGCTGGCCGACGCGGGTTCGTATGACAACTGCGGAGGCGTCAAAATCGTTATTTCGCGTATTGTACCGTTCACCGATTGTATTAATTCGCTCAACCCGGTCAACGGGCACCCGGTATGCGACTGGAGCATTGATCCATTCCCGGATTACCCGACCGAGTTTGAAAAGGCCATCAGTGAGGCCGATTCGTTCAAAGTGTACTGCTGTGAACAGGGCATTGACGACACTCTTTTTAATTACAAGATTAAGGCCTACCAATTGGACGCGTCTGGCAATATATCCATACGCCCGAACGGAACGCCTGTGTACGGAATCTGCTATACGGAAATCGTCGTGGACACCATCACCTGTGTGTACAACGATCACCCCCTTGGCGGCAGCCTGGTGCTGGATACCAACAACGACTGCATACCTAATAATTTTACCTTCAAAATGCCTCAGATTATCGTGCGGGCCATCCGAAACGGTACGGATACCATGTACACTACCGGCAGTGGGCTGTTCGGCAATTTTTCCTTTGGGAATGTGGATACCGGCACTTATGTCCTTGACGTACTGCCACCTCCAGGCGTCTGGAATGTGTGCAACAACACCGACACCATAGTCATTCTACCTACCACACAGGGCGCCGGTGCGGAATTTGTACTGCAACCGCTGCTGAACTGCCCGGTCTTGTACACCGACGTGGCGGCGGGCATTACACGCCCCTGCCGCCCGGGCATCTGGTCGGTATCCAATTGCAACATCGGGGCCGACACCGCCACGAATGCCGTGGTGCATGTGGTTATTGATCCGGTACTGATCGTGCAGAGTGTGTCGGAGCCGTACACCCTCAGCGGCGACACGCTCGTGATCCCCCTCGGCGACCTGCCGCCCGGCGCCTGCAAAGACATTCAGATCGAGTTGGAAGCCTTGTGCGACACCACTGTGATCGGCCGGCATGTCTGTGTGGAAGCGCACATTTACCCCGACAGCGTGTGCCTGCCCTCGCAAGAAACCTGGTCGGGCGCTCAGATTGAAGCCGATGTCCAATGCACGGGCGACTCCATTTATTTCCACCTGCGCAACACCGGCGCCTGGCCTACCTCGGGGCCGCTGCCGTACATTGTCATTGACGACATGGTGATCATGCGCACCGGAAACCTGCCCGCAGGCTTTCCGCCCGGCGCCGAACAACAGGAGGTGGTTCCTGCCGACGGCAATACGTTCCGCATCACGGTGCCGCAAGAGCCGGGGCACCCCATGCCTCGCCTGCCTTCGCTGGCTTTGGACAACTGCAACGGCGTAGCCACGCCCAGTCAGTTGCTGGCTTTTATGAACGAAGACGGCAACCCGTTCACCGATCTGGAGTGTCGCCAGGTGGTGGCCTCCTACGACCCGAACGAAAAACTGGCTTACCCCGTGGGTTTTTCCAACAACCACCTCATCGAGCCGAACACGCCGCTGAGTTACCAGTTGGGTTTTCAGAATACCGGTACCGATACGGCCTTCCTTGTCGTTTTGCGCGACACGCTTTCGCCCCTGCTCGACCCGTCCACCCTGCGGATGGGCGCTTCCAGCCACCCGTACACCTGGACACTGGAGGGCGCCGGCTACCTGACTGTGCGCTTCGACGATATCCTGCTGCCCGATTCTTTTGTCAACGAGCCGGCCTCGCACGGGTTTGTGCAATTCACCATCCAGCAGAAACGCGACAACCCGATCGGCTCGCGCATCGAAAACCGTGCGGGCATCTACTTCGACATCAACTCGGTGGTGCTCACCAATACGGTGTTCCATACCGTGGGGCTTAACTTCGTGTCCGTGGCCACGGTGGAACCGGTCGGCAAACGCCTGCTGTATGTGTTCCCCAATCCGGCTACCGACTACCTGTATCTGCCTTTGGAAACCGATGCCCGGGTACGGTTGCACGATCCGCTGGGGCACCTCATCCGGGAATATTCCGCCCGGCCGCCGGGGCTTCACCTGCAACGCGAAGGCTTGGCCGACGGGCTGTACCTGCTGGAAGTGCGTTTCCCGAGCGGGGAAGTGCGCGGCGGGAAGGTGGTTTGGAAAGGCGGGAGGTAAGTTTAGAACTTTGCAGCATCAAAAACGAGATGTCATGCAAACGATCCGAAAACAATTTCCCGTCACCGGTATGTCCTGCGCCGGCTGCGCCGTCAGTGTGGAATCTATTCTGGGCCAACAACCCGGTGTGGTGTCCGCCGCTGTGAATTTCGCCGCACAAACCGTGCAGGTGGAGTACCAGCCCGCCGCCGTTTCGCCCGGCGACCTGAAAACCGCCCTGCAAAGTATCGGCTACGACCTGATCGTGGACGACACCGAAGCCGCCCGGGAAACCGTGGAAAATATCCACCGCGAACATTACGAGGACTTGCGCCGGCGCACCATTTGGGCTATCGCACTTGCCGTCCCGCTGGCGGTGCTGGGTATGTTTTTCATGGATGTGCCGTACATCGGCTACGTCCTGTGGGCTTTGGCCACGCCGCTGGTGCTCTGGCTCGGGCGTTCGTTTTTCATCAACGCCTGGAAACAGGCCCGCTACGGCAAAGCCAACATGGACACGCTTGTGGCGCTGAGTACGGGTATAGCCTACCTGTTCAGTGTGTTCAACCTGCTTTTTCCCGAATTTTGGCACAGCCGCGGCCTGCATGCGCACGTATGGTTTGAGGCAGCCGGCGTGGTGGTAGCCTTCATTTTGCTGGGCAAACTGCTTGAGGAGCGTGCCAAAGCAAGCACCTCGTCGGCTATCAAAAAACTGATCGGATTGCAGCCCAATACCGTTACGGTGGTGTACGAGGGTGGTCATACAGCGGAAATTCCCCTTGCGCAGGTGCGCATCGGCGATATTCTGTTGGTGAAACCCGGCGAAAAAGTACCGGTGGATGGACTCGTGCAATCGGGCAGTTCGTACGTGGACGAAAGTATGCTCAGCGGCGAGCCGGTGCCCATGGCCAAAGCGGCAGGCGACCGCGTGCTGGCGGGCACCATCAACCAGAAGGGCAGTTTTCAGTTCGTGGCTGAAAAAGTCGGCGGCGACACCTTGCTGGCGCACATCATCCGCATGGTGCAGGAGGCGCAAGGCTCCAAGGCGCCTGTGCAAAAACTCGTAGATCGTATCGCCGGCGTGTTTGTGCCCGTGGTCATCGGCATAGCATTGGCGGCACTCGGCACCTGGTGGCTGTTTGGCGGCGAAAACGGCCTGACACAGGGTTTGATGGCAATGGTCACCGTGCTGGTCATTGCCTGCCCATGCGCGCTTGGTCTGGCCACACCCACCGCCATCATGGTCGGCGTGGGCAAAGGCGCCGGGCAGGGTATCCTGATCAAAGACGCCGAGAGCCTCGAACTGACGCACCGCATCACGGTCGTAGTGCTCGACAAAACCGGCACCATCACCATAGGCAAACCCGTTGTGGAAGCCCTACGCTGGGAAAACCCCGATGCAGAGGCTGCGTGGAAAAACGTGTTTTTCAGTCTGGAAAACAACTCCGAACACCCGCTGGCCGGAGCTGTAACAGCATATTTGGAAAAAACCGCCGGCCCTGTGCTTTTGGGCCATGTGACGAGCATTACCGGCAAAGGTATTCGGGGGGAATACCGGCGACAGCCCGTCTTCGCCGGCAGTTGGACACTCATGCAGGAACATGGAATCGGTATTTCCCCGGACATGGAACAACAGGCCGCTGCGTGGGCCGTCGAAGCCAAAACGGTGGTTTATTTCGCCGATAACCGGCAGGTGCAGGCCATTGCCGCCATCGCCGATCCCGTGAAACCGACTTCCGCAGCGGCCATCCGCGAACTGCGCAACATGAGCGTGGAGGTGTACCTGCTCACCGGCGACAATCCCCGCACCGCCGCTGCTGTGGCTGCCGAGGTCGGGGTCGAACAGTTCCGCGCGGGGGTATTGCCTGCCGACAAAGAGCAGTTCGTGCAGGAACTTCAGCAGCAGGGAAAAATCGTGGCCATGGTCGGCGACGGCATCAACGACAGTCAGGCCCTTGCCCGCGCCGATGTCGGCATTGCGATGGGGCAAGGTACCGACATCGCTATGGACGTGGCCAAAATGACCCTGATGCGCAGCGATCTGAGCAATATTCCGGCAGCTATCCGCCTGTCGCGCCGCACCGTGGCCACCATCCGGCAAAATCTGTTCTGGGCATTCATCTACAACCTTATCGGCATTCCCGTGGCTGCCGGCGTACTGTATCCGGCATTCGGCTTTATGCTCGATCCCATGATCGCAGGGGCAGCCATGGCCCTGAGTTCGGTGAGTGTGGTGGGGAATAGCCTTCGTTTAAAATTTAGCGATGAGCGATGAGTCTCGTAATGAACGCATCGCTCATCACTCATAAATTAAAGGATTATGGAAAAAGTACTGAAATTCAAAACCAACATCAAGTGCATGGGCTGCGTGGCCAATGTTACACCAGAACTTGATCAAGTAGTCGGCGCACAACACTGGGAAGTGGACATCACCTCTCCCGACAAGGTGCTGACTGTGAAAACAGGCACCCTTGACGCAGAAGACGTCGCCGCTGCCGTTTCAAAAGCCGGCTATACGGCGACGCCTCTTGTCGGGACGGATAAGCCTTGAAACGAACCGCTTTTGCCCGGTTTGAATGGACTTGATGCGGTGTTCCGGTTACTTCGCCGTCAGTTCTGCCGCGAGGGGTTTGGGGTTCGGCACGGCATTTTTCATCGGCTGCACCGACTTCAGGAACGCGAATATGGCTTTCAGGTCGTCGTCGGAGAAATTGCGGTACATCTGCCAGGGCATGGGCGGCAGTATCGGGCGGGCGCCTTCGAGGCCTTTGGATTTGCCTTCCCGGATAGCCTTGATGAATTGCGCTTCCGTCCAGGAGCCGATGCCGGTGTCGTCGGGCGTGAGGTTGGCGGAATACGATACGCCCCAGGGGCCGGCTACAGCCGTGTTGCCGGGGCCAAAAACCGCTACCTGCGATTCGGATACCAACTTGACCATCTCGGGTGTCACTTCAAACGGTTGAGCAGCCGGGTGTCCCATGAAGCGGCGCGTTTTGTCCGGCTCCGGGCCGTGTTCCGTCATGGTCCAGGGCGTGTGACAGTCGTCGCAGCCGACGGCATTTACGAGGTATTCGCCGCGTTTCAGCAAGTCGGCGCCGGTTGTGGTCGCAGGGTTTTCTGTGGTTTGGAACATGCAGTTGCCAAATGCAATGGCGAGGGCAGCGGACACCAGTCCGGCAAAGATTTTGTGTTTCATAGCGAAAAATTTTTTGGGGTAGACGCGGGCCGGGAAAAAATGTCGCAGCGGGTGATTTGAAAATTACCCGGAAAATGTATTTAGTGTGCGAACACTTACATTTGCGTCATGAAAATTGAAGCGGAATTAAAGAACACCAAGCCCATGCCACCGCGCCAGCGCGCGATGTTGAATATTCTTTTCACCGCCAGTTGGCTGGATTGTTACGTGCAGCGGCAGTTGCGACCGTTCGGCATTACGCACCCACAGTACAACATCCTGCGTATTCTGAACGGCAGTTATCCGAAGGGACTTTCCGTGCTCGATATCAAAGGGAGGATGATTGACCGCAGCAGCAATGTGAGCCGTCTGGTGGAAAAATTGCGTGAAAGCGGCCATGTGGAGCGCGTGCCGCATAAAGGCGACCGCAGGATGGTGGTGGTCACCATTTCCGAGGGTGGAAAAAAACTGCTGGCTGATATTCACGCCACCGGTTTTGTGGATACGAAAAACATGCCCGGCAATACGCTGTCGGAAGCGGAGGCGACGGAGTTGGCGGATTTGCTGGATAAGTTTCGTGGGTAAGTTTACAATGCACCCCGGCTGAAGCCGGGGGATAGTGAGGGGTGCATATCTGGCGTCGTAGCAGGAGAAGCCTTCCTGCACACGCTCTTTGGACAGACGTACAAGTCGGGCGCCACTTACCTTTCACTAAACCCCGGCTTTAGCCGGGGTTTAGGAGCAGGGCAATGAATACCAACTGGGGCTTTAGCCCCAAATTTATCCATAGTAACACCCAAAATTAATCTACCATGTCTTTCGTCAACATTTGGGTACACGTTGTATGGGGTACCAAACGCCGCGAACCGCTCCTGGAAAAATCCGCTCGGTACGACATCTTCTATCACATCCGGGAAAACGCCAAAGCCAAGGGCATCCACGTGGATCACATCAACGGCTATGTGGATCATGTGCATTGCCTGATTTCCATGAATGCGAAGCAAGATATCGCTACAATCGTTCAGGCACTCAAAGGGGAGAGTTCGTTCTGGGTGAACAACAAAACAGCACTACTGAAACATCGTCTGCAATGGTGTGAGGACTACTATGCGGTGTCCGTCGGTGCTTCCGGGCTGGATGCCGTGCGGGCGTATATCCGAAACCAGGAAGCGCACCACGGGAAAAAGACTTTCGAGGAGGAGTGCGAGGAGTTCATGCGGGTGTATGGTTTTGAGCAGATGTTGGAATGAGTAGGGCTAAAGCCCCTGATGGAGAGGGGTGTGCGTGTGTGCCCCCGGCTGCGGCGCCCCCGGCTGAAGCCGGGGGTTAGTCATCTATACCCACTCACTCACCCCGGCTGAAGCCGGGGGCCGGACATCTCCGGGTACTACGCTATAAGACACTACATAAACTCAGGATGGCTCCCTCCGGCTTCAGCCTGGAGGCTGAGTTGCATAAATGCCGGTAAAGAATTTCCCGCCATCCCCTACATTTGCCCGCAAACAATCCTCCCTGCTCATGCGGCTACGTGCTTATACCCTCCTGCTTCTCTGCGCTTTCGCCTTCCCTGTCGGCATTTTTTCCCAACAAACCTACCCGCAGGCGGCGCCCTCCGATGTGCGCGACCGGGCGTATGCGTTCACAAACGCCACCATTTTCACCGACTACAAAACAAAATTCGACAGCGCCACGCTGGTAATCCGAAAGGGAAGGGTAGTGGCATGCGGCAAAGGTGTGGCGGTACCCAAAGACGCCGTTGTGACCGATTGCGCCGGCAAAACCATCTACCCCGGACTGATTGACGTGTACGCCGCCGGATACGGCATGCCTGCCCAGCGTCAGGAAAACCGCGCCTTTGGTCAGCAAGCGCCCCAGCCGTTGACCAACAAAAAAGGCGCGTATTCGTGGAACGAAGCGCTCCGGCCCGAATTCAGTGCCGCTGAAGCGTTTTCCAACGACGAAAAAGCCGCCTCCGAACTGCGGAAACTTGGTTTCGGCGCCGTACTTACCCACAATGCCGACGGCATTTCGCGCGGGTCGGGCGCTCTGGTAACCCTGTCCGACGAACGCGAACACGAAACCCTGCTCATGCCCCGCGCCGGTCACTACCTCTCGTTCCGGAAGGGCAGTTCCACCCAAAATTACCCCTCCTCGCTCATGGGTGTGGTAGCCCTGCTGCGCCAGACGTATCTGGATGCCGACTGGTACAAAGCCGCCGGCGCCGCCGAAGAACGAAACCTCTCGCTCGAAGCCTGGAACGACCTGCAAGCGCTGCCGCAATTTTTTGAAGCCGCCGACAAACTTGATGTGTTGCGCATCGCCCGCCTCGGCCAGGAATTTGGCAAAAAATACATTGTAAAAACCAACGGCGACGAATACCAGCGCCTGAATGAAGTCAAAGCCACCGGCCAAAGCCTGATTCTGCCGCTCAACTTCCCCGAAGCCGAAGACGTATCCAATCCCTTCGATGCGCTCAACTTGTCGCTTGCCACGCTGAAACACTGGGAACTTGCTCCTGCGAATCCCGCCCGGGTAGCGGCTCAGGGCATTCCATTTGCCCTGACCACCACCGACCTGCGCGATAAAAAACAGTTTTGGACAAACCTGCGGAAAGCAGTAGAAAACGGCCTCTCCGAACAGGACGCCCTGAAGGCACTGACCTGGCAACCTGCGCAATTTGTGAACGCGTACGCACAAGTCGGCAGTCTCGAGCCCGGCAAAACGGCCAACTTTTTCATTACATCCGGCAACGTGTTCAAAGCCGAAACCAAAATACTCGATACCTGGGTGCAAGGGAAACCTTTCACGGTAACCGAGGAAAAATTAGAGGGTGTCAACCTGTTGGGAAAATACAATTTGCGCGTCGGCAACGAGGCTTTTGCACTCACGGTGAAAGGCAAACCCGATGCCCCCGAAGCCGATCTGATGCGTCCGGACAGCAGCTCGATCAAAGCCAACCTGTCGTACGGGAACGGCTTGATTCTGCTCACTTACCAACCCGACACCACCGGCAAAGCATTCGTGTCGCTCAACGGAGAAGTGCGTGGCACAAACTGGTCAGGCCGAGGCACGCTCTCCACCGGCGCCTGGACTGCCTGGAGCGCCGAACGCACCGGAGATGCTCCGGCAGACCGCCCCAAACGCCCGGAAAAACCTGCTTCGGCGCCCGAAAGCGGCGCCATGATTCAGCCGTTTACAGCCTTTGGATTGCGGGAAAAACCCGCTGCGGCGACTTATTTGATCCAAAACACGACGGTGTGGACAAATGAAAAAGAGGGCATCCTGCGGAATACGGATGTGCTGGTTTCCAACAGAAAAATCCAGCGCATCGGGCGCGGACTGGCCGTTCCGGACAATGCTGTCGTGGTGAACGGCAAAGACAAACACCTTACAGCCGGCATTATTGACGAGCATTCGCACATCGCCGTAGCCCGCTCGGTGAACGAGGGCACACAGGAGTCGTCCGCCGAAGTGCGCATCGGTGATGCGCTTGATTCCGAAGACATCAACATCTACCGCCAACTGGCCGGCGGCGTCACGAGCAGCCACCTGCTACACGGCTCCGCCAATCCGATCGGCGGCCAAACGCAATTGATCAAACTGCGCTGGGGCGCCGCTCCCGAGGATTTGAAATTCCAGAACTGGCCGGGACAGATCAAATTCGCCCTTGGCGAAAACGTCAAGCAAAGCAACTGGGGTGACAACAACCGTACCCGTTACCCGCAAACCCGCATGGGCGTGGAGCAGGTGTACACCGATTATTTCACCCGCGCCCAGGAGTACGCCCGCCTGAAAAAATCAGGCAAACCGTACCGAAAAGACCTCGATCTGGAAGCCTTGCAGGAAATACTGGAGAGCAAACGTTTCATCACCTGCCACTCCTATGTGCAGAGCGAAATCACCATGCTGATGCGGGTGGCGGAAAAATTCGGCTTTAAAATCAATACATTCACCCACATTCTCGAAGGCTATAAAGTGGCCGACAAAATGGCCAAACATGGCGTGGGCGGCAGTACGTTCAGTGACTGGTGGGCGTACAAATTCGAGGTGTACCAGGCAATTCCGTACAATGCCGCCATCATGCACAAGCAGGGCGTGAACGTGGCCATCAATTCCGACGACGCAGAAATGGCTCGCCGGCTCAATCAGGAGGCTGCCAAAACGGTGATGTATGGTGGTGTCGGCGAGGAAGATGCCTGGAAAATGGTGACCCTGAACCCGGCAAAAATGTTGCGTGTGGACGACCGAGTGGGCAGTGTGAAGCCCGGCAAAGACGCCGACCTCGTGCTTTGGAACGATAACCCCCTGGCAGTATATGCCAAGGCCGAAAAGACATGGGTGGACGGCGTGCAGTATTTCGACCGCTCGGAAGATGTGCGAATGCAGGAGTGGGTGCGCCAGGAGCGCGCGCGCATCATCTCAAAAATGCAGGCCGAGAAAAAGCCGGCAGGTGGTGGCGGCGATCGCCCGGCGCAGCGCCCTCGGGAACACTACCACTGCGACAGCATGGAGGATGAGGGGTAGGGCATGTTTGGTTGTTTCAGCATTTGAGACATCATGAAGGCTGCGGTTATGCGCTGTCTTCGTCGCCGGGCTGCGGTTACTTACTGAACCTCAAGGGTGTGCAAAACGATTCGGGTTTTGTAAAAAAAATTAAACACAAAAAGTTTTTAAAACACATTTTGTGTTTTACTTTTGCTGTCGGTTTTAACAAAGTTCTCATCACGAAACTTCCGCCGGCATCATGGGAAAAACAAAAATGTACGCGATTACGGAAGACGTAATTGGAAAACACAACAATCGTAGCGTTCCGCTCAAGCATACGAGACAGGCAAAAATGCCCGGTCGTATGGTTTTTGAAGAGAAGGAATTGCCGACAATCCAAAGTTTGCTTCGCCTGATTTTGATGCGTTGGAGGCGGAACTGGATCGCTTTCAAATTTCAAGCAAATCGCTATACGCTGGGAGTGTTCCGCGAGCGCACGTTGGTGAAGTTGAGCACTCTGAGTGTACTTGGCTATCTACTTCTGTTCACCGATCAGGGCAACAACCTGTTCAACCGTGATGGTGATGAATACGCCGAATTCGCAGGGCCGGTGGAAACCTCCCTGGAAGTGGAAGACAAGCCCAAAGGGAAGTCGCTCATTTTCAAACCTGAACTTACCAAACCGGTGCGTTCCCCTAAATCGAAAGTCATTCCTGCACCTAAAAACGATGCGGCGCCGGTCGGGGTAAGTCAGATGTCACAAAACCAGGCTGATCGTTACATTTCCCGGTATGCTAAAATTGCCATTCAGGAAATGAAGAAATACGGCATTCCGGCGAGTATCAGTCTGGCGCAAGGCCTGGTGGAAAGTCGTTTCGGAACGAGTAAACTGGCTGTTCGGAACAACAACCATTTCGGCATGAAATGTTTTTCAAAAAAATGCCATAATGGGCACTGTTCCAATCACCTGGATGACCACCACAAAGATTTTTTCCGGATTTTTAAAAACCCCTGGGAGAGTTGGCGTGCACACAGCCAGATGCTTGCCGGAGGTCGTTATACGTCCCTGAAAAAATATGGCAGGAACTACCGACAGTGGGCGCAAGGACTCGAGCGACTCGGATATGCTACTGATCGCTCGTACTCGGAAAAACTGATCGGTGTGATCGAACGATACGATTTGCACCGGTTTGACCGCTGAGTTGTGCCCAATTTGAGGACTGGGCTGTCTTACAGGTATTGCTTGACAGGAATTGATTTTTTCAGACAGGATGAACATGATTTACAGGATAATCAGGGCGGCTCTGGCGCTAAAAATCCTGTAAATCATGTCAAAACCTGGGGCCGTTTGTCAACTGCATAACAGGTGCTGTCTTATGCAACAGCCCCTGCCAGGAAATGACTTTCTGCACTACGCTGCGGCCTCCGCCATCCGAACTTTTTTACCCTCGGTTCTTTTCTCCAGCAGCCGGAATCCTCCCCAACTGATCGCAGCCAATACGCCGAGAACCAACCACAAAACCTGATACCCCCAATGGGCGATTACCTGGGTTCCCAATATTGGAGCAATGATGTTTGCAATCGAATACGCGATTCCGTACAGCGCCATGTAACTGCCGGCACTGCCTTTTTCAGCATACGCGAATACAAAATTGGAACTGAACGGCATCACGAACATTTCCCCGAACGATATCGCAACGATGTAGATCATAGCGGTAATCAACCCGCCGGGCGGAAACAGGAAGGACAGATAAGACACAGCATACAACACTAACCCGAACCGGACGTAATACAAGCGCGAATTCCGGCCTTCAATGCCGTAAATGAGCGGCATTTCAACCATAAACACCAGCAATCCGTTCACTGCCGTTACCAAACCGATCATTTGCTCGCTCCAGTGGTACGAGTCCTTGAAAAACACCGGTACCGTCCACAAAAATTGCATGAAAACGATGGCATTCAGGGTGGTAAACACGATGAATACCAAAAACGGAATGTCACGATAAGGCGACACAGTAACCCGAACGGGGGGGGCTGCCTTTTCGGCGCTGCCTGTTTTCAATTCCTTCTCTCCGGGCTTGGGGGCCATGTACACCCAGAGCAGGATGGCCGCCAGAATGCAGGTCACCCCATCGGCCACATACAACCAGTGCCAACCGAGCGCAACCATCAGGCCGCCCAATGCCGGCGCCACCGCCCATCCGAGGTTGATAGACATCCGGTACAATGAAATTGAACGCGTGCGGTTTTCCGGGCTGCAATACCGGGATATGGCTACCGAGTTGGCCGGGCGAAATGCGTCAGAAACGGTGCTGAGAAGAAACACAACCGCACACATTGCCCAGAAATTGCTGATCCATATCAGCGATACCAGTACAAGGCCGTTCAGCACCAAACTCCAGATCATGACCGGAAAGTAGCCGATTCGGTCCGTCAATTTGCCCCCAAGATACGTTCCTAACAAAGCCCCGGCACCAAAACAACCCAGCACATAACCGGCTTCCTGAATACCGAAACCCAGGTGTTTATTCAGGTAGATGCTCAAAAAGACCACCACCATCGAACCGCAGCGGTTGACGAGACTGACGAGCGACAACAGCCAGACCCGTATGGGTATGCCGGCGAACGAATCTTTCCAATGGGTGTAAAAACGGGACAACATGGGCAAAATATAGTTGGATGACTTGCACAATAAGACGTCCTGCCGATGCAAACTGTTGCGTCGTCAGATACATAACTCGAAACAAAAAACCGGATTCCGGAAAAGTTGGTTTCCGAACTTTAGAAAAATTTGGAAAACAGCGAAAATATTCGCCTCATGTATCCGAATTCAAAAATCGAACGGTACGCACAAGCCCTTCGAATTTGGCTCGTTTCACCGCCGATTTTCGGAATAGCCTGCCGAAGACTTCTTCCGTCAGTTCGAGCCAGTCGGACTTGCGCATAGCCAATAAATCGGGGTGTGGATCAAATGCCGGTTCCTCGTGGCGTTTGGCAAACCGGTTCCAGGGGCAAACATCCTGACACACATCGCAGCCGAACATCCAGTTGTCCATTTGGGGAGCAAAAGCCGATGGTATCGCTTCCCGTAGTTCGATGGTCAGGTACGAAATGCAGCGAGACGCGTCGAGCCAGTACCCTTGCGGACTAATGGCTTCCGTCGGGCAGGCGTCAATGCATTTACGGCAGGTGCCGCAGTGGTCGCGCATGGGGTCGTCGTAAACCAGCGGCAGGTCGCAGATAATTTCAGCCAGAAAGAAAAAAGAACCTCGTTTCGGGTGGATGGTCAGGGTATGGCGCCCGTTCCAGCCGATGCCTGCCCGTCTTGCCCATTCGCGTTCGAGCACCGGGGCGCTGTCCACAAAACAACGCCCGTTGATGTCGCCAATCTGTTCGCGCATATACTCCAGAAGTGCTTTCAACCGGTCTTTGACCACATGGTGGTAGTCTTCGCCATAGGCGTAGCGGCTGATCTTCGGAGCATCCGGGTCGTGTTGTTTTTCGGGGTTGAAATAGTTGAACGTCAGGCAAATCACACTCTTCGCGCCGGGTACGAGTTTTGTCGGATCAATGCGCAGATCAAAATGATTTTCCATGTACGCCATCTTGCCATGCGCTCCCTGCCCGAGCCATTTTTCCAATTTTCGGGCTTCCTCGTCAAGTGCCTCTGCTTTGGCAAACCCCACAAACTCAAATCCGAGCCGTTGGGCTTCTGCGCGAATCAAGTCGGAGTGGCGATGTGCAGGCATGGAGGACGGCATTGGCAAGGGTTACGCCCGGTCGCAGCGCTCGATCGGCGAACAGTGGTCAATCAGGATATTTCCCCGGTAATGCCGCAACGACCCCGGCGCGTAAAACGCCTCGAGGGTGATATAGCGCATCTCGTGGTTGGGCACAAACTGAAACTTGTACTCCTTCCAGTCGGGATGGTCAATCAGCACAGATGTGGCCAGCATCTGGTGTTTTTCCCGCCCGCTGCCGCCCCAAAGGCGCAACCGGGCAGGCAAATTGTACCCTACGTATTGCTGAGAATGTGCCAGATAAATGACCATCGTGTAGCAAATTCCGGCCTTGAGCGTCTCGGGCAGCCGTTGCGAAATATCTTCGCGGGTTCCGTCTTCCCGAACCACCAGCGACACAAATGACAAACCGTCCTTCGGTTGTACCTGCACCCCCCAGGCGCCGGGCATAATATCAGGGGTACAACCGGGCGTGAACGATACCCAGCCGGTCGGGCAGGCAGAAGGGCGAGGCATGTCCTCGAAGGAAGGATTCTGGAGGTGGATTTTCCCATCGGGATGTTCCGCGGGTTCGTTTTGCCAGACCAAGAGAATCAGGTGAACGAGAAAAACAGCAGTAAATGTCATATCGCCGGGTTGCAGGCTTACAGGTATCGTATGAATTGACGGCCAAAGGTATCGGCAAAAGCCGGTTTATCAAGGAACGGCAAGAAGCAGTTTTGTACTTTTTGGAGAAAAACTCCACACAGGATACGCGGGAAAAGCGCCAACTTTGCCGACTTTTTTCTTCAAACCGTCTCTACCACCGGGCAACACCATGGCACGCACCAAACCTACGTACCTCTACGCCATTGCCAGCATGGCAATGGTCTTGTTTTTGGTGGGCTTGTTCGCCCTTATGGTGCTCCACGGAAACAATCTGGTCGCGCTTTTTAAAGAAAAAGTGGATGTCTGGCTGGAGTTCAAACCTGATACACCCCAGGAAGATATCGCCCGCATCATTCAGGAGGTGCGCCGCCAACCATTTGTGAAACCGGAAAGCGTCACCTACATCACGCGGGAACAGGCCACAGCCACCATGCGCGAAGACCTTGGCGATGAGAGCCTTCTGGCCGATATCCCCAACCTGATGCGCGACGTGGTGCGGTTCAACGTGCGTGCCGATTTCTTTGTGCAGGACAGCCTGCGCAAGTGGCGCAACGAACTCAGACAGGATTCGCTCGTAGCTGAACTTTACGTGGAAGCCGCCAACACCGGCAACATTGGTCGTAACATCGAAAACATCGGCTGGATCACCCTGGCCCTGAGTATTTTGCTCATCTTTGCCGCCGTCACGCTCATTCACAACACCATTCGGCTGGCCCTGTATGCCAACCGGTTTGTCATAAAAAATCAGGAGCTGGTAGGCGCCTCCTGGGGCTTTATCACCCGGCCATACCTCCGAAGAGGCATCCTGAACGGTCTTTGGAGCGCCATGCTGGCAATCGGCGTGCTGATCGCCGTGCTCAACTGGTCGCAAAGCCGGATGCCCGAACTGAAAGACCTCCAAGACCTGAACGGAATCCTCGTGATCTTCGTCGGACTGCTCGCCCTCGGCGTGCTGCTATCCGGCCTGAGTACCTGGTTCGTCGTCAACAAATTTCTGCGCATGCGCGTGGATGACTTATACTGACTGAGGTTGGAAGGTTTCTGGTTTAAGGGTTTCTGGTTATGAAAAAACTCTTAACCAGAAACCCTCCAACCAGAAACCTTCCAACCTAAAACATGGCAAAACAACCACAACAACGTCGCCCTGCAGCCCCTCAATCCCAACAGCAAGCAAAACGCCCGGCTGCCGCGCCGGCTGCTCCGGTGCGCAAGCGCGAATCTCGCGACAGCCTGTTCAGCGCCGGCAAGCATGATTTCATTTATGGCCGCCAAAACTTCATCCTGCTCGGCATCGGCCTGGGGCTTGTATTGCTGGGCCTGATCCTCATGGGCGGTGGCAGTATGCCCGACCCCAACACCTGGGACCCCAATATCATCTATAGTTTCCGCCGCATCACGCTGGCGCCGATCCTGATGGTGGCGGGTTTTGTGGTGGTTATCGTCGGTATTTTCAAAAAAACAAACACCGCCGAACCCTCCCCGGTGACCGACAACTCCGCACCTGACGCATGAACCTGCTTCAAGCCATCGTCCTCGCCATCGTGGAGGGGCTGACGGAATTCCTGCCGGTGTCGTCCACCGGGCACATGATCATTGCCTCCACGGCGATGGGTATTGCCTCCGATCCGTTCGTCAAAATGTTCACGGTAGCCATCCAGTTCGGGGCTATCCTGTCGGTGCTCGTGCTGTACTGGAAGCGCTTTTTTCAGAGCCTCGACTTTTATGTCAAACTTTTCGTGGCGTTCCTGCCGGCAATTTTCTTCGGGCTTTTTTTTAAAAAAGTCATTGACCGACTGCTGGAAAACATTGTGGTGGTCGGCATTGCATTAGTTGCCGGCGGCATTGTATTCCTGTTTCTCGACGGGCTTTTTGCCCGGCGCGGCCAAAAAGATACTGCCATATCCGACATCAACCTGCCCAAGGCGCTGAAAATCGGCCTGTTTCAGGTCATCGCCATGGTGCCGGGTGTGAGCCGGTCGGCAGCCACCATCATCGGCGGACTCACACAGGGGCTGTCGCCCAAAACGGCAGCGGAGTTTTCGTTTTTTCTGGCCGTGCCCACCATGTTTGCCGCCACCTGCAAATCGCTCTGGGATTATTTCACGGACGAAGGCGGGCAGTTTTCCCAAAATGAACTCATGCTGCTCGCCGTCGGCAACATCGTCGGTTTTGTGGTGGCCATGATCGCTATCAAAGGTTTCATCCGCTTCCTGACCAACAACGGTTTCAAAATCTTCGGCTACTACCGCATTGTCGTCGGACTGATCATTCTGGTGCTGGCGGCGCTGGGGTATTTTGAAGGCGTGGAGGTTGGAGCGTTTTAACATTGAATCATGAAACAACTCATCGAATGCGTCCCCAACTTCTCCGAGGGACGCGACCCTGCCGTCATCAAACAAATCACCGACGCCATCGAAAGCGTGGAGGGCGTGAAACTCCTCGACGTGGATCCTGGCAAGGCTACCCACCGCACGGTGGTCACCTTCGTCGGCGAACCCGGCCCCGTGGTGGAAGCCGCTTTCCGCGCTATTCAGAAAGCCTGCGAACTGATTGACATGCGCAAGCATAGCGGCGAGCACCCGCGTATGGGCGCCACCGACGTGTGTCCGCTGATTCCGATCAGCAACATCACGATGGAGGAAACCGCCGAGTGGGCGTGCAGCCTTGCCGAACGCGCCGGCCGCGAACTGGACCTGCCCATCTACCTGTACGAAGCCGCCGCCACGCGCCCGGAATGGAAAAA
>JAEUUV010000087.1 GCA_016787285.1 Saprospiraceae bacterium | reverse complement strand
TGATTGGCGATCTGAACACTCCGAATACGGGTTCGTCCACTCCGACCAACCCGACCCTTCGCGGGATCAACATAACCTCGACGCTCGCCAACTCGAATATCAACCTGTCGTACAATACGATCCTGCTGGACGCCACCTCGGCAGGCGCTAATTTCGGTTCGGCAGGGGTGTTTGCGACCACCTCTACCACGGCTACTTCGGCAAGCCTGACCATGCGCAACAATATCATCGTCAACTTGTCCACGCCTGCCGGCACAGGTCTGTCGGTAGCCTACCAGCGCTCAAGCACCACGCTGACCAACTACAATACAGCCTCCAACAACAACCTGTTCTATGCGGGTACACCAGGTGCGAACAACCTGATCTTCTTCGACGGTACCAACGCCGACCAAACGCTGGTGGATTTCAAAAACCGCGTTTCGCCGGCAGACGCCAACTCCATCACGGAAAACCCGACGTTCCTGAGTGTGTCCGGCGCATCGGCCGACTTCCTGCACATCAATCCGGCAGTTGCTACGCAAATTGAAAGTGGCGGTGCCAACGTAGCCGGCATTACCACTGACTTCGACGGCAATATTCGCGCGGGGAATGCCGGTTACATGGGGGCTGGTGCTACGCCCGACATCGGTGCGGACGAAGGCGATTTTGTAGCCCTTGATCTTTCCGGTCCGGCAATTACTTACACCCCGGTACCCAATTTGTGCAGTTTCGGCAACATAGCGCTGAATGCCGTTTCCATCACGGACGCCACCGGTATTCCTCTCGCAGGTAACCTGATTCCCCGCGTGTACTACCGGAAAAACGCCGGCTCGTGGTTCTCGCAGCCAGGAACGTATGTGTCCGGTTCCGCTACCAACAGCGTTTGGAATTTCACTATTGTTGTCTCCGACCTTGGCGGATTGGTCGTGGGAGACGTTGTCCAATATTATGTCATTGCTCAGGATATCGTGGTGCCCACCAACATCGCCTCCAACCCTGGTGGCGTGGTGGCCACGGATGTCAACAACGTTACCACACATCCGGCCACGCCGAATGAAACCGAGGCGGTTAACACGCTTTCCGGCACCTACACGGTCGGCACTGGCGGCGACTTTCCTACTCTGACAGCGGCCGTAAATGCCTACAACATCAGTTGCCTTGGTGGCCCTGTTGTGTTTAGTCTGACAGACGCTAACTACCCGTCTGAAACGTTCCCGATTACCATCAATTACAATGATTTCGCCAGCGCTACCAACACGCTGACCATCCGTCCGGCAGCCGGTAACGGGGCCACCATAACCGGTTCGGCCACAGCATTGATCAAAATAGATGGTGCAGACTGGGTGACATTGGATGGTTCCAATTCCGGCGGGACTGATCGCAGCCTGAACTTGTTGAACACGAGTACGTCAACTTCGGCTGCGGTCTGGGTCGCCAGCACCAATGCCCCGGGTAATGGCGCTACAAATATTGTGGTCAAAAACCTCAATATTGAAGGCGGAATCGGCACTACGACCAATGTCTTTGGTATCGCTTCCAAGGCATCTTCGGCGTTGACAACCGGTGCATCCGACAACGACAACCTTACGATTCAAAACAATGCCGTCGCCAAGGTTTACACCGGGATTAGCGTCACCGGTACTACCGCTGCTACTGCCTATGATAATTTGCTCATCACCGGAAACACAATCGGTAGTGCCGATCCCACAAAGTATATTGCAAACCGGGGTATTGAAATCAGCTATGCCAATAGCCCTGTTGTATCCGACAACTCCATTTCCAACATCATCACCTCCAGTTCGAATGCAGCTACCGGCATTGATGTCGGCATCAACATTATTGGCGGCAGTGTGGTGCGGAACAATATCATTACGGTATACAATACCAATTCAGGTGGGTGGAATGCTTACGGTATTCACTTCTCAAGCGGAACCGCAACCACCAACGTGTTGGCTGCCAACAATTTTATTTCCGACATCAAGACGGTAAACTACCTGCCCACCAGTTCGTTCAATGCTTTTGGTATCCGTATTTCAGGTGGCACCAACCTTAAAATTTACAACAATAGTATTCACCAATTCGGAGATGTGACGGTTATCGGTTCCGGAGCCGGTATGTCTTCCAACATCTACATCAGTTCCTCTGCTGCAACCGGATTGGAAATTCGCAACAACATTTTGTCGAACGTCCAAAGTTTTGCTACTGCCGGATCATTCGTTTACAATATTTTCATTAGTTTCTCCGGTTATTCCTTCGCTTCGATTGACCACAACGACTACTATGGCCAATCAAGCGCAAACACGACTTACCGTGTAGGTTACAGCGGAGGGACGATCTTCACGACGCTTCCGGAATGGCAGGGCTTTACCGGTCAGGACGCTAATTCCGTCGCTGTCCAGCCCAACTTCACTTCCAATACCGACCTCCACCTGACCTCTACCAACAACCAGTGCCTTGATGGCGCCGGCGCGGTATTGGCAGCCGTCACCGACGACTTCGATGGGGACAGCCGCGATCCGCTTCGCCCTGATATCGGTGCCGATGAGTTCACCAACCCGAATGTTACCCTGACCGTTGCCGAAACATCCGGCGCAGCCGATAACGACGGCGCCGTCTGCTTCCTCGATCAGGCAACGCTCACGGCTGCCGGCGGTGTCTCCTATTCCTGGAGTTCAAACGACAATACGCCTTCCATTGTCGTTTCTCCACCGGCAACCACGACCTATACGGTCACGATCACACACAGTAACAGCTGCGTGGATATCCTCCAGTCCACAGTGACGGTCACCCCGCTGCCCACAGAATTCAACGTTACCGGAGGCGGCGCCTTCTGCGCACCCGGCGCAGGTGTTCCTGTCGGACTCTCCGGTTCGGAGACCGGCGTGAACTACCAACTGCAGCGCGATGGCGTAGACGCCGGTTCGCCGTTGGCCGGTACCGGCGCTGCACTGGATTTCGGCAACCAAACCCTTGCCGGTTCCTACACCGTCATAGCTACCAATGCCTCAACGACCTGTTCGGCGCCTATGCTTGGCTCGGCAGAAGTTATTCCGAACCAAACTCCGGCATCTTTCAGCATGACCGGCGGCGGCGCGTTCTGCGACCCAGGCCCGGGCGTTCCGGTAGGCCTGAGCGGCTCGGAAACGGGTGTTGATTACCAGTTGCAACTCAACAACGTCAATTTGGGCGCAGCAGTAGCTGGTACAGGCTTTGCCCTTGATTTTGGAAGTCAAAATGCCGCCGGCGCCTACACGGTGGTCGCTACCTATGTGATCGGCGGTTGTACTGCCGATATGTCCGGCTCGGCAGTCGTGGTGGCTAATTCCAGTCCCGTATTGTCCGAAACACACGTCGAACCCACTACATGTTTTGCCGCAAATGGCTCCATTGACCTGACTGTGTCGGGTGGAACTGCTCCTTTTGCTTACAACTGGTTCACGTCCAACGGCAATGGACTCCAGCAGGGACAGCAGGATCAAAGTAACCTGACGGTAGGCTCGTATTTCGTCACCGTAACGGATAACAATACCTGCTCGGCTACGCTGCTGGCTACCCTGATTGGCCCCGGAGGTTGCAATGCTTGTCCTGTTATCGGCAATCTGGCCACAACGCCCGCCGGAATTTGCGCAGGTGATAATATCACATTGACAGCTTCGAATCTGGTAGATATGGGTACCACCTACGGTATCACCTTCAAATACTTCGGTGCTCCGTCTGCCACGCCGTACATCGGCGGTACGGTGATCGGCACAGTGGATAACAGCGGCCTTGACAACAACGGAACTACTGCTACGATAACTACGTCATTGGCTACCGGAGGCGTCTACTACCTGTACGCTATCCTCGATCAATTGCCCATCGATCCGGCATGCCGTCCTTCGGCATCCTACGTACTGACGGTACTCAGCATCCCGTCGGTAAACCCGGTGTCGAGCCAGACGGTGTGCGCCGGTTCCAACACGGCTCCGGTGAACTTTAGTGGTCCGATCCCGGGCACCACCTACTCGTGGACCAATGACAACACTTCGATCGGCCTTGCCGCCGCCGGTACGGGTAACATCCCGGCGTTCGCTGCAATCAACAACGGAACGGCACCGGTGACGGCTACTATCACGGTAACCCCGTCGGTGAATGATCCTGTTGCGGGTACGGTGTGCAATGGTACTCCGATCACGTTTACGATCACGGTGAATCCGGTACCCACGGTAAATGCAGTGGTCAACCAAACGTATTGCAACGGCGCCGCAGTGCCGTCGGTCGTATTCACGAGCAATGTGCCGGGTGCAACGTTTAACTGGTCGCGCACGGCCCAGTCAATTGGTCTGATACCGACAAACGGTACAGGCAACGTACCTGCCTTCACGGCAGCAAACGCAACGAACGCACCGGTGACGGCCACGTTCACGGCTACAGCAACATACACGAACAACGGCGTACCCTGCACAGGTCCGGCCATCCAGTTTACCATCACAATCAACCCGGCGCCGACCGTCAGCGCCACGCCGACCAGCCAAACGGTGTGCAACGGCGCAACCACCACGCAGATCAGCCTAAGCGGCGCTGTGGCGGGCACGGTATACAACTGGACGAACAACACCCCGAGCATCGGCCTCGCGGCCAACGGCACGGGTAACATCCCGTCATTCACGGCGACCAATGCCGGCGGCACGCCGATCACGGCTACGATTACGATCACTCCGACGTATACCAACAACGGTGTGTTCTGCTCCGGTACGCCGATCACGGTCACGATCACGGTGAACCCGACGGCACAGGTGAACCAGCCCGCCAACGTAAATACCTGTGGCGGTGCATTGACTGCGGTAACGTTTACGACCACTACGCCGGGTTCGACTTATACCTGGACGAATACGAATACCGCTATCGGTCTCCCAGCCAGTGGTACCGGCAATATTTCCTTTACAGCGGCTATTGTGGCTACTACAACTGTTGGCACGATCACGGTGACGCCGAACTACACGAACAACGGCGTGAGTTGCCCGGGCGTAGCACGTACATTTACAATTTTGGTTGATCCGCTACCTACGGTAAACGCCGTGGCGAATCAGCCGGCTGTTTGCAGTGGAGATGCAACAAATGCCGTGACGTTTACAGGCTCCATACCCGGCACGGTATTCAACTGGACGAACAACAACACGAATATCGGCCTTGCTGCCAGCGGTTCGGGCAATATTCCGTCGTTTATCGCTCAAAACCCCGGTACGACAATCCAGACGGCTACGATCACGGTAACGCCGGTACTCGTGACGGGTAGTGGGTCATGCCCCGGCACACCGATCACATTTACCTACACGGTGTACCCGCGTCCGGTGGTTACATTGCCTGCCAGTGTGACGATTTGCCAGGATCAAAACGCAGTGTTGTCGGCTACGCTTGGTGGCGGCGCCACGGGTGGCACCTGGAGTGGCGGCGCAGGTCAATTT
>JAEUUV010000079.1 GCA_016787285.1 Saprospiraceae bacterium | reverse complement strand
CGTCTGTGCCTTAGGTCTGTGTAGCGTCTGTGAGACATACTCTACGCAGCCAAACTCGATAAATTTCGCACAGACATTACACAGACCTAAGGCACAGACGTTACGCAGAATTTGCTCCCCAATAATTTTGCACACCTACTTTCACACCGGGAGGGTTTTATTTGCGTCAGTGGATAGATAATAAGACCACCTTCTGACGGGTATACAGGTTTATTCAATCGGACGAATATTCAATGTATTGACCATACAGTTCTCCATATTGCCAACGGTCAAAACAAAGTCTTGTTTGACTTTTAACCCGGTAGAAAACTCTGCCGGCCTCCAATTTGGCATTTTTGAAATAGACTTAACCAGCATTTCGTCAATTGTTGCATCTTTTGATGGCAGGGCAACTTGTATATCCGCAATATGACCCTGTTCAGTGACGGTAAATTTTATGGCAGTCAAATCATAACCAGTAAAACTACCTGCATCAATTGTTTCAATGCTGTTTTTTTGCAGATATTGAATCAGTTTCTCTGTGCCTTCGGCATAGCGGGCATTTTTATCCGGCATGACCGTAACCTTAAAATCGTACTGCTTGACTGTGTTGTTTTTCAACGAATTTTCAGGAAGATACCGTACGGTTACAGCAATATCACTACCACGGTCAGCCGACCGTATCAATTCTTTTTGCGCTTGATTCAGGATATTGTTAGTACCTGTAGCCTTCGTTTTAGTCCCGTTTTTATTTGCGGAAATCTCCACGGAAATATATTCTTTTACCCAGGATGTGGGGTACCGTTTGTCCAAATCCGCAAGCGTGCGTATTTCTGTCAATTTATTTTCCTGGATAGAAATATACGGTAGAACATGGTTTACCTCAAATTTCAGATCATTCTGGGCAAAACTGTTGAAAGCGTGTCCAATAGACAGAAGCACGATGAGTAAAAGATGATTTTTTTTTCATAGATACATTTTTTTTGAAAAGCATTAGGAATAAAACAGAACACGCCTCGTCTCCGGCAGCAGGGCCGGAAGTAGAGGCCGTGAGATGTTCATTGTGACGTGGGTAGTGCTTCATCGGATCTTTGTTTTGGCTAGCGAAAGGTATGTACACACCGTTTGGCATTCCCCAAAACAGCGCAACTTTTTTTCAGGTGTCTGCCCTGACCCGCCTATCCTGGCGCTTTTTTCCGTACCGATATGCCATCGCCTGTATCAGGCAGTCTTCCTCCGTCAAGGGTACGTCTTTCGGAGCATTTTTAATAAACCTGCGCAGGAGTTCTGCTTTGTTTTCGACTTTTACGAAATCGAACAACTTGAGCATTTCCAAAAATGCCTTCTTTTTTTTGTCAACGGTGAGGATGATTCGAGCAGTCGTAGCGGTCATAGCGCGCAGTTGTTTCTACAAAAGTAACGCCTTGCGTACCTTGCCGCTTCAAAAATTCACCGTTCCATGCTTCTACTACCACGCAGCATTGCTTTTTCCCAAATAAATCTCCTCCTCGCGCTCACCTTACTCGCCCTCGCAAGCCCCGTTTTTTCCCAAAAACCCACCCCCGCTGACACCCGCCTCTCCGGCTTCGAGCAGCACAAAAACCTGAAAAAGAACAC
This sequence comes from Saprospiraceae bacterium, assembly GCA_016787285.1. Taxonomy (GTDB): domain Bacteria; phylum Bacteroidota; class Bacteroidia; order Chitinophagales; family Saprospiraceae; genus M3007. The sequence goes on along the minus strand of JAEUUV010000079.1, from coordinate 34,182 downwards.
GCTGCTCGGACCACTGAAAGCCGAGAGCATCGGCCCTTCGGTGTTTTCCTGCCGCGTCACCGACGTGGAGGTGAACCCCGCCGACCCCACTGAAATGTACGTCGCCTACGCCTCCGGAGGCCTGTGGCACAGCACCAACAACGGCACTACATTCCAGCCGGTGTTCGATCAGGAAGCGGCCATGACCATCGGCGATATTGCCGTGGACTGGCAGCGCCGCGTGCTGTGGGTGGGCAGCGGCGAAAACAACAGCAGCCGCTCTTCCTACGCCGGCACGGGCATGTACCGCAGCGCCGACGGAGGCAAAACCTGGGAATGGCGCGGCCTGCCTGAAAGCCACCACATCGGCCGCATCATGCTGCATCCCACCGACCCGGAAGTGCTCTGGGTGGCCGTACTCGGGCACCTGTACTCGCCCAACGACGAGCGCGGCGTGTACCGCAGCACCGACGGCGGCCATACCTGGAAACGCACGCTGTTCGTAGACAAAAACTCCGGCGCCATTGACCTCTGCCTCGACCCCACCGCGCCCAACACGCTGTACGCCGCCACCTGGCAACGCGAGCGCCGCGCCTGGAACTTCAGCGGCGCCGGCGAAGGTTCGGCCATCTGGAAAAGCACCGATGGCGGCGGCACCTGGGGGCGCATCAGCATCCCCGGCAGCGGATTTCCCACCGGCGCCAACACCGGTCGTATCGGCCTCGCCGCCGGCGCCAAAGACGGAAAAACCGTGCTCTACGCCAGCGTGGACAACCAAAACCCCAAGCCGAAAAAAGACAAACCCGCCGACGGCGTTTTGACCAAAGATCAACTGCGCGACATCGCCGTGCCGGCTTTCCTGAAACTGCCCGACGACCAACTGGACGAGTTTCTGAAAAACAACCGTTTTCCCGAAAAATACAGCGCAAAAAAGGTGAAGGAACTGGTGGAAAAAGGAAAAATCACACCCCGGGCGTTGGTCGAATACCTCGAAGACGCCAACGCCCTGCTCTTCGACGTGGACTACATCGGCGCCGAAGTGTACCGCAGCGACGACGGCGGCCGCACCTGGAAACGCACGCACGACGAACCGCTGGAGCAAATGAATTTCACCTACGGCTACTACTTTTCCAACATCCGCTGCCGGGCCGACGACCCCGACCAGGTGTACCTGCTCGGATTTTACATCATCACCAGCGCCGACGGCGGCAAAACCTGGAAAAGCATCAACGGCGACAACGTGCACGTGGATCACCACGCGCTCTGGCTCAACCCCAATCGCCCCGGCCACCTCGTGAACGGCAACGACGGCGGCCTCAACATTTCCTGGGACAACGGCGCCTCCTGGATTCTGTGCAACAACCCGCCCGTGGGCCAGTTCTACGCCGTGGCCGTGGATGCCGCCGAGCCGTACAACGTGTACGGTGGCGCGCAGGACAACGGCGTGTGGTACGGCCCTTCTACCTACAAAGCCTCCACCGACTGGCATCAATCGGGCAAATACCCGTACCAAAGCCTGCTCGGCGGCGACGGCATGCAAATAGCCGTGGATACCCGGAACAACAGCACTGTGTACACCGGATTTCAGTTCGGCAACTACTTCCGGATTGACCAAAACTCCGGCAGGCGCAAACCTATCACCCCGCGGCACGACCTTGGCGAGCGCCCGCCGCGCTTCAACTGGCAAACGCCCATCCACCTCAGCCGCCACCAGCAGGATGTGCTCTACCTCGGCGCGCACCGGCTGTACCGCTCGTTCAACCGCGGCGACGACTGGGAAGTCATTTCCGACGACCTCACCGCCGGCGGACAGAAAGGCAATGTGCCTTACGGCACCTTGTCCACCATTCACGAAAGCCCGATCCGGTTCGGGCTGCTGTACACCGGCTCCGACGACGGGCGCATCCACGTCACGCGCGACGGCGGCGACACCTGGACGCGCATTTCCGACTCGCTGCCGCAAAAAATGTGGGTATCCCGCGTGGTGGCTTCCGCACACGAAAAAGGCCGCGTATTCGCCGCGCTGAACGGCTACCGCTGGGACGACTTCAACGCCTACCTGTACCTGTCGGACGACTACGGAAAAAAATGGCGGCGCATCGGCGCCAACCTGCCCGCCGAGCCGGTCAATGTGGTTGTGGAAGACCCCGAAAACGCCGATGTGCTGTACGTCGGCACCGACCATGGCGCGTACGTGTCGCTCGACCGCGGGCAGACGTTTCAGGCACTCTGTCCCGAACTGCCCGCCGTGCCCGTACACGACATGGCGTTGCAAGCCAAAGCCAAACACCTCATCCTCGGTACGCACGGGCGCTCGATGTACAAGGTGAACGTGGCGCACCTGCAACAGTTGACACCCGAGGTGCTGGCGGCGACAATACACCTGTTCGAGTTACCAAAAACCAAACACGCGTCCAATTGGGGCAAAAAACGCCCCTGGCAGGAATTGAAAGACCCGGAACTGCCGGTGGCCTACTTTGCAGGTGCTGAGGGAAAAGTAACCTGGACGGTGAAAACGAAAGACGGCATTCCGCTCAATTCCGGCAGTCTGGATTGCGCCAAAGGCCTGAACACGTTTACCTTCGCACTCGATTTTCAGGAAACAGCGCTCAAACGCTACCAAAAAGCCTTGCAGGACGCCCAGAAAGACCCGAAGAAACCGGTAGAATTTGCCAAATCCGACACCGGGAAATATTATCTGCAAAAAGGCAGTTATGTGCTCGAAATGCAGAAAGACGGCAAGACCGTTTCCGGCAATTTCACCATCGAATAACCCGATTCACACGCACCACAACATTTGTAACACAAGCAATGAAAAATTTCAGAAACTACCTGTTGGCAATTCTTGCCACTACCTCCCTCGCACTCACAGGTTGCCTGCACATCATCGAAGAAGCAACCTTTAAAAACGACGGCTCCGGCACTTACCAGATGACACTTGACATGAGTGAAATGAAGGGCATGATGGACATGTTCAAAAGCATGGGCGATGAAATGCCGAAAGAAGACGGCGCCGAAGATGATGCCTCCGACGAGGCGCCCGACATGGGTGGTGCGCCCGACAACGGCATCACGCAGATGGGCAGCGAACTGAGTTCGGTGGCACAGTCGCTGAAAGGCGTGCAAGGGCTTTCGAACATCCGGGAAGTCAGCGACACGGCTTCGTTCCGCTTTGGGTACTCCTTCGATTTTGCCAACGTGGCTGCCTTGAACAACGCCATGAAAGTCATCCACAAAGAAAAATACGACAGCAAGGTGGAGGAAGTTTTCCGTTTCAAGGGCGGCAATTTTGAGCGCCTGACCTCTGCCGACCTGGGCGAGGAAATGAAACGCGCCTTGGCCGAAAGCGAAGAAAACGACGAGGGCGGCGCCGTGGATGCCGATATGCTCAAGACCTTTTTCGCCGACATGACCTACAAGCAGGTCTATCATTTCCCGGACTCGAAGGTGAAAAAATCCACCAACACCCTGTCCGAAATCAGCAGCGACGGCCACACCCTCAGCATCACGCTGAAGCCCTTCGACGACGAGCAGTTGAAAAGCAAGCCGAGCGTCGGCACGGCGGTGAAACTGAAATAAACGCTCAGGGACAAGAGGTAGGCCTATTTGCTGCGCGTAATTCGTAATTTAGGTGGAGCAGGAACGCTGGGAGGTTTACCCCTTCCAGCCCGCCACATCATAGACCAGCCCGCCGACTTCGAGGAGGCTCTCGAGCAGAGTATCCGCTGTCTTGCCAAACAAATCCGCAAAAAAAACGCCGGATAGAGTTTAAAACAAACGGACGGTCTGAACATCAGCCGGCTACCGGAAGTGCTTGGCCGGTGGTTTTTCGACGCCCAACCGGACTTGCGGCCGGCCATGCGCGAACTCCGGGCGGCGAAGGCGAAAACCTTACCGGGGGCGTTTTATTTTCTCCTTCCAGGTGTCTACCATATAATATACCATGGGTACCAAATACACCGTCAAAACCAACGAAGAAAGCAAGCCGCCTATGATAACCCAAGCCAGTCCGTTTTTCCATTCGCTGGCCGTTCCTTTTGCCAGAGCAATCGGCAACATCCCGATTGCCATGGCAAGCGTGGTCATCAAAATCGGGCGCATCCGTTCTTTGCCCGCTTGTATCAGTGCCGCCCTGTAATGCAGGCCTTCGGCTTTGAGTTGGTTGGCGAAATCCACGATCAGAATGGCGTTTTTCGTTACCAAGCCCATGAGCATGATCAAGCCCAACAGGGCGAACAGGCTCAGGTTGCTGAGGGATAGATTCAGGGCCAAAAACGCCCCGATTGCCGCAACGGGAATTGAAAACAGGGCCACAAAGGGATAGACGAAACTGTCGTACAGCGCAACCATGATGAGGTAAATTAATAAGAACGATATTGCCAACACGCTTCCCAATGCCCTAAAACTATCGTTCTGCCGTTTGATGTCGCTGCCCCAAGCCAGGCTCATGCCCTCGGGCAAAGGGTTGTTGTTCAAATATGCGACTACCTCGTCGGCCACCGTCCCCGATGGCCTGCCCAAGGCATCGGCGGTGATGGTGACGGCAGGCTGTCGGTCTTTGCGTTCCAGCAACGAGGGTGTGCGGCCCTTCTCGACAGTGGCAAATTGCGTCACTTGCACGGGCATCCCCATCGGGTTGAGGATATTGAACCGGTTCACATCATCAAAATTGCGGCGGTCGAAATCGGCCAGCCATATCCTGACGGGGTATTCGGCGCCGTTTTCCGTAAGACGGGCATCGTCATTCCCGGTAAAAGCGACGCGCAGGTTTTGTCCCGTGTACGCGGTGTTCAGGCCCAATCGCTGCATCCGGTACTTGTCGGGCAAAACCCGATATTCGGGGCTGCCTTCCTCTACGGACAATTGTACGTTGTCGGCTCCGGGTATGCGTTGCACCACTTTTTGGAGCATACTGCCCGTTTGCATCACCAGGTTGAGGTCGCTGCCGCTCAACGTCATTTCCACGGGCGCCGAACGGGGCACCAAGCCCAGTGGGGCCATCGAAAAACGGATGTCGGGATATTGTTTTTGCAAATCCCTGCGAAGGCGCATCATGAAGGCTTCCGTCCTCAAGTTTTGTAGTTCCTGTTTGTTTTTCAACTGCACCGTAAATTCTGTTTTGTACGGCACGCCCACGCCCAAACTGCCGATGCCCGTGCCTGGCCCGCCCACGTTGCTGAACAGGGTTTTCACCTCGGCATGCGCCAGGATATGTGCTTCAATCTCCCTTGAAACAGCATCGTTGCGTGGAAGAGCGGTACTTTTGTCAAATTCCAAAGCAAAACGGAACTTGCCCTGATCGCCCGTGGAAATCAGTTCCTTACCGATGATACCCTGTTTCATCACGCCCAGCGTCAGAGCAAAAAGCAATAGCACAATGCCTGAAAAAATCAATTTGTGGTTCAATACCCAATCCAGTTGCCTGCCGTACCATTCGATGAAACGGTACAATATTTTTTCGAAGCCAATCAAAAAGCGATTGAAAAGGTTGGTCGGTTGCAAGTCTTCTTTTTTGCCAATGCGGGAAGCGAGCCAGGGCGTGAGCGTGAAACCGACCAACAAACTGGTCAATGTGGAGGTGATGACCACCACTGAAAATTGTTTCAACATGTCCGCCACGAACACCTGCAGGAACAAAATCGGCAAAAACACCACCACGTCCACCAGCGTGATGGACAATGCCGAAAACCCGATTTCCATACGCCCTTCCAAGGCGGCCTTTCGTTTTTCCTTGCCCATGTCCAGGTGGCGCTGGATGTTCTCCAGTACCACGACCGCATCGTCGACAAGGATGCCGATAATCAGCGACATGGCCAAAAGCGTCATCAGGTTGAGCGTATAGTTCAGTATCCACATGGCGGCGAACGCCGTAATCAAAGAGGTGGGAATGGCAACCAGCACGATCAGCGAATTTCTGAAACTTCGTAGAAACAAAAGCATCACCAGGGATACCAAAATGACGGCCAGAATCAAGTCCACCACGACGCTGTCCACGGCGGCAATGGTGTTGTCGGTGCTGTCGTCGGCAATTACAAACTTGACTGCATGCCGGGAATTTTGTTTTTCTATTTTTTCAAATGCCTTGCGCACGGCTTTCGAGACGTTCACGGCGTTGGCGTCGCCTTGCTTTTTGAGCAGAAGCCCAATGCCGTTTTTGCCGTTGAAACGGCTTACTGAAGCGACTTCCCGAATACCGTCCGACACGTCGGCCACATCTTTCAGGTAAACCGGGCTGTTGGGCGCGGGCATGGCAATTTGCACCGCGCGCAACTGTTCGAGCGTGTTGAACTTGCCGACCAATCGAACCGAATTGGTTTCGGTACCGGTTTGCACATCCCCGGCAGGCAGGTCCAACCCGGCACGGTTGACGGCGTCCACCACCTGAAGCAAGGAGACCCGGTAGTATTTCAGTCTTTCCTGATTGATCTTTACCTGTATTTCCCGTTCTTCGCCGCCCAACAGAGTGATTTCCGCCACGCCTTTCAGTTGCTGAATTTGCGGCAGATACTCGTCTTTCATTTTTTGATAAAAAACGGGAGCGGGCAAATCGCTCGTCGCGCTGACGGACATAATCGGCAAATCATTGGGCGACACCTTGCTCATCACAGGGCTTAAAATCTCGGCGGGCAAGTCCTTGCGGATGTTGTCAATGTAGCGTTGGGCATCCTGCATGGCCTGGTCGAGATCGGTACCGTAGTTTAGGTTGGCGATAATGACCGAAGCATTGGGGAGCGACTTGGCGACCAAATAATCCACGCCTTCCAAATTGGACAAAGCATCCTCGATTTTCCGGGAAACGGAGGTTTCCACCTCGTCGGGCGTCGCTCCCGGGTAGCCCGTTCGCACAACGACGACCGGCTGGTTGAAATCGGGCATCAGTTCGTAGCTCAAATTTTTATACCCGATGAGGCCGAGCAACGCAAAAACACTGAACAAGACGATGATCAGCGAAGGGCGGTTGATGGATATTTCCGTGATGTTCATAGCCGTTGATCAATGCTGGATAATTCGATTTTTCCAAACATGCCCGCGCGCAGCGCATGATTTGGAAAGTTGTTGACGGTGAATTGTACGGGAAAACCGTTGCCCACATTGGCTTTGCCGGCTATTATGCTGACCTTGCCCATGATTTTTTTATCGGGAAAAACATCCGCCGTGATGTTATGGGATTGCCCGATTTTGAAATATTTCAGATCATTTTCAGCCACGTTTACCGTGAATTTCATTTGATCAATTTCGAGCAGGTGCACAAGCGGCACCCCGGGCGCCGCAAAGCCGCCCACTTCATTCAACTTGGCAAAAATGACCCCGCCGAACGGGGCCTTGATCGCGCTTTTATTGATCTGCTCCTGAATGGTCGCCCGTTGTATCTGGGCGGATTTCAGGCCCAATTGGGCTTTCTCCAACTGAACGCCCTGCACCGCGTCGGCTTTTGCCAAAATGGAATAGCGGTTCACGTCGGCGGTCAGGCCCTCGATTTGCACCTCCACCGACTGCAATTGCAGTTGCAAAAGCGCATCGTCCAATTGCACAAGGGTTTGCCCTTTGGTCACTATGCTACCGGCATCTACCGAAATATGATTGATCTTGCCTTGTATTTCAGCGCTGATTTTTGTTTCCCGAAACGGCTCAAACGTACCTGTGAAAACAAGGTCATCCGCATCGCTTGACGCCGTTTTGGAAAGAATACTGTCCGCCAAAACTGGGGTTTCCTCGGGGTTGAAATGAAAGACCCGCTCTTCGGCTACGGTTTTGTTCTTTTTTAGTTTCAGCGCAATGCCGCCGAAAATGCCGACCAAAATGACGGCGGGTATCAGGTAGGACAAAATCTTTTTCATGCCTTAATTTTTGATTGAACCGGATGCTTTTTTCCATTCCAGATCGGCTTTCCAATACTCGACCAGCGCACTGAGGTAGCTGGTTTGCGCTTCCCGCAGCGCATTGTCCGCCAATAAAATATCGGCCAGGGTCGCCGTGCCTTGCTGTTGCTGTGCAAGCGTTTGCTGGTAGACTGAATCGGCCCATGCTATTTGTTGCCGCAGGACGGGAATATTCTGCAGTGCTGTATTTTTTTGCAACACGGCATTGGCGATTTGGAGCTCGTACTGTGCCGTGATAAGTTCGGATTGCAGCAGGTTGCTCGCTATTTCCACGTCTTTCTGTGCCGTTTTATAGCGGGTGGCTTTGTTCCAGATCGGGTAGGCGACCTGTACGCCGATGAAGCCTATGGGGAATATTTTGAAGAATGGTTCGGGTTGTTTGAAATATCCGAAGCCCGTCAAACCGTAGCTGGCAACGAGTGAAACGGTGGGCAATTTTGATTTTTTCAGCAGATCCAGTTCATTGGCCAGCAGGCGGTTTTGAACCTGCGCCATGCGGACGTCCACCGATGGCGAAACGGGGTAATCCCTGCCGCTCTCTGCGTCTATTTCCTTGGAAATGGACAAAGGCGAATTCAACTCTTTGCCCATGAAAAAATTGAGGCCGTTAATTACCTGTGCCAATTTGCCGTTCAATTGATTGTGTAGGGATTGCAGTTGCGCCTGCAGCAGTTCTATTTTGCCAACATCCGTTCCTTTTGCCAGGCCCTGTGTCCGCAACAATTGCATGGTGCCGAGCAGCCGCCCGGTGTTGGCCAGGTTGCCGTCCACGAAAAGTATCTGGTGTTGTAAAATCTTGGCATTGTAATACAGGCTCGTCACCTCGAAAATGACCTGTTCTTCACTTTTTTCAACCTGTAAATCGCCCAATTCCGCGGCAATTTCAGCCCCCCGAATGCCCGTTTTGATTTGCGGTTGGTAGAGCGGCATCGCCATCTGCACGTTAACACCGAGATTGTGCGGGACACCGAATTGTGCCTCTTTGTATTGTCCTTCGGGACCGTTGAATACCGACAAAGGCAAAAGTTGGTAGGGCAGATTGGTGAAAAACTTGTAGTCCGCCGTCGCCGTTGCCTTTGGCCAAAGATTCGACTTGGCCTCCTGTTGTTTGAGCGGGTAGAGGCGGAGGTTGTTCCTGCCGACCAGTAGGCTTTTGTTGTTGGACAAAGCCGCTTCAACGCATTGCTGCAAGGTCATGGTTTGGGCATAGAGGGTAGGGGGTAAGCCAACTGCCGCCGCCCATAATGCCAAACTTAAGGTGTGAATATTCACTAACTTCATTGGACAAATTTTTTTACTTGATGAGCAAAAGTTGGCTCTCTCGGACGCCCTTCAGCCAATGCGTCACCGACGGTTCGATATGGATAAAATCGCCGGAGCCAAGGGTTTGCTTAAGCCCTTTTTCATTTTCAAAAAACACCTCGCCCATCATGCAAACTAAGAGTGCCGGCACTTTGGTCACGTGTTCTTTTAAGAGGGCATTTTCCAAAATTTGGATGGCGGTCACGCTGCCTTCGGAGGTTTTGAAAAGTGACTTTGTGCTTACCTCTTTTTGTGTGTCGTGCAATTCCCGGATGTTCATTGGAAATAATTTTGATAGGTTTCAAAAGACATTTCGAGTTGTGCAACGATGGACTCGACCTGTTTCGGATCGGTTTCCTCCGCCAATTTATTCACGAGTGCGATATGCGGGTGGAGCCATTTGTGCAATTCCTCATGGCTTTCGCCTTTCATCGTGCAGCTCTTGATCAATTGGTCGTTTTGGGCCTTGAGGTCTGCCGCCAGTTTTTTGTGGTCGGCACCTTTTTGCGCCAGATAGTCGTGGAGGATTTTCTCGCCCTGTTCGAGGTGCGGTTTCATTTCGGCGTTGACCGCCCATTTTTCGCCGTCGTTCAGGACCAAAGTTCCCGTTGGGGCGGAATTGCACGCCGCCAAGAAGAGGAGTGCTCCAAAAACAAAAATCAATTTTTGCATGGCTGAATGATTGTTGAAATGTTTGACATTAAGTATTTGCCCCTTTCGAAGATGTCGAATTGAAAATTGGCGATGCGCCATTTGAACATTTGAAGTCGGAACGCCCCCAGGATGATGTGCATCAGTTCCTCTGTGGGTATGGCGTTGGTGAAATAGCCTTGGTGCTGCCCTTCCATGATGATGGGCATCAGGTGTTTCATTTTTGCCTGCATGATGCGGAGAATGGCGGCGTTGATTTTTGGGCTTGCCTCCATCAGCCCGTCCGAGAAAACGGCGACCACAAAGTGCGGGTTTCCGGAGAAAAAAACGAACTGGTCGTTGAAAATGGCATCAAGGTTCTCTTTTGGAGTGTTCCGATTGGATATCACCTTGCCGAGCCTTTCGTCCATGTTGTCCGCCAAATAGATCAGCATAGCGACCACAATCGTCTCCTTGCTGTCGAAATGGCGGTAAATGGCGCTTTCCGCAAAGCCCATTTCCTTTGCCAGGTTTTTGATGGTCAGGCCGCTCACGCCGGAGGAGGAAAGTATCTTGCCCGCCGCCTGTATGATTTCAAATTGCCGGTCGGAAATCGAGGATATGGACATTTTTTAGTTCGTTTTTAAGCGTAAAAAAGCAAGGCCCAGCCATAGCACGGAAGCCGTCATGGCGATAGCGCCGACAAGTATGAGCGCAGGCGGCAACCCAAAATAGACTTCCGCCAAAATGCCGACAGGCATCAGAAGCCCCGCGAGTGCGAGCCATGAAATTGTTTTGACATTGGACAATTGCGCTTCAAAACGCAAAAGCAGGTATCCGATCAGGATATTGAGGAAGGCAAACAGGTTACCGTGGACATGTGCCAGTCGAGACTCGAAGTGTTTGCCGAGTGAATAACTGTTCACCCATGCTTCCTTATCGGGCGCAAAGTCCCGCAGGTAAATCAATAAAAACCCATAAGCCATGAAAAAACCCATGACCAAGAAGCCAATTGAGATATTTTTTTTGCCGTCCATTGCTCGTTGATTTTAGTATTGAGCGACAAAAGTATTTTAGTTAGTGAACATTCACAATCTTTTTTTGATATTTTTTTTCTTATCTACTGCAGTAGACCACTACGGTATCATTTCATGGCGGATTCATCTGCAGAAAATCCGTGCGAATCGGTTTCTACATGCGCTGCCCCTGGGTGCTGCTTGACCGGTACCCAAACCTCCTCGGTGGCTTCCGGGTCGTCGGGGCGGTAGCCTGGCCCTATGACGTCGAAGTGCGGCCGCTCGTCCAGCAGATACCTGGAAGCGGGCAGTCAGGTTCCGAAAATATTCTGGTAGGTGTGGCGAAATTCGCTGGCCGGGCCGTGGTGGACGAACACCGCATATAGTCCACCGGGCACGTCGAGGGGGGACATGCCGGGCGGGGTGTGGCCAAAGTCCGCTACCTCCACCGCTGCCCATTTTTCAAAAAACGTCATGTGCGAAAATTGTCCGTTGGTCATTTCCGGGCCGTAGCGTTTGACATCGAAGAAGTCGGCGCCAATGCGGTTGTGAATTCCGGCTACCCGCGAGCGGAAGTTGCGTCACAGTTCGGCAGCGCGGTTTTCGGCGAGGCTGGTTTGAATACGGATGCCGACGAGGCGGCGGAGTAGGGTAGTCGTGAGGGTGGGTGGGTGCATGGTGTGCGGTGATGTGGGGCAGCTACGGCAAAAAAACTGTGTGTCCCATCCGTGGCATCCGTGACTAGTGCCGCTAAACCGCTATCGCGTATTCCAGAAAAAACGCCATCGCCTCCGGGTTTTTCATGGAGTCCGAGTTGTACGCCTTATCAAGCGGCTTGCGCTGGAGAATTTTCTTCACGGGCGTTTCCATCTTTTTTCCGGAAATGGTGTACGGAATGTCCGGCGCCTCGATGATCTCGTCGGGCACGTGGCGCGGGCTGTAGTCGGTGCGCAGGGTTTGGCGGATGCGGGTTTTTACCTCGTCGGTCAGCGCCGCGCCCGGCGCCATAGCCACGAACAGCGGCATCCAGTCGGAGCCGTCGGGGCGTTCAATATTGACGATCAGCGAGTCGCGGACTTCCGGAATTTTGTCCACCGCCCGGTAAATTTCCGCAGTACCGATGCGCACGCCCTGCCGGTTGAGTGTGGCGTCGGATCGGCCCAGGATGACGAGCGATTCGCGGGGGGTGATGCACAGCCAGTCGCCATGCCGCCACGCGCCGGGGTAGTGTTCGAAGTAACTGGATCGGTACTTCTCGCCGTCGGGGTCGTTCCAGAAAAACACGGGCATGCAGGGCATGGGTTTGCACACGACCATTTCCCCCACCTCGCCGGGCGGCACGGAGCGGCCTTCTTCGTCCCAACTTTCCATCGCGCAGCCGAGGCAGCGGCACTGGATTTCGCCCTGATACACCGGCAACAGCGGATTACCGCCCACCCAGGCCGTACACACGTCCGTGCCGCCGGCCATGGACGACAGCCACACGTCGTTTTTCAGGTGCTCGTACACCCAGCCGAAGGCCTCCGGCGGCAGCGGCGAACCGGTGGAGCCGATGCTGCGCAAGCCCGAGAGGTTGTACGTGTTTTTGGGCGAAAGCCCGGCTTTCATACAACTCACGAGAAACGGCGCGCTGGTACCGAAGTGCGTGATGCGGGCTTTTTCAGCCATCTCCCACAGCACATTCAGCGAGGGGTAGCCGGGGCTGCCGTCGTACAACACCGCCGTAGCGCCGGTTAGCAGGGAGGCCACCGTGAAATTCCACATCATCCAGCCGGTGGTGGAAAACCAGAAGAAGCGCTCGCCGGCATGTACATCGTTGTGAAAATGCAGGTATTTCAGGTGCTCCAGGAGGTTGCCGCCGTGCGAGTGCGTGATGGCCTTGGGAACGCCCGTGGTGCCGGAAGAGTATAGCACCCAGATCGGGTGATCGAAGGGCAGGGCCTCAAACCGAAGCGGCCCGGATGCTTGCGGGCGCATGATATCATCCCAGAGCACGGCGTTGGGCAGTCCGTCGGGGCGGGCGTTTTCATCGAGATACGGAATGAATACCACTTTTTGGAGCGTGGGCAGCAGGTCGCAGATTTCGCGCACGGTGCCGCGTTTATCGAAGGGTTTGCCGCCGTAGGTATAACCGTCCACCACCAGAAGCACCTTGGGCTCGATCTGCACGAAACGGTCGGCCACGCTGCCGGCGCCAAAATCGGGCGAGCAACTCGACCACACCGCACCGATGCTCATGGCAGCCAGAACCGCCACCACGGCGTGCGGGCTATTGGGCAGAAACGCCGCTACGCGATCGCCGCGCCGGACGCCCGCTTCGCGCAGAAAATGCGCCATAGCGGCGGTTTGGCGCTCCAGTTCGGCCCACGACATGTCGCTCAGGCCCTGGCGTTCGCTCTGGAACAGCAGCGCCGGGCGGTCGGCGTTTTTCATCCGGAAAATATGCTCGGCGTAGTTCAGCATAGCCCCCTCGAACCAGCGCGCTCCGGGCATTTTCCCGCCGGACAACACCTGCCTGTACGGGGCATGAGCGATCACCTGAAAAAACTGCCACACCGTTTCCCAAAACTGACCGGGATGGTCGGTAGACCACTGCCAAAGGGCATGGTAGTCGGGGAATGTCAGACCTTTTTTTTCGGCCAACCAGTTCAGGTAGTGTTGCAGGTGGGCGTTGCGGCGTGTATCGGCGTCGGGTTGCCAGAGCAGGGCGGGTTGTTTGTCGGACATGGGTGCAGGTTGGGTGCGGTGGGCGGCAAAAATACGCGTTGTGGCGGGATTGGACACAGCGCGGCAACAATGGCATCGCGGAGGCTGAGGATTCCCCTCGCGGCAACAATGGCAACGCGGAGTACGCGGATCAAACGGATGCCCGCAGATTTAAAAAAATCCGTGGCAATCCGAAAAATCCGTGTCCTCTGCGTTGCCATTGTTGCCGCGCTCGGAAAAATCTGCGGGCATCCGAAAAATCCGTGTTCTCCGCGTTGCCATTGACTCGCAAGCGGCAGCACCTCACCCCTCATACGCGCGTAAAATCTTGCGGTCGGAGACAATCAACCTCCCCTGCTCTTCCAGCAAACCGACTTTCCGGATGACCGTTTCCACCCGAAGACCGGTCATGTCGGCAATTTCCTGCCGGGTGACGGGTACAAGAAAGTGCCCGTCCTGCCCGTAAGTGTCCCGCGAAAGTTTGCCTTTGAGCAGGTCAATCACTGCCAGGATACGTTCCTCCGGTTGACTGAGGTTCAGCGCTTTGAGCAACTCGGATTTGTACTGCACCCGTCGGCAAATGTGCATGGTAAATTTCAGGTGAATATCGAAGTTGGCGCGGAGCAGTTCCACGAAGTGTTTGCGCGGAAGCGCTAACAATTGCGTATCGGTAATGGCGCATGCCGATGCCGGGTAGGGAAACTCACCCAGCATGGGCGGCTCACCGAAACTTTCGCCTTCGGTGAAAATGCCCTGAATCAGGTCGTGTTCTTCGCCGTGGTTGACCATTTTTACCAGGCCGGCCTCGATCTGGAAATAGTAAAACGCCACCTGCCGCTCGCGGAAAATTTCGTCCCGGCGGCGGTAGTTTTTTAGCACAGCGCCATACTCGCGAAGTAAATCAGCGGGAATATTCATGGTCGGCGGCGAAAGTACATCATTGTATTGGGTTAAATCTTTACCCAGCGGATTGTTTTGCCCCAGGCGCCCTTGCGCAGCTGAATACGGTACACGCCTGCCTGCCCGAAGTCGGCCGGAAGCACGTGCGGCAGGTTGAGTGTTTGCCTGCGCAGGAGCCTGCCGTTGGGGTCGAACACCTCTACGGAGACGCCGTCCATAGGTTGCTCCGCCTGCAGAAGCACTGTAGGCAGCAGTTTGGTGAGCAGGGGCGGGTGCCGCATCAGGTTGTCGCTCAGGGGCAATATGTGTGCCCAGCGGCCGTCGAGGGCATAGCGGTTGGCGCGGCGTTGGGCCAGCAATTCGGGTATGTTTTTCGCCACCATGCGCTCGTACAGGAGGGCATGCCCGCCGTTGTTCAGGTGGATGCCGTCGCCCGAATCGTAGCGCGGATGTACGGTTCCGTTGCCGGCGTCAAGTCCTTCCCAGAAGTTGATCACCAGATCGCCAAAGCGTTTGTTCATGGCCTGAAGTACCTGATACTGGATTTGAATTTTCAGGGTGTCGAAATTGCGCGGTTGCACCGTGGTAATCCACAGGGGGACATCTGCTGCCCAGGCACAGAACGCGATAATTTCAAAATTTTCGAGTTGTTCCCGGGCCGGGTATCCGGCGGATGCATCGTTGGAGGGCAGGTTTACGATGACGGCATCCGGGCGAAGTGCAAGGGCGGCGCTGATGTTGCGCAAGGTATCGGGCAGGTTGCGACCGGGTGGCGTGCGGTACCCGGTCGGCAGGAGCTGCCAGGTCTGGTAGCCGCTTTTGGCGAGGTTGACGACCTGCGAACGCGGATGCAGCGTTTTCAAATACATGTTGTAGCGGTTCACCCAGGAACTGTCCACCGGGCGGGCGCCCACGCCGGCTGCGGTGGAGGACCCGATGACCACAAGGCGGATCGGGCGATTATTGGCGGCTGGTGGTTGGCCTGCTGCGCTCGACAGAAAAAGGAAGCAGAGAATTAATGTACTGATTGGCTGCATAGTTGTGGGTGACAAATGTACCTTGTCTGGTTGGAATGGCTTGTGTTACCTTTACGGCAACCCAAAAAAGTCGTTTGGTTCTTATCCTTACTCAAGCATGACACTATGCGTTTCGGCGTGTTTCGGGCATCGTTTTTTCAGGAGGTCGGCGCGCTATCGCGGTTCACAGCGCGTTTTTTCCGGGAAGCCTTCCGCCCGCGGTACGAGTGGGAGGAACTGGTGCGCCAGTGTTTTGTGATCGGATACAAATCGCTGTCGCTGGTAGGGCTGACGGCATTCATCATGGGCTTGGTGATGACTATGCAACTCCGCCCGAGCATGGTGCGCTACGGGGTGGAAAAAATGATTCCCGCTATGGTGTGCATCGCCATCATCCGGGAGATCGGACCGGTCATCACGGGGCTGATTTTTGCCGGAAAAATCGGCTCCAGCATTGGCGCCGAACTTGGTTCGATGCGCGTTACCGAACAAATTGACGCCATGGAGGTATCCGGAACCAACCCCTTCAAATACCTCGTAGTGACGCGCACACTGGCCGCCACGCTCATGCTGCCGGTGCTTGTCATTCTGGCCGACGCTATTTCCCTGTACGGTTCGTACCTCGGGGTGAACATGTACGAAGTGCTGAGTTTCCGGCTGTTTATGGAGCAAGTGCTGGACAATCTGGACTACTACGATGCCATTCCGGCCATCATCAAAACCTTCTTTTTCGGCTTTGCCGTGGGTATTGTGGGCTGTTACAAGGGCTACTATTCCACCAAAGGCACCGAAGGCGTAGGCCGTTCGGCCAACTCGGCGGTGGTCATGGCCTCGGTACTGATTTTTATCCTCGATCTGCTGGCGGTACAGGTGGCGGCGCTGATCTGGAAAATTTGATAACACCATGAAAAACAACGAACCGGTGATCGAAGTGGAAGGCCTTTGCAAGGCCTTCGGCGCCAATGTGGTGCTTGATCATTTTGACCTGACGCTTTACCGGGGCGAAAACCTCGTGGTGCTGGGCAAGTCCGGTTCGGGTAAATCCGTGCTCATCAAGTGCATCATCGGACTGCTGCGCCCCGATGCCGGGCGTATCGTGGTGCTGGGACAAAACGTACCCGACCTGACGTATATGGAACTGGATCAACTGCGCGCCCGTGTGGGTTTTTTGTTTCAGAGCAATGCCCTGTACGACTCCATGACCGTGCGGGAAAATCTCGAATTTCCCCTGCGCCGGCACTGGATGAACGTGGAACAAAACGAGGTGAATGACCTGGTACACAAGGTGCTGACGAGTGTGGGTCTGGCGCATACCGTGGACATGATGCCCGCTGAATTGTCGGGTGGTATGCGCAAACGCATCGCGCTGGCCCGCACGCTTATCCTCAAACCCGACATCATCCTGTACGACGAACCCACCACCGGCCTTGACGCGATCACCGGCATGGAAATAATCGAACTTATCAAGGCGGTACAACACGAGTACCAAACCTCCGCGCTGGTGATTTCGCACGATATGAAACTGGCCCGGCACGCCGCCGAACGCATCGCCATCCTGCTGGAAGGTAAATGCTGCGCAACCGGCACCTATCAGGAACTGAGTACCTCCAAAGACCCGAACATTCGCGCATTTTTTGACTGAAATACCATGGCCAATCGCACTTCCGACAACATCAAACTGGGCATTTTTGTCCTGGCCGGCCTGGCGCTGCTCATTGCGTTTTTGTACATGCTGGGCAAAGACCAGAGCCTTTTTTCCAATCGTTTTTTGGTGACTGCCCGCTTCGAAAACGTCAATGGCCTGACGCCCGGCGGCAACGTCCGGGTATCGGGCATCGTGGTTGGTGTGGTCGAATCGGTCACGCTGGTGAACGACACCCTCGTGGAAGTCGCTTTGCGACTCGACGATAACATGCGCCAGGTGGTGCGCAAAAACACCGTGGCTGCCATTGGTACCGACGGGCTGGTGGGCAACCGCGTGGTCAACCTGCTACCCTCGAAAGAACCGGCTCCGCTGATCGAACCGGGCGATGTGATCCAGTCTGAAAAAGATGTGAGCACGTCCGAAATGCTGCACACCCTCGACCAGACCAACCGCAACGTGCTCGAAATTTCCGAGGGCCTGATCCAGACCATTGACCGGATCAACAAAAGCGCTGCATTGGCCGGCTTGCTTGACGACGTCGGCCTGTCACACAACCTGAAAGCCGCTTTGGTCAACCTGCGCCAGACTACGGCTGCGGCATCGGCTACAGCAACGGATTTGCAAACGGTGATGCGCGACGTCCGGAACGGCGAGGGCACTGTGGGCGCCCTGCTCCGCGACACCACACTGGCGTATGAACTGAATCAGGCAGCCTGCAAACTGCAAGCCGTGGAAAGTCAGGCCGGCCAATTGGTGCAATCCATGGACACACTGGTGCAGAATATGGCCGGCATGGTGAGCAGCGTTCAGGCGGATATTCAGGAGGGGCCGGGCACGGCACATCTGCTGCTGCGGGACTCCAGCGCCGCAGCCCGTGTGCGGGCTATTCTGGAAAATATCGAGGTGGGTACCGGGCGTTTCAGCGAAGACATGGAAGCACTGAAACACAACTTTTTGCTCCGGGGGTATTTCCGGAAACTGGAAAAGGAGAAGAAGAAAGCATTGGAAAAGCAGAAGCGTTGACCGGCAGAAGATCAAGGCTCAAAAATTTCCAAAATACTCTGCTCCTCATCTTCGACGAACTCCTGAATTTCTGAAAAATGTGCTCAAGTTTCTTTACCAGGCGAAACGAGAGATTGGCGTCAATCAGAAGTTTCATAGAACTTATGCTGCCACCATTTTTACTTTCCGCTCACGAGAAGCAGCAAATGCCAGTGCAGCACGAATTTTTTCCATGTCCAACTGGGGAAAATCAATCAGAATATCCTCGAATGACATACCTCCTGCCAACATTTCCAGAACATCCTGAACCGTGATTCGTGTGCCTTTAATGCATGGCTTGCCGAATCGGATATTCGGGTTGATCTCGATAAATTGCTCGTATTGCATCTGTCCAATTTTTTACAAAGGTACATGCCTGTTTATAAGAAACAAGACACGCAGAATCACGAATGATCGTCACGTAGCAGCCGGTACAAATCCCAGCCACTTGTCCTGCGTTTTCAGCACTTTTTCCACCACATCCCGCACACAGCCCGAGCCGCCGGCAAGGGGTGAAATGTAATCCACCGTCGAACGGATTTCCGCCACGGCGTCGGCAGGGCAGGCCGACAAGCCGACTTTTTGCAGAATCTGCAGGTCGGGCAAATCATCGCCCATGTAGCAGATTTCGCTTGCCTTCAGGTTGAATGTGCGCAAAAATTGCTGAAAAACCGGCCACTTGTCTTCCACACCCGAATACACGTGCTCAATGCCGAGTCCGGCCAGGCGCTTGACAACGCCCTGCGAACGCCCGCCGGTAATGATGCACACCTGAAATCCGTTTTTCAGGGCAATCTTCAGGCCCAGTCCGTCGCGGATACTCATGCGTCGGAGTTGCTCGCCGCTTTCCGTGACGTGTACGGAGTTGTCGGTCAGGACCCCGTCCACGTCCAGGATAAACGCCCGCACGGCCTGGAATTTGTCAAACAGGTGTACCAGTTCGACACTTGTTTCCGGCGATGAAGCCGGTATTTGATCTGCCGGCACTAACGGTTGTTGTCTCTCCATTCGTAAACCCATTTGGCCTGGATTTGCTCCAGGTGTGCTTCGTTGCAGTCATCGCGCAGGCCTTCGAAGTTGGGGATTTCCAACACCCATTCGATCAGGTCGGTGAAGCGGATGCGGTAAATTTTGCTTTCATCGAAGTCGTCGCCAAAACGCTCATAAAGTTTCATGGCGATGTCTTCGTGGTCGGCCCAGGAAATGGGCATGTTGTCAATGTCGCTGAAAGGCATGTTTTTTTCAGGTTGGAAGGTTGTTGGTTGGAGGGTTACTGGTTCCTCAATTCCGACGGGTTATCGGATAATGTTTTGGTATTGACCGCCAAAGATCAGTTCCCGGATGTTATCGGAAGCTAGAAATTCGTGCGGAAATCCCAGTTCGATGGCGCTGGCCGCATGAAGAGCCTGCATAGAGGCTTCCGGAATCTCAAAACTCAGGCAGCCCAGCGAGTCCTGCAGTTGTGCCGCCGTACGTGCGCCCACAATCGGTATGGCCGTGATGCCGGCATATTTTTGCCGCGTCCAGTTGATGGCCAGTTGCACGGGCGGCACGCCAAGTTTTTCGGCTTGTTCGACGACCACGGCAGCAATGGCATTGGCGCGGGCGCTCCGGCGGGCGCTGGCTTCCACAACCCTGCCCGCTTCGCCCTTGAGGTATTTGCCGGTGAGGGCGCCGCCGCCGATAGCCCCCCAGGGCGTCACGGCCATGCCGAAATGTTTGGCCATCGGCAGCAAATCGCGTTCGGGTGCGCGCTGAAGCAACGAGTACTCGATTTGCAGGCCCGCAAACGACGTCCAGCCGCGCAGTTCGGCCATGGTATTGGCTTGGCTCACTACCCACGCCGGCGTATCCGAGATACCGATGTAGTGCACTTTGCCGCTCCGCACGAGGTCGTCCAGACCGCGCAACACTTCGTCCACCGGCGTCATGCCGTCCCAGGCATGCACCCAGAAGAGGTCAATAAAATCGGTGTCGAGCCGCCGCAGGCTTTCTTCCACGGAACGCATCATGTTTTTGCGGTGGTTGCCTGCCCGGTTTGGGTCGCCGGTCTGGTCGCGCAGGGTGTACTTGGTAGCCACCACAAAATGGTGGCGGTCGCTTTTTACAAACTCACCAAGCCAGCGCTCGCTGGTGCCTTCCGTGTAGCGGTTGGCCGTGTCCACGAAATTGCCGCCGGCATCGGCGTAGGTATCAAAAATTTTGCGGCTCTCGTCCTTGTCGGCGCCCCAGCCCCATTCAAGCCCGAAGGTCATGGTGCCCAGACAGAGTTCGGAAACGCGCAGGCCGGATGTTCCAAATAAGCGGTAATTCATGTTTGTTATAGCGATGAGCTATGAGTGATGAACGATGAGTAGAGTGTACTCCCTGAAAATCAAATCGGTACTTGAAC
The DNA here is from genome assembly GCA_016787285.1 of Saprospiraceae bacterium. Taxonomy (GTDB): domain Bacteria; phylum Bacteroidota; class Bacteroidia; order Chitinophagales; family Saprospiraceae; genus M3007. Next base: position 13,675 of record JAEUUV010000079.1, on the reverse strand, counting down.
CCCCACAACAGCATACGCAGGAAGTGGTTGTCAAAACCTGCCGGTTCATTGCACGGCCACGCTCAACGTTCGCAGGCCCATGCTGGTTTGAATGTGAACCTGATACATCCCGGCGGGCAAGTCCAGCCCCTCGAAGGGTATCCGCATGGTTCCGCTTTGCAGCGCTGTTTGTACCGTTTTTATCAATTTCCCTCGCGCATCATACAGGCGAACTTGCAAGGGGAGGGCCGACGTAGCAGACAACTCGACACTGAAATCTCCCGAAGTAGGATTGGGCTGAACCCGTGCCATGCTGATCCCGTCCGGCACTTCGGTGCCGACAAACGTCAGATTGACATTTTGTGTCCGCGTGCTCGACATGGTGCTGCACGAGTTGGTGGCCGTCAGGGTCACGGTGTAATTTCCCGGCGCGGCGTAGCTGTGCACCGGATTGGGCGCCGTGCTGGTGTTTCCGTCGCCAAAATCCCACAGGTAGGCTTGCGCGTTAGTGCTGGTGTTGGCAAAAGTCACCGTAGCGGAGTTGGTCGTCCAGGTAAAATTGGCCGACGCCAGTCCCAGCACCGGAACCGTGTAAAAAGCGGTGTCCGACCCCAGGGCATTGCTGACGATGAGGCGCACCGACTTGTCTCCGCCCGTCAGGTAGCGCACTGCATGCGGCCCGATGCCGGCGGCAGTGGCCGGTTGGGCGCTTGCGCCGAAGGTCCAGTTGTACGTGGTATTGGAGCCAACCGATGCGGAACTGAACAGGATGGTATCCAGCCGGCACAGGGTGTCCGCCGACGACACTATCGAAGCCACGGGTTGTGGCAACGCATACTCCACAAGGGCGATGTTGTCCAAAAAAATGTTATTGCCGTAGTCATTCACCGAGGCAAAACGCACGATGACCGTTTGCCCTTCAAAATCCTTGAGCGAGAATCCCTCCTTACGCCACTCACCGGCATTGGTGGGGGAAAATGAAGAAGAAAGCGGTGGCCTTGTGGCCAGGGCAGGGCCGCCTTTACCCCAAACCGTCACCGGTATGCTATTCAGATCGCAGTTGGCAAACACCTCCACGCGCAGGCTGTCGTAGTAGTCCGAGTCGTAATTGGCGTGCGCCAGGTCAAACAGAATGCCCGGATTTGGCAAGTTGTTCAGGTTGATCGGCGGCAGGTACAGATAGTCCTCTTCGCCTTGCAAAGAGTAATTCAGGCAGTTTAGAAAGGTGGCGCGGGTACCCTGGCCGCCGGGACCGGTCACGTTGGACGCCGTTCGGTCCCAGGTGATGTTGCCGTCCGGATTTCCCACCGCCCAGCCCTGAGGCGGAAAAATCGGAATCTGAAAACCTTCGGAAAAAAATTGATTTGTGGATTCAACAATCGCTGTGTACCTCTGTACGATAGTGTCGTTGAAAAAAACATCCTCCGCTCCGTAGGTAAACCAGACCCGCAACGTATTTTGTCCGTTCTGGGTGAACAGTATCGGTTGAGTAAACGTGAAATCCAGACTTGTATTCGGCGCCAGATCGGGCAAGGGTTCGGTGACAACCGGGGCGTTGTTCAACTGGTAATTCGCCACTGCTCCACTAACCGGATTCAGCCCCTCGTTGGCGACCTGGATGGAAACGGTGGCCGGAATCGGGCTGCACGATACTGTGGATGATATGTCGGTCACCGTAGGCCCAAGCACATTTTTCAGCGCCAGGTCATCCGGCTGTTGACACTCCTTGAGGCCACCCGCCCAGGACGTTGCGATGGCGCGCCGCCCGGCCAGCCCGGCCGTGCCGGCTGCCCGAACGGAAAACCACTGCTCCCGACCCGCGTTTTGGATCGGCAAGGTGAACAAGGTGTCGGCGGTATTCCCCACAATTTCCATGTACTTGTCGCCGAGCAAATACACGTCGTAGCGCAAGGTGTCGCTCACGCGCGACCAGGCTACCGTCATCGAATCGGGACAAACCTGTTTCACCTGCAAATTCGCGGGCACCGGTGCAATCGTCAGCGGGAAATCGGTGCTATCTCGTTGGCCGCCACGGTTGATTTGCACGCGAATACGTCCGTTCACGGTGTTGGGCACCGTCCAGTCGAACATACGGACATCGCCTGCCGGGGTGCCGATTTGCGCCCAGAGCGCGCCGTTGTCGGGGGAATATTGCAGCGTAAAATTTCCGTCATTGCCCAGGGCGTCCCACTGGATTCGGCAAACTTCGCCGGGCACGAGGCCCTCGCCGCCGGCCGGATAGGTGAGTTTGACGCCGTCGTCGTAAAATTCCCAAACGATGAAGTACGGCTGTGGCCCCATCGGCACTTCCTGCCCGCGCACTCGTACGGTGTAAATGCCCGGCGCCGGGTCGTTGATCGCCACCTGCTCCACGTTGTTGAGCGAATCGCGCCCTTTTCCGGCAGGGGTGTTCAGAATGGTCGGGTCGGGCGTGGGGTCGAGTTTCCAGGGCAGATGCACCGTGCTGCCGTCGGGGGCTACTACCTCCAGGTCGAGGTCGTTGACGAGCGCACGCGCTGCACCTACGTTTGCAGGCGGATCCGACCAGTACAGCATGATTCGGGCTTGCCGGGTACCGGGAGGAATGGGTATGGCGTGTAGTCCCTGACTGCCTTGTTCGGCATAATATTCCTGCCAGCGATTATTGGACAAAAGTTGGTGTGCGCGCCAGGCATTCACGTGTCCCCAGCCGAATCGGAAGTCGGGGCCGGTATTGCCGAGGTCGTTGGCGGTATTGAGCATGGCCGCTTTCAGCAGGGCGGCGGCGGGTTGCTCGCCGCTGTGTGTTTCCTTGTATGCCTGCGTGAGTTGAGCCATGCAGCCGGCTATGCCGGGCGCAGCGGCAGAGGTGCCGCTGAACACCCGGTAGAGGTTGTTGTAATCCGTAGAACTTTGACCGTTTCCGTTGGCGGAAATGTCGGGTTTGAGGCGCCCGTCGTGGGCGGGGCCGCGGCTGGAGCTGTTCACTAATGTGGCATCGGGCAGCAGGTTGGCTACGGCCAGGGCATTTTTCGCCATTTTGTGTCCGCCGGTGATGTTGCCCCAGGTAGCTCCTGCGCCATAACCGCAGTTGCTCGTGCCGGCATTTCCTGCAGAAAACACATGCATCAGCGTCGGATTTTCAAAAAGTTGTGTTTCGACGGTCTGCGTGTTGGTCGTGTAGCCCTCGTTGCAGTCTTCCGCGTAGGAGGAATTGGTAATTGTCACGTTTTCATCGTAGTGCAGGTCCATGGTGTTGTCCTGAAAATTGGACTGGTAGCGAATCGTAAAAATTTTCGCACCCGTAGCCATACCGCGCATATTCGGGTCGAGGTTGCCGGCTCCGGCAAGAATTCCCGCCACACCGTCGCCGTGGTTGCTGTCGAACACGTCGTTGGCGCTGAAAATGTCGGTATTCCGGCCCTGAAAGTCAATGTGCGGGCCAAGCGGGCCGTCGTCGCGCACGAGCACGGCTACGCCGGTGCCGTCGTATTTGTTGCCCGAAGGATGATCCACGTCGAGCAGGTTGGCTCGGTGCAGGGCGCGGCCGCCGGTATCGTCGGGTTTTGGCGGCGCCGGCAACAGCTCGAGGGTACGCACGAAGGGCAGAGCCGCCGTAGCCGCAAGGGCGTCTTTGCGCAACCGCACATGCAGCATACCGTTCTGGTTGCCTTCTTCCACCACCGTGATGCCGCGGCTTCGGCACATTTCCGCTCCGTCGGGGATGCGGATTTGCGGGTAAAGTTGCAGGTATACTTCGACCATGTCGCCCTGCACGGCCCATTCGCCCCAGGGCTTCTCGCGCAGGCTTCTGGCCAGTTTCCACTCGGATCGCACCGGCACTACGCTGCGTACGCCGAGCGGCGCCAGACGATTCAGGTCGAAATTTTCCGGAATGGCAACCAGATATGCGCCAAACGACACATAACCAATGAACCGGAGTCCGGCGCTTTCGGCTTCGGTACGCAGGCGTGCCGACGGGATTTCGGCGCACTGGATGTACCGGAAGTAGTAGCCCAGGACAAGTTCGTCCGGCGATACGGCGGGATTCTTCCGGATCGTCTGAAAATTTTCGGGGAAAAACTCCGGTCCCCAATCGAAACGGACGGGTTGGTTATTTTGGGAAAAGGCCGGCGCAAGGGCAAAACAGCCAAGCCAGCAGGCAATAACAAGTAGAGTTCGCATAATCAACACGGCAGGTTTAATCGAAAAAAGAGAACGGCTCATCGGACGCAATACGCTCCCGGAAAAATTTTCACAACGGAAAGCGCAGCTGTTTGTTCTATGCCGCGTCCAACAGGCAGTTCGTGTAAAGCGGGCATAAATATCCGGCATTGTCCTGAGAACGACGCTGTACACAATTGTCAAAACCGTAATTTTTGATGGCCTACCTTTGCGCCGTCAAACTGATGCATAAAAAATATGGAACCATATATTTGGGGTGGCTTTGTGACTTTGGTATTGTTACTGATGCTGCTCGACCTTGGCGTTTTCAACCGAACCGCCCATGCTCCCACCGCACGCGAAGCCTTGTTCAGCACCATCATCTGGGTGAGTCTGGCCCTGCTTTTTAACGTTTTTATCTACTTTGCGTACGAATACAAATGGCTCGGCCTTGGTCTTTCGGCCCATGAGCCGATGGGTGGGCGGGAGGCTGCCTTGAAATACCTGACCGGCTATCTGCTCGAAGAAGCGCTCAGTGTGGACAACCTGTTCGTTATGGCGCTGGTGTTCGTTCAGTTCCGCGTACCCAAAATGTACCAACACCGCATCCTGTTCTGGGGCATTCTCGGCGTACTGGTTTTTCGCGGAATCCTGATCGGGGCGGGCCTTGCGCTGGTGCATTATTTCACCTGGCTGTTCTACTTTTTTGGTGCTCTGCTGCTGTGGTCGGCCTACAAAATGTGGCGGCAAGGCGACGCGGAGGAAGATATTAGCGACCACGGCATCGTCCGGTTTATCCGCAGGTTTTACCCGGTGAGCAAACGCTACGACGGTGGAAATTTCTTCACCTGGGAAAATGGACGCAGGGCCGTCACTCCTATGTTTGTGGCGCTTCTTGTGGTGGAAACCACCGACATCATGTTTGCCTTCGATTCGGTGCCGGCCGTGTTTTCCATTACTACCGATCCGTTCCTCGTATTCTCCTCCAACATTTTCGCCATACTGGGCCTTCGGTCCATGTACTTCGTGTTGTCCAATATTCTGGACCGCTTTACCTACCTGAAATACAGTATGATCGGCATTTTATCGTTCATCGGGGTGAAAATGTTGCTTCTGCCACAGCATATACACATTCCAGAACTCGCTTCGCTGCTGACCATCGCAGTCATGTTGCTGGCAGGTGTGGTTGCTTCCATGGTTATGGAAAAACGGAACAAGCACCTGAACGGCAACGCTCAGCCGATCAGTCAGCCCGATGCCGAAAAGCAAACGGACAACGTGGAAAAAAAGCCTGCACGGCAGGTGTCGCACATTTTGTAAGCAGGTTTCCCAAAATTTAACAATCACAGTGTTGCACAATACAGGATACCGCCTATTTTTGTGCCTGTTTAGCACGACAAGGTTGGCTTTGTAGCGCCAAACGATTGTTTCACCAAATTCTAACAACCTTTACAAAAGCACTTTTGCCATGAGACACTGGGAAAAAGGCAAAAAAGACACCCGCCGCTCGGATGACCGCGAACTCCAGCAGACATCCCACAAAAAGAAAAAACTTAAACCCGTTGAACGTGAAAAATACCGCTTAAGGGGGGGCTCCGACCATGACGAAGAATGAGGCTGAAAAAAATTTCTGAAAATACTACTCGCCGTTCGGACATCCGGGCGGCGTTTTTTTTTGCTGCTGGCTGCATTTGTTATTCCGAAGGAATCCGTCCGCTCTGCGATGGCCGAGATGAATGGGAGGATACCCACCGTAGCGTGGACATATTCTTTCGGAATGAAAAAGGGGCCAACACCCAATTTGGTCAGATAGCCGACTTACAACCATAGTGCTGCAAACATTGGCACGGGGTGTTACCCGATTCAGGTTAGTTGGTATCCTTTTTGTTTGACCCCGAAAAAAAATTCAACACAATGAGAAAGTTTTCCTTTTTACTCCTTCTTTCGCTGTGGGTACTGACACCCACGGCATCCACGGCCCAAAACCGGGAAAATCCAAACGCCGTTTATGCCAAGCTCAATTTCTTTGACTATGGCACCCTGAACGACGAAGATTTCAAACTCGGCGAAGGCTTCGAAATCGGCTATGTACGCAATGTGGCACCGTTCCTGAACATCGGTTTGCCGCTGAAAATGGGCATCGCCAAACTGCCCGGCGTAACGGGAAACACCGTGACCAGCAGCCTCGACCTGGTCGTGCAACTCGGAAAAATCAGCAGCGAGGCCAAGGTGTCGCCTTATGCTTTTGCCGGTGCCGGCTACGCACTGGAAGAGTTTGAAAACGGCCACGCGCAGTTTCCGTTCGGCGTAGGCGCCAATTTCCGGATTTCCCAGTATGCGTTCATCAATGCCCAGTTGGAGTACCGCAAGGCCTCGGCTGAAAAACGCGACAACATCCAACTCGGCGTAGGCTTCGTGTACCTGTTGCACAAGGCCCCACCCAAACCGCAGGAACTGTCCGATCGCGACAAAGACGGCGTACCCGACGCTACCGACCAGTGCCCCGACAAGCCTGGCCGTCCTGCGGCATTCGGTTGCCCCGACTACGACAATGACGGTATCGCCGACGACAACGACGACTGCCCGACACAGCCGGGAGCGTCCACCACCAACGGCTGTCCCGACAAAGACGAAGACGGTGTGGCCGACAAAGACGATGATTGTCCGACGGAAGCCGGTACGGTCAAAGGTTGCCCGGATCGCGACCGCGACGGCGTGGCCGACAAGGACGATGACTGCCCGACAGAAGCCGGTACGGTCAAAGGATGCCCGGATGCCGACTCTGATGGCGTGGCCGACAAGGACGACAAATGCCCGCGCGAACCCGGAACGGCTGCCACCGGTGGCTGCCCGCCCGTGACCGACCGCGACGGCGACGGCGTAGCCGACGACAAAGACCCCTGCCCGGATGCAAAAGGGCCGTTCAACGGATGCCCCGACTCCGACGGCGACGGTGTGGCCGACAACCTCGACAAGTGCCCGAATTCTGTGGGGCCGGCTACCAACTACGGCTGCCCGGAAGTGAAAAAAGAGACGAAAGAGCGACTCGAGTTCGCCATGAAAAACGTGCAGTTTGAGACCGGCAAAACCGAACTCAAGTCCTCGTCGTACAAAATTCTGGACGAGATCGTGGGGATCATGAAGCAATATCCCGACTACAAACTTGACATCCGCGGCCATACCGACAACGTGGGTGAGCCTGAACGCAACCTCGCGCTGTCCACCGACCGTGCCAAAACCTGCTACGACTACTTCGTGTACCGCGGCATCAAGGCCGAGCGCCTGCGCTCCGCCGGCTTCGGCGACACCAAGCCCATCGGCGACAACAAACGCAGCGCCGGACGGGCCAAAAACCGCCGCGTGGAGTTTGAACTGGTGCTGGATTTTGAAAATAAATAACCCGGCAGACTGGGCCTTAGGCACATGCTTCCGGCTAAAATTGTTTCAACGCCTCGATCCTGACAAGGGTCGGGGCGTTGTTTCTTGAAGACCCGCAGGTGAATGTCAATCACCCATTAACTTGTCGTGTTTATCATTTTCATACACTTAAAATGACATTTTTGAACAAATGCCAAAACTTAACAAACCAACTCCGGATAAAACAATTCGATACTGAGATACTCCTGTTACATTTACCAAACAAAAAACCGGCTTTTCGAATAACTGTCTAACATCCACAATTGTAAACCATGAGGATAAGTTTACCCTCCGTGCTCGGCATTCTGATTGCCGTTTCTCCCTTTTCCAACGATGAGATGTTCGCGCAAGGCTGCACCCTTGGCTCTGTCACGCTCAATGTGGTACCGGCGCCGCAGCCCACCATCACCGGAAACAACCAGTTCTGCGAGGGAGGCAGCACTACGCTCACCGTGCCGCAGAACTTCGATTCCTACCTGTGGTCAAACAATGACACAGACCAATCCACGACGGTAAACAGCCCGGGCACCTATACCGTCACGGTCACCAACAGCGCCGGCTGTACGGGCACTGCCACGTACACGGTAACTCAATCCCCGGCGCCCATCCCCGCCATCACTTCCGCTTTTTACAACTGCAACGGCACATTCACCATCAGTGTAACAAGCGGCTTCGCAGCCTACAATTGGTCATCCGGTCAGACAACCGACACCATCTTTACGAATGGCGATGGTACTTATGAAGTAACGGTAACGGATGCAAACGGCTGTACCGGTACGACGGCGGTTACGGTCATTGCCCCCCCTGACCCGGTTGTGACCATTACCGGCAATAATATCATCTGTGCGAATGAATCCACCGTACTACAAGCCACTCCGGGGTTTTTACTGTATTCCTGGAGTACCGGCGGCAATGGCGAATCCATCACAGTAACCAATGCCGGAACTTACAGCGTAACGGTAACCAATGCCTTCGGATGCACCGACTCCGATTCCTTCACGGTATCCCAAAACCCGGCTCCCTCGCCCACCATTTCCGGCCCGCCGGCCATTTGCGACGGGCAGTCCGGGACCCTGACGGTTACCCCGAGTTTCGCCGAATATTTGTGGAGCACCAGCGAAACCACCCAGTCCATTGACGTATCCGGCGCCGGCGCCTATACCGTTACCGTCACCGATGCCAACGGCTGTACCGGAACGGCAACATTTACCCTGACGGTAAACCCCAACCCCGTGCCGGTGATTTCCGCCGCGCCGTATGCCTGCAACGGACAAATTACCTTGAGTGTGCCGACTGGGTTTGCATCGTACAACTGGAGCACCAACCAGCCCGGAAACTCCATTACGGTAAACGCCGACGGTACCTACGGACTCACGGTAACCGACGCCAACGGTTGCTCGGGCACGGCCACGATTGACGTCAATATTCCCCCGCCGCCCATGGTGGATATTACCGGCGACAATCAAATCTGCGCCAACGGCTCCGGTACGCTTGATGCTACCCCGGGTTTTTCCAACTACGCCTGGAGTCCGAGCGGAAACGGCCCCTCGATTACCGTAAACTCAGCCGGCACGTACACCGTAACCGCTACCGATGCCTTTGGCTGCACCGATACGGCCACATTTGCCGTCACAAGCACTCCGGCTCCCACGCCCACCATTTCCGGCCCGCCGGCCATTTGTGACGGGCAGTCCGGGACCCTGACGGTTACCCCGAGTTTTGCCGAATATTTGTGGAGCACCAGCGAAACCACCCAGTCCATTGACGTATCCGGCGCCGGCACGTACACGGTGACGGTTACCGACGCAAACAATTGCACCGGAACAGCCTCGTTCACCCTGGCGGTAAACCCCATCCCGACTCCGATTATTTCCGCCGCGCCATACGCCTGTAACGGACAAATCACCCTGAGCGTGCCGACCGGGTTTGCATCGTACAACTGGAGCACCAACCAATCGGGCAGCACCATCACCGTAAATGCCGACGGAACCTACACCGTTACCGTCACCGATGCCAACGGCTGCTCAGGCACAGATGATTTTGTCGTTGCAATTCCTGCTCCGCCGGCAGTTGCCATCACGGGCAATACCGAATTCTGCCAGGGCGACAACAGTTCGCTGGAAGCCACGCCGGGCCTGAATGCCTACGTGTGGTCTACCAACCAAACCGGGCCGAACATCACGGTTTTCAACGCCGGTATCTACACCGTCACCGCTTCCGACGGATTCGGTTGCACCGCTACTGCTTCGATTACCATAAGCATTTTGCCCGCGCCGGTACCCACCATTAACGGGCCGGCCAGTATCTGTTCCACTGAATCGGCCACGCTCGAAGTGCCGGGCAGTTTCGGTTCCTACGTCTGGTCGAACGCGGAAACAGGGCCGAGCATCACCGTGAGCACCGCGGGTACCTATGTGGTGACGGTCACCGATTTTTCCGGCTGCACGGGTACCGCCGCGCACACGCTCACCGTGTTGCCTTCGCCGCAGCCCAACATTACGGCCGGGCCATACCAGTGCAATGACCAATTGGTTTTGAATGCCGGCCCCGGCTTTTCTACTTACCTCTGGAATACCAACCAGACGATCAATCCCATCACTGTGAATGCCGATGACGACTACTCGGTCACCGTCACCGCAGCCAACGGCTGCACCGGTACCGACACGTTTTTTGCCGACATCCCCGACGATCCGGTGGTGGAAATTTCGGGAAACAGCCAAATCTGCCAGGGCGGCAATACCGTGCTGACGGCGACGCCGGGGTTGAACGCTTACGTGTGGTCGAACGCCCAAACCGGAAACAGCATCACCGTCAATGCCGCCGGCAACTACGGCGTAACGGCCACCGACGGTTTTGGCTGCACCGCCACCGATGTGTTCCCCGTGCAGGTCGTGCCCAATCCCGTACCGACCATAGCCGGGCCAAATTCCATCTGCGCCGGCGGCTCGGCCACGTTCAGCGTACCGGGCAACTTCGATTCGTACCTCTGGAGCACCACCGAAACGACCAATTCAATCACGGTGAGTAATGCCGGCACGTACACCGTGACCGTCACCGATGCCAACGGCTGCACAGGTACCGCTTCGAAAACGCTCAACATTTCCTCCAGTCTGGAGCCGCAAATCGCCGAGCAGCCCTACAACTGCAACGGACAAATCACCCTCGACGCGGGCACGGGTTTCAGCACCTACCTGTGGAGCACCAGTGAAACCACCTCCACCATCACGGTAAACACCAGCGATCTGTACACCGTGACAGTCACCGACAACACCGGTTGTTCCGGCACAGCCGAAGTGGCGGTGAACATTCCCGACCCGCCTGTCGTGGGTATTTCGGGGCCAAATGTGATTTGCCAAAATGCAAGTGCCACGCTGGAGGCAACACCCGGATTCGGGATTTACGTGTGGTCCAACAACCAGGTTGGGCCAAGCATCACCGTCAATCAGGCCAACACCTACACCGTCACAGCAACCGACGGCTACGGATGCACCGCTGAAACGTCGTTCGACCTCGCGGTAAATCCGGCGCCGACCACCAGCATAGACGGCCCCCAGTCCATTTGTGCCAACAGCAGCGGTACGCTGACTGCCGTGGGTGCATTTTCCAGTTATGCCTGGTCAAACATGCAAAATAGCCAGTCTATTCCGGTCAATGCCGCCGGAACGTACACCGTAACTGTGACAAATTCCTTTGGCTGCACCGGAACGGCAGCCCAAACCGTGAGCGTCGTCACAGCACTCAACCCGCAGCTATCCGCCCTGCCTTACGCCTGCGACGGCCAAATCACGCTGCAGGCAAATGCAGGTTTTGCCACGTACCTGTGGAGCACCGGCGAAACCACGCCGAGCATTTCCGTGACCGCCGATGACACGTACACGGTCCTGGTCACCGACGCTTCGGGTTGCACCGGTACCGGGCAGTTGGCCGTGACGATACCCGACCCGCCCGTGGTGGCTGTTTCGGGGAATCCGAACTTTTGTGCTAACAGCAGCACCGCGCTGAGCGCCACGCCGGGTTTTGTTTCCTACCTGTGGAGCACCACTGAAACCACGTCGGATATTACCGTGAATGCCACCGGGAACTACGGGGTGACGGTAACCGACGCGCTCGGCTGTACGGCTACGGCATCTTTAACCGCTACTGCACAACCGCTGCCCACACCGCAAATCAGCGGCCCGGCGGCTATCTGCACCAACAGCAGCGGCACCCTGTCGGTGGGCGGAAACTTCGCCTCGTATTCGTGGAGCACGGCGGAAACAACGCCGTCCATCACGGTCAATACCGCCGGCAACTTCGGCGTGACGGTGACCGATGTATTCGGTTGCACGGGCAGTACCGCGCAATCGGTGAGTGTGGTCACCCAACTAACACCCACCGTTTCTGCCCTGCCCTACGCCTGCAATGGGCAAATCACGCTCGAAGCAAGCGCCGGTTTTGCCGGCTACCTGTGGAGCACCGGTGAAACCACGCCGAGCATTTCCGTGACCGCCGATGACACGTACACGGTTCTGGTCACCGACGCTTCGGGTTGCACTGGCACCGGGCAGTTGGCCGTGACCATTCCCGACCCGCCCGTGGTGGCGGTTTCCGGGAATCCGAATTTTTGTGCTAACAGCAGCACCGCGCTGAGCGCCACGCCGGGCTTCGTGTCCTACCTGTGGAGCACCACCGAAACCACGTCGGATATTACCGTGAATGCCACCGGTACTTACACGGTGACCGTGACCGACGTGCTTGGCTGTACGGCCACGGCTGCGCTGAGCGCCACCGCTCAACCGCTGCCCACACCGCAGATCAGCGGCCCCGCGGCCATTTGCACCAACAGCAGCGGCACGCTGACGGTGGGCGGAAATTTCGCCGCCTACATGTGGAGCACGGCGGAAACCACGCCGTCCATTACCGTCAATGCCGCCGGCAACTTTGGCGTGACGGTGACCGATGTTTTCGGTTGCACGGGCAGCACCGCACAAAGTGTGAGTGTGGTCACCCAACTAACACCCACCGTTTCCGCTCTGCCCTACGCCTGCAACGGGCAAATCACGCTCGAAGCGGGCGCCGGTTTTGCCGGCTACCTGTGGAGCACCGGGGAAACCACGCCGAGCATTTCCGTGGCAACCGACAATACGTACACGGTGGTAGTGACCGATGCTTCGGGCTGTACCGGCACCGGGCAGTTGGCCGTGACGGTACCCGACCCGCCTGTGGTGGCTGTTTCGGGAAATCCAAATTTCTGCGCAAACAGCAGCACCGCGCTGAGCGCCACGCCGGGCTTTGTGTCTTACCTGTGGAGCACGTCGGAAACCACGCCGGGTATTACCGTGAATGCCACCGGGAACTATGGGGTGACGGTAACCGACGCGCTCGGATGTACCGCCACCGCATTTTTAGCCGCCACTGCCCAGCCGCTACCTACGCCGACAATCAACGGTCCGGCGGCTATCTGTACCAACAGCAGCGGCACGCTGACGGTGGGCGGCAACTTCGCCGCCTACGCGTGGAGCACGGCGGAAACCACGCCGTCCATCACGGTCAATACCGCCGGCAACTTCGGCGTGACGGTGACCGATGTATTCGGTTGCACGGGCAGCACTGCACAAAGTGTGAGTGTGGTCACCCAACTAACACCCACCGTTTCCGCCCTGCCCTACGCCTGCAACGGGCAAATCACGCTCGAAGCAAGCGCCGGTTTTGCCGGCTACCTGTGGAGCACCGGCGAAACCACGCCGACCATTTCCGTGGCAACCGACGACACGTACACCGTGGTGGTAACCGACGCTTCGGGCTGCACCGGTACCGGGCAGTTGGCCGTGACCATTCCCGACCCGCCCGTGGTGGCGGTTTCGGGAAATCCGAACTTTTGTGAAAACAGCAGCACCGCGCTGAGCGCCACGCCGGGCTTCGTGTCCTACCTGTGGAGCACCACCGAAACCACGTCGGATATTACCGTGAATGCTACCGGAAATTACGCGGTGACGGTAACCGACGCGCTCGGCTGTACTGCCACCGCATCTTTAGCCGCCACTGCCCAGCCGCTACCTACGCCGACAATCAACGGACCGGCGGCCATTTGCACCAACAGCAGCGGCACCCTGACGGTGGGCGGCAACTTTGCCGCCTACGCGTGGAGCACGGCGGA
>JAEUUV010000077.1 GCA_016787285.1 Saprospiraceae bacterium | reverse complement strand
GCTCATGTCGGTGTAGCGTATGCCGAATCCGGTGCCTTTGAAGGTGTTGCAGCGCAGGCGGTCGGCGGCCATGCAGTTGCCGAACAGGAACAGGCCGCGGCCGGTGTTTTGGCACAGGTTGTTGGCGATCAGGTTGTCGGTGCTGTTGGCGAGGTGTACGGCGTTGTTGTCGTACACGGGGTTGCCGGCGGCGAACGTACCGGTCACCTCGTTGCCTTGGATGACCGAGTTGCGGCTGCCCTCTATCCAGATGCCGCGATAGGGTCGGACGGCGCTGTTCGACATGGTGATTTTATTGTCTTCGTCTACAAGGGCGCCGCTGAAGTTGAGCAAGTGGATACCGCTGATGCCTGCAGTGTGGTGTACGGTGATGTCGTTGTTTTTGACCTGAATGTTTTGGGCACCCGGGTTGGGTCCGGTCAGGTGGATACCGTCGCCTGTCAATGCCGTGATGATGTTGTCGCGTATGGTGACGTTGCTGGAAAAGGGCGTGGGGTCGCAGACGAACTGTATGCCCGTGCCCTTTCCGCTGATCGTATTGTTTTGGGCAAAACTGTTCACGAAGCGCCCGCCGGGCCGTTGCTCCAGCGATACGCCGATGCGCGCGCTGATGGTATTAGGGCCAATGGTGGTGCCGACGGACACCCGTGTGTTCGCTACGGCGCTGACGGCGCGTATGCCCGTTTCATTCAAAGCAAAGGTGCCGTCTCTTGCCGTCATTGTGCCCGGCATGCCCGCTGCGGTATGGCGCATGTAGATACCGTGCCCGGTATTGTCGGTGATATAGGCCGGGTTTTTGGTCTGGCCGATAAATGTGGCAAATTGCACCAGCGCATTGGTATTTTCCAGGTAGATACCGTTGGCGGCGCCGTTGAACGTGTTTGTGTTACCCTTTGACGTCACGGCTATGTTGACTGCGGGCACATTGCGCACAAAGATTCCGGCAAATGAACCCGACTGGGAATATCCGCCCGTGACGTCGGCAACTGCCTGGATCGGCGTGGCGCCCAATGCGGGCAAGGTTCCTCCGTTGAACGTGTTTTTCACTAAGGACAAACTGCCAAACGGGCTTTCCGAATACAAGCCGATGAAGTTCTGCCGGAATTGATTCAGATTAATGTTCAGCGCCGTTTGATTCTGGCCCCGATAATGCACGGCAAATACCGCGCCCCGGAGGGTAGAACTGGCCAGGTTAATCTGGTATCCACCCGGTAATACTTCGATGCCGCGCCATGCCTGCGAGCAACCGTTGTACAGCAGCGAGCCGTTGATATTCATGTACGTGCGCACATTCAGGCCGGCATCCGATGCGAAACACAAGTCGGAGTTTGCAAAAGTCACGGATGAGCCGGAAGGGAGGTTGCTGTTTTCCAGAATACAGTTCACATACACATCCTGCCCGCTCACCGTAAGCGAGGGGAACAGCGGCTGGTTGTTGTTCAGTGGCCCGGTGGCGGCAAGGTAGGATACCGGGTTGTTCGGATCCACATCGTCGCCCACGAAGATGCCCTGATTCTGGATGGTGTGGTTGAAACTCGTCACGTTCGCGCTGCCGCCGCAGTTGGTGGTGTGCCGCACCGTGATGGTTCCGTTGGTGTAAGTGTTGAGGTTTTCCAGCACGAATTCCGGGTTGGGATCGGTGCTTGTCAGACATACCGTCCCGTTGCTGTTCAGGATTTCCCACAGGTGCGTGCAACCGGCGGAGCTACCTTCAGAACACAGGTTCAGGATCAGGTTGCAACACTCTACCCGTTCCTTTACAGTGGAGCCGCCGCAGTTTACCGTGACCTGTTGCGTGCAGGTGAACACCTGAAAATTGATGCCGCCGTTGAAAATAATCACCGTATGCGTCACCGTGTAGGTGCCTGATGCCGAGTAGGTGTGCGTCGGAGCAATGTCATTGGTGGAATTGCCGTCGCCAAAGTCCCAGTGTTGGCCAATAAAATTCAACTGGTTGGGCTGGAAGGTGACCGTACAGCCGTTGCAGGCCTCGGTATTGCTGTACGTGAACACCCCCCAATCGTCGCAGGCGCCGGTTTCTTCAAAAGAAAACCGGTTGGCCTCGGCGCCGTCGCGGAAGACCACCACCTCGGCGCCCAAGGGAGCGTTGAAGGCAAGCCCCTGGCCGGAAAGCCCGCCGCTTGCCTCCCAGGTGTAATTCGAGCCGGTTTGCGGCGTGACCACCACCAAGGAATAGCCGGTAGCGTTTCGCTGGATTGTTACGTCGCACTGGGCCAGTATGCGACTTGCCGGTAGCATCATAAGCACAAACAGAATCAGGTTTTGAAAAACGGCAAACGGCCGAATCGGGTTACTGGCTATGGTGTGCCCCCCCCCCGCAGGGCAGGGACGAAATTATCGTTCGAAATCATGGTTGAACAATTTTTTTTGTGAACGTATCGGTTGTACCCACGCATTCCGGCCGGGAGTGCATTTGCCTGCGCCATGCGGCGCAAACAGGTCGGCAAGATACTTTTTCAGATACGCCATTGTCAAGGCCCAGCTTGTAACTATGTCATTTCATCTTGTAACTATGTCGTTTTCGCCTGTAACTGTGCAAGCACGGTCAGAAATTGGTCAACTCCGGTGGCGTAAATTGTGGTGTTATTCAGCAGAGTGTGTGGAAGCATCTGCCCGCCCCGGATAATCAGGCAACTCCGGCAAAAACGCAAACGTTTCCTGCTCGAAATCCAGCGCACAACTGTACGTCGCCAGGCCGTTAGTAACTGCCAGAAAGGGCGCCCGAAAACGCAGGTTATACCGAGCCACCTGCTCGAAGGCCGCCTGTGTGAGCGCCACTTTGGGCGACTTGCATTCCACCAGCAACCAGGGCTGCAGGGCCGAATCAAACACGGCAATGTCGCAACGCCTCGGGAGGCCGTTCAGCGTCAGACCGATTTCGGAGCGGATGCGGCTTGCCGGGTAGGCTTTGGCTTCCAGCAGGTACAGCAACACCAACTGGCGCAGCAGTTCCTCGGGCGTGAGCGCCACGTGTTTCCGCCGGATCGGGTCGAACACCACGCGCCCCTCGGGTGTCCGGGAGACTCGAAGGGCGGATTCGAACTGCAAAAAATCGAGTTGGAGTTGCACCCGGCAAAGGTCACAAAAAAACACACTGGAGGAAATATTCGAATACGCGGCAGACCGCGAAACTTTTCCGGTCTTTTCCACGCAAAGGCAACGATACGAGCGGCGCCCGAATCCATAGAAACACGGACAAGCAAAAGCAAATCTGCTACCTTTGCCTAACCTACATGTTCCGTTTGCTCAAAATGCTTGACTTGCTGCCTATGCGCCCGCTTTTTTTACTCTGTTTTGTCGTTGCTCTGTTTTCCCAAATGAACCCACTCCGCGCCCAGTGCCCGATCACCGTGAATGCCGGCGACGACGTGTGGCTGTGTGCGCCGCCCTCGCCTGCACAACTGAACGGCTCCATTGACGGCGATTTCCTCAATTTCACCTGGTCGCCTACGACCGGCATGAGCGGCGCCAATACGCTCAACCCCACCGTCACCGTCACCGGAAATGCAACCTACGTGCTCACCGGTCGCGCTGTGGATTTGAACCAGAACCTGATCGTGAACGGCGATTTTGAAAGCGGAAATACCGGTTTTTCCAGCGATTACATCTATATGCCGGGCAACCTCGTGCCGGAAGGCGTGTACGACGTTTTGACCAACCCGCAGGACGACCACCCGGGTTTTGCGCCCTGCCCCGACCATACGTCCGGCAGCGGAAACATGATGGTCATCAACGGCTCCGGTACGCCCGGCCAGAACGTGTGGTGCCAAACCGTGAACGTGCAGCCCAACACCCAATACGCCTTTTCGGCCTGGGTAGCCACGGTGGTAGCCGCCTCGCCCGCCTTGCTTCAGTTTTCCATCAACGGCAACACCATCGGCCCGATTTTCAATGCCCCCAACTCCACCTGCAACTGGGTCAATTTTTACCAACTCTGGAACAGCGGCGGCAGCAGCACCGCCACGATCTGCATCGTCAACCAGAACACGGTACTGGGCGGCAACGACTTCGCCCTCGACGACATCGTGTTTTCCCCCGTGTGTACCGTCACCGACACCGTGCAGGTTTTTGTGGTCAATGTGCAGGCTGCGGCCTCCCCGGCAGTTTCCCTGATCCCGTGCGACGGCGCCAACATCAACCTCTCCGGCCTCGGCTCCAGCGTCGGCCCGAACATCACGTACCAGTGGGAAACCCAGGACGGGAACATCGTGTCGGGCGGAAACACCCTCAACCCGGTGGTGAACGCAGCCGGCACGTACACGCTGAACGTCACGTACAACAACGGTTTCGTGGAATGCACCAAAACTGCCACCGTCAACGTCATCCAGAACCCGAACCAACTTTTTGCCTGGATCAACACACCCCTGCCGCTGGGCTGCGGAAACCCCACGGTGCAGCTGTTCGGCTTTTCCAGCCAGCCCGCATTTTCCACCTACCAGTGGACGGCAGGCCCGGGTGGACACTTCGTGTCGGGAACCAATAACCCCTCCGCCGTCGTGGATCAACCGGGAGAATACACCCTGCTCGTGACCAATACCATGACCGGCTGCACCGCCGAAGCCTCGGTGCAGGTTATCGCCGCTACCGACCCGCCCATTGCCTCCGCTACGTCGAGCCTGTCGGTGTTCAACTGCTTTTCCACCGATTTCCCGATTGACGGCACAGCCTCCTCGCAAGGCAACAACATCTCCTACGCCTGGACGGCCCAGAACGGCGGAAACATCGTGTCGGGCGCCAACACGCAAGTAGCCGTCGCCAACGCGCCCGGCACCTATATCCTGACCGTGACCAACACGAGCAACGGCTGCGCAGCCGCCGACACCGTGCTGGTCACGCCCGACCTGACCCCGCCGGTGGTGGCCATTGACACGCCGGGTATTTTCAACTGCGCCACCGACACCCTGACCCTCACGGGCAGCGTGAACGTGAATACTGCCCAAACCACCTGGCTCGCGGCCAATGGCGGCAATTTCTCCGGCGATTCCAGCCTCCTGCACATCGCCGCACTGACGCCCGGCGCCTACATCCTGACCGCCCTCGACACCAGCAATTTCTGCTTCGGCAGCGATACGGTCATCGTGGCGATTGATACCCTGTCGCCTACTGCATTGATCGCTCCCCCGGACACAATCACCTGCCAAAGTCCGAGTATTTCCCTTTCCGGCGCAGGTTCGTCACAAGGACCGGGATTCACCCACCTTTGGGCCGCCTCGGGCGGCGGCAACGTCGTATCCGGCGACACCTCGCTCCAGCCCGTCGTCAATGCTGCAGGCATGTACACCTTGCTGGTCACCAACACCGCCAACGGCTGCACCGCCGACAGCACCGTGCTTGTTTCCGCCGACGCCGACGCCATCGTAGCGGTGGCCAACGCACCCGACACACTCACTTGTACCGACCTTTCCGTACTGCTCAACGCCAATGGCTCCAGCAACCTCCCCGGCATCACCTACGCCTGGACAACCGCCGACGGCCTCATCCAGAGCGGCGCCGACACACCCAACCCCGTTGCCGGAGCGCCGGGAATCTACCTGCTCCTGCTGACCAACCCGGCCAATGGCTGCACCGCTACCGATCAGGCTATTGTGCAGCAAAACATTGCGCCGCCAAACATCGTCATTGACCTGCCCGACACGCTCACCTGCGCCAACCCGACTTTGTCCTTGCAGGGGCAAAACAATTCCCCGGCGGGCAATTTCACCTACCTCTGGGCGGCAACCAACGGCGGCAACATTCTTTCCGGAGCAAACACACTCAGTCCCGTGGTAAACGCCGCCGGCACCTACACCCTCACGGCCACCAACCTCGTGAACGGCTGTACATCCAGTGTTTCGGCTCAGGTAACCGTCGAAACGGGTACGCCGGTAGCCGTTGCTACCGTGCCCGGACCGATCACCTGCGCATCGCCTACCCAATCCATCAGCACAGTCGGCTCTTCGTCCGGGCCGAACTTTTCTTTCGCCTGGACGACCACGGGCGGCAATTTCGTTTCCGGCCAAAATAGCCCTTCGCCGGTAGTAAACGCTCCCGGCCAGTACGCGCTCACGATCACGAACACAGCCAACGGCTGTACGGCAACTACCTCCGTTGTCGTGATGCAAGACACTGCAGCGCCGCCTGCCGACGCCGGCCCCGACGGTTTGCTCACCTGCTCCGATCCCGTTTTCAGCCTGTCGGCAAACGGCGGCTCGGCGGGAAGTTTTCAGTTTGCCTGGCAAACACCCGACGGTGGCTTCAGCGGAAACCCGAACAGCGCCGCCGTAAACACCGACCAGCCCGGCACCTACAACCTCACCGTCACCAACCCGCAAAACGGCTGCACCGCCACCGATACCGCGGTGGTAACCGCCGATCAAACACCGCCGAACGTGGTCCTTTCAAACCCGGCGCTGCTCACCTGCATCCAACTGACGGCCACACTGACGGCTACCGGCGGCGCACCGAATTTTACATACCAATGGACCACGCCCGACGGGCAATTTGTGTCGGGACAAAACACCCCGGCGCCTGTGGTGGATGCACCCGGCGCCTACGATTTGCTCGTAACTAACCCGCAAAACGGCTGCACCACGGCGCTTTCGACTGCGGTTGACCAAAATATTGCCACACCGCTGGCAACCATTGCGCCGCCACCCGTGCTTACCTGTGCGCTCACGCAAACCGCGTTGCAAGGCACGGTTGAACCCGGCCCCGGCATTACTGTCGGCTGGACGCCGGGCAACGGCGGCAACATTGTGTCGAGCGGCGCCACACCGAACCCGGTGGTGAACCAGCCCGGCGATTACCTGCTGCTGGTCACTAATACCACCAACGGCTGCACCAACACGGCTTCGGTTTCCGTAGCGCAGAACACGATTTTGCCTTCGGCAAATGCCGGGCCGACGGCCACGCTGAGTTGCCTGGTCAGCAGCCTGACGCTCGGCGGCAGCGGCTCGGCCAACGGCACGCCCGTTTTTGCCTGGAGCGCCGCCGGAGGCGGCAATATCGTGTCGGGCGCCGGCACCCTGACGCCCGTGGTGAACGCTGCCGGGCAATACACCTTGCTGGTAACCGACCTCGACAATGGCTGCACGGCAAGTAGCACCGTACTGGTGCAAAACGACGCCGGGGCGCCCACAGCAGCCATCGGACAGCCGGGTACGCTCACCTGCGCGGTCACACAACTGAGTCTGCCGGGCAGCGGTAGCATCGGCGCCAATTTCACGCCGGCGTGGACAGCCTCCGGCGGCGGGAACATCGTGTCGGGCGGCAACACGTTCACGCCTGCGGTGAATGCGCCGGGGAACTACACCCTCACCGTCACCAACTCCCAGAACGGCTGCACCGCTACGGCGCAAACCAGTGTTTTTCAAAATACCGTACCGCCTCCGACGAGTATTGCTCCCCCCGGTACGCTCACCTGTTCCGTGCAATCGCTCAGCCTTTCTGGTGCCCCGACCGGCGTAGGTTTTTCGTACGCCTGGCAAACCACCGGCGGTGCCATCACCGGCGGCGGCACTACGCCATTTCCGACCCTGAACCAGCCCGGGACGTACACGCTCACCGTGACCGACCAGAACAACGGTTGCTCGGCCACGGCTTCCGTGCAGGTGGCTTCCAACACGACGGCGCCTGTTATTTCTGCGGCTGCGCCGCAAACGCTCACCTGCGCGGTGACCCAAGTGCCGCTGAACGGCACCGTCAGCCAGCCGGCAAGCGGTTTTTCCGCCAACTGGACGACCACGAACGGCCAGTTTGTTTCCGGGCAAAATACCCTCACTCCGACAGTCAGCGCGCCGGGAACCTACTTGCTCACCGTGCAAAACCAGCAAAACGGTTGCACGGCCACCGCCACCGCCACGGTTGCGCAAAACATCGCTCCGCCGGTCGCCAATGCCGGCCCGGCCCCCACCATCACCTGTGCCCAGCCGCAGGCGTCGCTGAGTGCTGCCGGCTCGACGGGGCAGGGGGCATTGGGATTCGTCTGGTCGGGCGGGCAAATCGTCTCCGGCGGCAATGGCGCCACCCCGACGGTAGCCCAGGCGACCACCTACACCGTCACCGTGACGAGCGGCGCCAACGGCTGTACCGCCACCGCTACGGTGACCGTACTGAACAACACCACGCCGCCGACAGCCGTCATCGCAGCGCCCTTGCCGCGCACCTGCGTGCGCGACACGGTGATGCTGAACGCATCCGCATCCAGCGGCGGCGCGAACATTACGATCAACTGGAGCACCGCGAACGGGAACTTTGCCGGTGGGCAAACCGGCCTCACGCCGCAAGTTAACGCCGCCGGAACCTACACCCTGCTGCTCACCAACACGCAAAACGGCTGCACCGCGACGGCCTCCACCACGGTGACGCAGGATTTGGCTGCGCCAAACGCAGATGCCGGCCCGGCGGCGGAACTTTCCTGCAATCAGCCACAGGTCTCCCTTTCGGGTAGCAGCAATACGCCGGGGCAGATGAATTTTTTATGGACGGCAGCGTCCGGCGGCAATATCGTGAGCGGCGTCAACACTGCCGCACCGGTGGTGAACGCGCCGGGCGCCTACCTGCTCACGGTAACCAATCCGGCCAACGGCTGCACGGCTACCGACAACGTGCAGGTCACGGAAATTCCGCTGCCGGATTTTGACCCGACGCTGACCCAGCCCAACTGCCACATTCCCACCGGAGCCATTGTGTTCGGCCCGGTGACGGGTGGGCAGGCGCCGTTCCGGTATTCGATCAACGGCGGGCAGAGTTTCGGCGTGTCGCCGAATTTCAGCAGCCTCCAGCCGGGGCCATACGATCTGGTGGTGACAGATGCGCTGGGTTGCACGACGGCGCAACAGGCGGCCATTGCGCCGCCGTTCCTGCCGACGGTATCGCTGGCCGTGGGGCCGGTGCTCGAACTGGGTGATTCCCTCCAACTCCAGCCGATACTCAACCTGCCTCAAAGCCAGGTGGCCGAGTGGATATGGACGCCTGCCGACGGGCTGTCGTGCACGGATTGTCCGGAACCCTGGGCGCGGCCGTTCCGGCCCACGCAATACCGCCTGCGCATTCTCGACCAGGACGGCTGCCCGGCAGAGGCGACCGTGGTGGTACAAGTGAACCGCCGCCGGAGCCTGTACGCGCCCAACATCTTTTCGCCCGACGGCGACGGGATCAACGACCGTTTCATGCTCTTCGGGCGCGGCGTGACCATCGTGCGCGCGCTGCGCATCTTCGACCGCTGGGGCAACCAGTTGTACCTGAACGAGGATATGGCCATCAACGACGAGTCCATAGGCTGGGACGGTACCTTCCGAGGCCAGCCGATGCAGCCCGGCGTGTACGTCTGGCAAGCCGAGGTCGAGTTTGTGGATGGTGTGGTGGAGGTGTTCGCAGGGGATGTGACGGTGTACAGGTGAGGGTGTTAGAGTCACTCCCGGATTCGAACTCTGTACTCATCCACGATCCACAATTTACCAGCCAAGTCTTCCTCAAGCAGCATTGGAATCAGTCGTTCAAATACCTCTACGACGTGGTGCTTGTCCTGTCTGACTAACCGAAGTACGATGATACCACTGAATTCAGCGGGAGGATAGGTTTGGATATTGGAAAATCCTATGTCAAGCGTAACAATGGCTCGTTCTTCCATTTGGCAAACCTCGGAAATGACATTATCAGGCTCGCCATCAAGTTTTTGAAGGTAAACTGTGGAAGCATCGTGCCCGGCATCATTCAGCATTTCCGCCAGTTCGGTCGGCAGGTTTTCGTCAATTTTGAATTTCATACTCCTCAGGCCCGAATTTCGACGATGCGCTCCCGGGCGATTTCAGCAGCATAAGCAATGGCCGCCCGAATACCTTCTGCCGAAAGCGTTGGATAACTTTTCAGGATTTCCTCGGCAGCAACCCCTGCGGCCAAATTATCCAGAATGACAAATACCGGGATACGGGTGCCTTTGACAACCGCCTGTCCGTGGCAAATAGCCGGGTCTATGGTGATGTACTTTTTCCACTCCATAAATAATCACGCTTTAAGGGTACAAAAATGAGGTCTTGCACCTGGAAAAACAAGTTTTCTTCGAGGCTTACTTGTTCGGCTTGGCTCCCCGTATTCCCTCCGCGTCGAACTGTTTTTTGATGTTCTCCTGCATGAAGTAGTACACCTCCCAGTAGTGGGCCGAATCGCACCAGGGACGCACGTCGAATTTCATGGCGCCGACCTCCTGGCTGTTGACTAAAATATCCACCGGGGGCGTTTTCAGAATGAGCGGGCAGGCGTCGGCCACACGCTGGATAGAGGCCCGTACCCGGTCAATATGCTCGTCGTCGGCTACGGCGAAGACCATATCCACCCGGATCGTGCCCTGGCCGGAAATGTTGACAATAGGGCCGGAGGTGACGGTGCCGTTGGGCACGATAATGCGTTTGTTGTCCGACGTTTTCAGCACGGTGTTGAACACCTGGATGGATTCCACATCACCGGTAAATCCGGCAATAGTTACCTTGTCACCTACCTGATAGGGGCGGAATGTGAGCAGAAGTACGCCGCTGGCAAAGTGCGACAGGCTGCCCTGCAAGGCCAGGCCTATGGCAATGCCGCCGGCGCCGAGCAGCGCCACGAACGAGGTAGTCTGGATGCCGAACATGCCCGCCGCACTGAGCAGTACCATGACTTTCAGCAGCACGTTGATGATGGACGCCAGAAACGGAATGACTGTCAGTTCCACCTTGTTCCGATGCAGGGCTTTGGCTGCAATACGGGAAATCGTGTTGGCGAGGATAAACCCGATGACGAGGGTCGCCAGCGCCATGAGCACGGTCGGCAGGTAATTGAAAAATCGTTCTGTCAGGTGGGTGATGTGTTGCTCCATGGGCGTTCGAGTGTGCTTGGTTTGAACGTATTTAAGCGGTCGTAAAGGTAGATTTTCCAAACTGAAAACGGCGCGAAAGGCCGTCAAGCCTCCCGCGCCGCAATCGAATCAATCGAAATAATCGGATCAATCGAATCAATCAAAGTTGCGCCTGTACCATCGCGGCAAAGTCAGCCACGGACATAGCACCCTGGTCGCCTTCGCCCTGCTTGCGCACACTGACGGTACCGGCTTCCACTTCTTTTTCGCCCACAATGAGCAGGTATGGAATGCGCTTGAGTTCGTTGTCGCGGATTTTGCGCCCGATGGTCTCGTTGCGGTCGTCCACGTCGCCGCGCAGGTCGGCGGCGGCGAGTTGGTGTTTCACCAAATGCGCGTATTCCGTGAACCGGTCGGACACGGGCAGCACCACGAACTGCTCGGGCGTGAGCCAGAGCGGGAAACGGCCCGCGCAGTGTTCGATGAGCACGGCGGTGAAGCGCTCCATGCTGCCGAAGGGGGCGCGGTGAATCATCACCGGGCGGTGCTCCTGGTTGTCGGCGCCCACGTAGCTCAGGTTGAAGCGCTCGGGCAGGTTGTAGTCCACCTGGATGGTGCCGAGTTGCCAGGAGCGACCGAGGGCGTCTTTCACCATGAAGTCGAGTTTCGGGCCGTAAAATGCCGCTTCGCCGAGCGCGGTGACGGTGGGCAGGCCCACTTCCGCTGCGGCGTCAATGATGGCTTGCTCGGCTTTGCGCCAGTTTTCCTCGCTGCCCACGTACTTGGTTTTGTTCTCCGGGTCGCGCAGGCTGATCTGGGCCGTGAACTGGTCAAAGCCCATTTTGGCCAGCACGTAGCGGGTCAGGTCGAGCACGCTGAGGAATTCCTCTTTGACCTGGTCTTCCGTGCAGAAAATGTGCGCATCGTCCTGCGTGAAACCACGCACCCGGGTGAGGCCGTGCAGCTCGCCCGACTGCTCGTAGCGGTACACGGTGCCGAACTCGGCGATGCGGATCGGCAGTTCGCGGTAGGAGCGGGGCCGGTGGCCGAAGATTTCGCAGTGGTGCGGGCAGTTCATCGGCTTGAGCAAAAAGATTTCATCCTTGGCAGGCGTGAGGATGGGCTGGAACGAGTCTTCGCCGTATTTCTCCCAGTGGCCGGAGGTAACGTACAGGTTTTTCGAGCCGATATGCGGGGTGATAACCGGGGTGTAGCCGCGTTTGATCTGTTCTTTTTTCAGGAAATCCTCCAGACGGGTGCGCAGGGCCGTGCCCTTGGGCAGCCACATCGGCAGGCCCTGACCCACTTTTTCGGAAAACATGAACAGTTCGAGTTCCTGGCCGAGTTTGCGGTGGTCGCGTTTTTTGGCCTCCTCCAGCAGGTGCATGTACTCGTCCAGTTCCTTTTGTTTGGGGAACGTGATGGCATACACGCGGGTGAGTTGCTTGCGCTTCTCGTCGCCGCGCCAGTACGCGCCGGCGAGGTTGAGGATTTTGGCGGCCTTGATCGGCTCGGTGCTGGGGATGTGCGGGCCTTTGCAGAGGTCCACGAAATTGCCTTGTTCGTAAAACGTGATCTGTCCGTCTTCCAGCCCTTCGATGAGTTCGAGTTTATACTCGTCGCCTTTTTCGGTGAAATACTTCACGGCTTCGGCTTTGCTCACTTCGCGGCGGCGGTACTCGGATTTAGCGCGGGCCAGTTCGAGCATTTTTTGTTCGATAGCGGGAATGTCGGCGGCGGTGAGGGGGCGGTCGCCGGTGTCCACATCGTAGTAAAATCCGTTTTCGATGGGCGGCCCGATACCGAACTTGATGCCCGGGAAAAGCGCCTCCAGGGCCTCGGCCAGCAGGTGTGCCGACGAGTGCCAGAACGTGGTTTTGCCCTCCTTGTCCTCCCATTTGTGGAAAACAATGGTGGCGTCTTCGGTGATCGGGCGCGTGAGGTCGCGCACTTCGCCGTTGACTTTGGCGGCCAGCACGACGCGGGCGAGACCCTCGCTGATGGACTTGGCCACATCGAGGGCGGTGGTTCCGGCGGCATACTGACGAATGTTGCCGTCGGGAAAGGTAATGTTGATCATAAAAAAAGAGTGGTTTAGCCCGCCCATACAACAGGCGGGTGCCCGCGCGTCCTACAAACGACGGGGGCGGTTTACGATTGAGGCGCAAAGGTAGGGGAGGCAGGGGCAAAAAAAAAACCGCAGCGCTCGTTTGCGCCGCGGCGGTTTCCCGTATAATCTCATGAAAAGTCACAAATCTGGTGGTCAATGTTTACCGCTTCTTTCTGTTTCGCCGCCGTTGTCTTTCATTGACGATACAAAAGTGCGGGACACTCGCCCGGTGGCAAAGGACAAAAAATCGCGTTTGTTGAGAGACAGGCAACGGGCTTATTCGTCCTGCTCAGTTCGTTCATTTTGATAAATAACTGATTTTCATAAATTTAATTTTTATCAACCAAGCCGGTTTTCGGCGCGTGAAAATTCGTTTGTTGAAACAAACTGCTCAAAATATGTCCTAAATTTTTCAAAAAAATATTTTTTCACGACTTTTTGGCGGGATTGGGGTCGGCCGGCCCGGCTTTCAAACCCTTTTCACACCATCTCAAATGCTTTGGGGTAGATCACCGTGCCGTGCACGTTTTTTAATCCGTCGGGAACCAGTTCAAGCGCCATGAACACCTCCACCGGAACCTCGAACGGCGCCTTGATCTGCCACTTGTCCGCTGGTTCAAAACCGAACTTCGGGTAGTATTGGGCGTGCCCCAAAACGATAACCGACTTGAAATGCAGGGCTTTTGCCCTTTCGAGTCCTGTCCGGATCAGTTTCTCGCCGATACCCTGCCGCTGATATTCGGGGATTACGGCAACGGGAGCCAGGGCCAGGCTTTCCCATTCGTGCTGCTCCGCGTCTGCAATTTTGATTTTTGAAAACAAAATATGCCCGACCAACTTGTTGCCGATCGTAGCCACCAAAGCGAGTTCCGGGACAAAAGCCATGCTTGTACGCAGCAGATCAACCAGTTTTGCCTCGTTTTCCGCACCAAACGCTGCGGTGTGGAGGGCGTAAACCTCCTGGAAGTCGGCGGGGGACTCCTGCCGTATGGTGATGTGGGTTGAAACAGGTTGTTTATGTTGCACTGGGATGCATATTTTTACCGGCACAGGGTATAAATTTGCAGGACAAATGGCAAAAGATTTTTACCACGACGTAGTCCGGCATGCACTTGAATCAGAGGGCTGGAAGGTGACTCATGATCCATTCCCGCTAAACGTCGGCAATATCGGGTATGAAGTTGATCTCGGTGCTGAAAAACTCTTTGCTGCGGAAAAGGGGCTTGAAAAAATCGCCGTGGAGGTAAAAAGTTTTACTGGACCATCCGATATCAATGAATTCCACCGGGCAATGGGACAGTTTAATGACTATTACGTTGCCCTGGAAATCATCGAACCGGAACGACAATTGTACCTTGCCATACCAGAGGAAACGTGGCTCGGTTTTTTTCAGGAAAAGGCAATTCAGCGTGCAGTTGAGCGAATCGGCGCCAAAATCATTGTTTACAGCCCAACGAATAAATCCATACGTCTATGGAAAAAATAATAAAATACCAGAAGGCAATACTTTCGGTTTTGGAAGAATACGCCAAAATCAAGCCTGCAAATCAGCCGGACGTGGAGAACTATGTGGTAGCAGACCGCGAACACAACCACTTCCAGCTCCTGCGCATCGGCTGGCAAGGCCCGCAATACATTTTTACGGTAGTCCTGCACTTTGAGATCAAAAACGGCAAGGTGTGGTTTCAGCGCAATACCACCGAAATGGACGTGGTGGATGTGCTCATGGAACGCGGCGTGCCGCGCGAAGACATCGTACTGGGATTCCGGGCGCCCTATGTCCGGGAACATACGGGGTTTGCGGTGGGGTGATGCAGAGCGGGTGGTGTGTTTGCCGACGTATCGCGTCGCAGGCATCTCACGAGCCGGGAATACTTGGGGGCAGCGAGGGAGCGTGTCGCCGATCATCGCCACCTCACACGTTTCTCTTTTTCCTGAAGAGGAGAAACCCTAAGATCAAGTTAATCCCAGCACTTAGACTGATGATCAACCTTAATAAATTTAGGCCTGATTTTGTACATTCATTTTCATTGAGTTCGGTTGATTTTGGGAATATTTTTTGAATAAATTTCTCCGCATTCAAGTATTTTGTTCGAGGGTCGGTCCATTGTGCAGTGTCAATAAAATGGGATTCTTCAGGGCTCAACCTTTGAAAGGTTGGGTGTCTTCCACATAAATAGCTCCCCAGCATCCATTGTGAAAACTCTCGCGCAAAAACGAGGACAGTATCCCCAACCTCTTTGCCAAAACAAATCCCTTCACAGCTTGAATTTGATCTTGAATCAAATAGTGTCACTTTAAGTAGAGCTTGATTCAGCCCTTTATAGGATTTAAGTACATCAAAATTAATGAATTTCAATCCTGTTCCATACCCATTATTCAGATGAAAAATATGGTCTTTGCTTATTTTGGTAATAACCCCAACAAAAATCGCGTCTGATGAATCAATATCGGTTCTGAGATCATCCTTTGGGCCTGAACATCCACAAGCGACCAAAGCGCCTATCATGCTCATTTGAACAGCCAATATGACTAATACATATTTCATGCTTATTTCGACTTTAGCCATTTTAGGCAGCCCTAATGGCCATGAGAATCAAATGTTTAATCCAGTGTTTATTCAAACTATCGATGTTGTCCTCAAAAGTAGACATGGGGAGTTTCTGTTTTCGCCATATTCGGTACCGTAC
>JAEUUV010000035.1 GCA_016787285.1 Saprospiraceae bacterium | reverse complement strand
TACCAGGTGCGTTCCCAGACGAGCGGGATCGGGCCGGGAAGTTCGAAGTCGGTAATTTCGGTAAAAACCTTCCCGGTAGCGATGTCCACCGGGTGGCCGGTGACGGCGCAGATGCCTTTGTGGACTTTATTGCGCAGGTTTTCCGGCAGGTGTTTGGTTACTTTTCCGGCTTTGTCGTGGATTTTTTTGGAAATGTTTTTCCACTTCTTGCTCTTCTTCTGCATGGCCCGCACTTTTTTGGCGAGTTTGCCGAGAGCGGCCATGCCGAGTTTCATTCCCAACGCCATCAACGAGATGGTCGGCGGCCCGCCCACCATGACCATTTGCCCGGCAGGGATGGGCAACACCACGGAAAGGGGCAGCATCAGGCTTTTGACTTTCGATTTTTTCTTGGGCCGCGGCGGCGCCGGCATACCGATGTCCTGACAACTCAGCGCGGGAAGCCCCATGTACGTGAGCGGTTCGCCGTCGGACAATACGGTTGAACTGCCCATGAAGTTTTCGCACTCATTTCCCACCACGCCTTTGGTGAAGCCCGCGCCCATGGGGATGTGCGGCGGCACGTTTTTGCCGGCAACGCCTGCGGGGGCTGCGGGCATCCCGTTGACCAGTACCGTAGCCCCGACAATGGGCAGGTACTCCATGGGATCCATGACCATACCAATGAACGGGTGTGGTATCGGTACACCCGTGGCCGGTGGAATGTTCACCAGGTGAATATCCACCCCCATCACGATATCGAGTTGTTTGGCGGCCAGCATCAGTTATGCACCTTGGTTTGGCGGGTCGTCGTTTCCCAGTCTGGGCCGACCCAGGTTTCCATTTTTTGTCGGATTTGCGGGAGTTCCCGGTGTTTGCCGAGGGTTTCGGACAGCCGAACCAGCGCCGTACCGACGTAGGGCAAGGTGGAATTGGCGCGGATTTGTTCGTCCAGCAATTCGGCAGCATCAAGTGCGGCCATGTTGCAGTCCCAGGCATTCTGCGACCGGCGTGCCTGCTCGTGGCAGTAGCCGGCCATGCGCCAGGCTTCCACCGTTTGAAAAACGCCGTTTTTGATCTCTGCCGAAACCGGCACGATGGCTTCGTATGTCTGCGTCGCCAGTTCGAACTCTTTAGCATTCAGGTGTGCCACGCCTTTGGCAAACAGTGCCTGACACAGCGCAATGGAACCGGCGGGATTGCCGGACTGCACGCCGCGTTTTGCCGACAGGCAGGCTTTGTCAAATAAATCGAGCGACTCCGCATGACGCGCTTTTTCGCGCAGCATAGCGTTGCCCATCGCCACGTAAGCGGCTACTTCGAGGTGTTCCCACCCGGGCTGTTGCTGGGCTATGTGGATGGCTTTCAAACCTTCGGACTGCATTTTTTCAAAATTCCCAGTCGCAGCAGCCTGACCCATGTCAACAAAATGCATCCGGTATTGCGTGCCCGGATCGTTTCGGTCGCCGCTTGCAGCCAGTTGGCGCATGGCGGCGGGCATGTCCAGACCTGGAACTATGGTTATGAAAGCACTGCCGTGCCCGGCTCGCAAGTTTGCGAACCCATGTTCCTCCGCCGTGCCGGCCAGCATAAGCCGTACTTTAGGCGGGAAACCCTGGGCGAGCGCATCGGCCATCCAGTTTTCCCACGCTGCGTAGTCGCGCACATACTCCGGTGTCAGCCAGACGACCACATTGCCCTCCTGCAGGTCGGGTACGGCTTGTGCGAAATCGGACAAGGCGGAAAGTATGGGTAATTGGCGCAGCCGGGGGTTGGTGAGGAATGCGGCATCGGCGCCGTCCTGTTCGGCTTGTTCGTGTTCTTCGTTCAGGAAAGTGGCAAATTCTTCGGACAATACCCGTTGGTATTGGTCGGGGTTTTCAAACGCCGATTCGAAGCGGAGAAACAGATCAGGGAAGTTGCCGTGTTCGGTATTTTCCACCTGGAAAAATGCCTCAATCATGGGCAATTCATCGGCCTGGATAAGCC
The DNA here is from genome assembly GCA_016787285.1 of Saprospiraceae bacterium. Lineage (GTDB taxonomy): Bacteria > Bacteroidota > Bacteroidia > Chitinophagales > Saprospiraceae > M3007. The sequence goes on along the minus strand of JAEUUV010000035.1, from coordinate 23,316 downwards.
AGAGGCAAATTCGCGCAATCGGGTTATCGCGGAATTCTTCGTAGCGCGCGTTCAGGAGTTCCATACGCTGCGCGATTACGTTTTGATCTTGAACGGTCTTCATTCGTTGTAGCGGTTGAGCGCCCAAAAATAGTGACATTCGGAATTGTCAGGCAACAAAATATTTGCAAACATCCTGTACCGAAAAAAAATATACCGAAAAACCTTGCGCTTTAGGAAAGGGAAATACATTTGCAAATCAAAATCCAATGGAAATGTTAGCACTCCTACAGTACTCTTCCGATTTAAAATTCGCCATCACGGTAGCCCAGGCTATCGCGCGTGAAAACCTGCACGCCGAATACACACCTGCCCACCTCCTCAAAGGCATTCTCCACAACGATATTGGCCTCGGTTCCATGCTGGCGGCTTGGGGCAAAAACATCCACTTCATCCGCGAATGGGCCGATGTGCGTATATCCCGCACCCCCAAATCAGCACGGCCGCATGAAAATCCGCCAGGCGACGAGCGGGTGGCCAAAGTGCTTGAAGTGGCCGATGTGGTGCGCCTTAAACTATCTGAAGAAGCCATCACCCCGCTTTGTGTGCTGATTGCGTTATGCAAACCCAATGTGGCGTTCGCAGAGGAGCAGCTCAAAACATTTCCCCTTACCGAGAAAGAACTGCTTCAAGCGGCTTTGGACAGTATCCAGGCGGGTGAGACATTTGTTACCCCTGCCCCGGGTGGAAAATCGGACAACGGCAAGTCCGGCTCCGCACCCTCCGGCCAACAAGGCGCCAAGGCTCTTTACAAATTTTGTATAGATAAAACCGAACTGGCCAAAGATGGTAAAACCGACCCCATCGTGGGCCGCGACCGCGAAATTCGCAAGGTGGCCGAAGTGCTTGGGCGCCGCACCAAACCCAACGTCATCATTGTCGGCGAACCCGGCGTAGGCAAAACCGCCCTCGTGGAGGGCTTCGCCCAACGGATCGTGGAGGGCAATGTCGCGCCCCACCTCCTAAACGCTCAGGTGTTCGAGCTCGACATGGGTTCGCTCGTGGCCGGCGCCTCGTACAAGGGCGAAATCGAAGAACGCCTCAAGAGCATCATCAACGAGATCAAGCAACTGGACAAGGCGATCTTGTTCATTGACGAAATCCACGTGTTGCTGGATCCCAAGGGCAGCGCTGCCGGCGCCGCCAACCTGCTCAAACCCGAACTGGCGCGCGGTGAAATCACCGCTATCGGCGCCACCACATTCGAGGAATACCGCAAATACATCGAAAAGGACGATGCCTTCAAACGCCGCTTCGATGTGGTGGAAGTAGCCGAACCCAATCAGGAAGTAGCCGAGCGGATGCTCAAAACCCTGATGCCGCGCTACGAAAAACACCACGAAATAACCGTGGAACCGGCCTCCCTGCGCGAAGCCATTCGCCTCGCCGCCCGTTACCTGAAAGGCCGCCTGCTGCCCGACTCGTCCATTGACCTCGTAGACCGCACCATGGCCTCTGTGCGCATGATGAAAACCACCACCGAGTCGGAACTGACCGCCTTAGGCAAAGATCTGGATGCACTCATTCAAACCTTCGAGCCGGGCGACCCGGAACTATACCTGCGCGAGTTGCGCTGGTTTGAGTCTCAAATCAAAGACCGCGTCAGCCCCATCCTGATCGGGCGGCTCGAGAACCTGCGCGACGTCAAAAAAATTGAAGACCCGAAAACGCTGATTACCTACCTGCGCACCATGCTCAGCGATCTGGCAGCCTTCAAAATGCAGGACAAAACCAGTGTGGAGCCTTCCGACGTGGCCGCTATGGTGGCCTACGCGATCAATATTCCCATCGGGAAAATACAATCGGACGAACGGGAAAAATTAGAACACATGGCCGACCAACTCCGCAAGCGCGTGGTCGGTCAGGATCATGCGATCGAGTCGCTGGTGCAGGCGATCAATATTTCGCGGGCAGGCTTGTCGGATGAACGCCGCCCCATCGGCTCCTTCTTTTTCCTCGGCCCCACCGGTACCGGCAAAACCGAACTGGCAAAAGCGCTGGCCGAGTTTCTGTTCAACGATGAAAAGGCACTCATCCGGTTCGATATGTCCGAATTCGGCGAGAGCCATGCCGCTTCCACACTCATCGGTGCACCGGCCGGGTACGTGGGCTACGAAGAGGGCGGGGTGCTGGTCAATCGTATTCGCGAACAACCCTACTCCGTGGTGCTTTTTGACGAAATCGAAAAAGCCCACCCGGATGTGTTCAAAACGTTCCTCCAGGTGCTCGACGACGGGCGGCTGACCGACAAATTGGGCAAGGAGGGCGACTTTTCCAACGCCATCATTCTGTTCACCTCCAATGTCGGTGCCGAATACATCATCGAGCAGTTTGAAACCGGCAAAATACCCGAGCAGGCGCCCATGATCCAGGCTATGAGCGAGGTGAAAGGCCCCGACGGCAGGACACGAGCCTTCCGCGACGAGTTTCTGGGCCGCGTCACCGAAATCATTCCCTTTGCCCCTATTCGCGAAGAAAACGTGGTCAGCATTCTGGAAATTCAGATCAAACGCCTGCGCCAGACTCTGACCGACCGGGGCATCACACTCGACATAGCCGACGATGCCCGCAAACACCTCGCCATGAAAGGATTTTCACCCCGCTTCGGCGCGCGCCCCCTGCGCCGGGTAGTGTTCAACGATATTCAAAAGCCCCTGTCCCGCCTGATCGTAACCGGTCAGTTGGATCATGGCGGTACCGTGAAGATCAGCCTCGACAAGGCCGGAGAAGTGAAGTGGAAGGTGGTATAGTCAGTTTTGAGTTTTGGGTTTTGGGTTTTGAGTGGAGACTTACAAAAATGTTGAGACGGGGTAACAGGACCCGACAATTCGGGATATGCAATAAATCAACTTTATACCTTTCGATATGGCCAATCTTACCGACAAATTTGAACTCAAACAGAACGGCTTCATTTACGAAGCCACCGAACCTACATCGGCCGCTATGGCCATGTTGCCCCAAAATCGGACGCTGCTCGTGGCCGACCTGACCGAAACCCCTCCGGCCAAACCGCAACTTACCTACGAACTGGAAACGGTGGAGGCGGTATTTGAGCACTTCAAGCCCACAGCAAAAGTGGAATTTGCCGACGAATCGGGAGCCTCCGTGAACGAAACGCTCCAATTCAAAAGCGTGGGCGATTTTGGGAAAAAAGCACTGATCGAACAAAGTGAACTGCTCGGTACCCTTGACGACAAACAACGCGAGCACGAGTCGTTTGCCAGGAAACTGCAGAGCAACAAAATTTTGCAGAAGGTACTCAACGATCCGGCTAAAAAAACGGCCTATATCACCATGCTCCAGGCGCTCATTCAGGAACTGGAAGACGCAGGGGTTTAAAAGGTTTCTGGTTTGAAGGTTTGAAGGTTTCTGGTTTGAAGGTTTCTGGTTTGAAAGGCTCACAAACCGAACTAAAAACCCTCCAACCTTCCAACCAGAAACCCTCCAACCTAACTACAACAATTCTCAACAAGCAAATCATATGGCTCAACAGCAAGAACTCGAACAACAAGCCCAAGCCCAGCAAACCCGCACTGCCGAGCGGGTAGAAGCCAATGCCGTCGAGGAGGCGCTCGGTATTCTGGATGAATTCGGTGGATTTGGCCTGCTTTCCACCACCGTGGAGGGCGCCGAGAACATGGACCCTGATGCTGCCGCGCTGAAGGAAATTTTCCTGAGCGAGTCCGAAAACAAGAAAGAGCGGAAAAAACTGAAAAATCGCCTGAAATACATGGCTGCCCTGCTCCAGAGCCAGTCCAACGTGGGCGATATGATCGAGCAGAGTACGGCAGTGTCCGAGCAGTCGGGCAAATTGCTGCACGGAAACCTGAAAAAAGCCCTCGATGCGACCCAAAAACTGGAAGCCAATTACCGGGCAGTTGCCGATTATTTTCTCAATGCAGGCGGCGGCAAACCAGTCAAAAATGTCACCATCGTCAATGCTTCACTGGAGCAAGTAAAAGACCTGGAAAACCCCAAGGTCATCAACCTCGTGTCGCAGGAGATGATTGACAAATACGACCGCCTCGACCTGATGAACAACTACGGGCTGCTGGTCGTACCGGGCAACCTCGGTTCCAAAGAGATCGTGGACGAATGGGCGCGCCGTGCGCACGAAAACAAGGTCATGCTCGTCACCGATTTCCACAACCTCAACTCGGCGGATCAGGTGATGAAACTGTTTGAAAAATCCAAACTCACGGGCGCCGAAGCGTTCCGAGCCAACGTAATGATGACCTGCAACTGGCTGGTTGGCCGCGAAGCCGTGACGGAGGCCGGAGAAAAAGAGCCGCTATATGTGCCGCCTTCGGGCGCTCTGGCCGGCCTGATCTACTCCACCAATATCGCGCAGGTGGCAGCCGGAAACAAGTTCGGCGGACTGCGGGGCGTAAAGGGCGCCCGGTTCGATATTCGCGCCAACGACCTGGCCAACCTCGCCGATATGGGCCTCGTGCCCATGGTGTATGAGTTCGGGAAAGTACAGGCCTGGTCGTCCAAAACCCTGTTCAACGGCACCAATATCGGCCTGCAAACCTACTCCGTGGTGCGCACCTTCGACTGGCTGACCAAAGGCATGATGGACTACCTCAACCGGATGCTCTTCCAGAACATATCGGTCAACATGGAGATGGATATCAACAAGGAGATATCCCGCTTCCTCGACAAGTGCCAGCGCGAACACAAGATTATCGAAAAATTCGGCGCCGTGACCGTCAAACGCGACCCCAACCAGAAAGATCGCGTGTTCGTGTCGGCCAATATCCTGCCGTTCTTCCCTGCCAAGAACTTTGTGCTGCGGCTTGACGGGCGCGGCGGCGAAGACCCGGAATGGGCTACCTCCGTAGAGTAAATCTGCCGGGCGTTGATGCCGAAATGCACACACCAACAAACACCTGTAACGATAGTTAAACCTTATCTTCTCACCAACCAAACCATTCAAGTGCCATGTTTAAAGCGGTTTTGAAAATCGAAGGCGAAGAGTTCAACGTGCTGAAATGCCACTATGTACTCGATCGCGACACCGACCAAAGCGGTCGCCCCTCCACCGACGTGCGCGGCGGAAAAGTTACCATCCAGATCGAATCCTCCCAGAAAACCATGTTTTTCGACTGGATTATCAATGCCTATGCGCAAAAAAGCGGCGAGGTGGAATTCTACAAACGCAACGACCCGTCACCGGCCAAAGTGCTCAAATTCGAAGAGGCTTACATGGTGCAATACGGCGAAGACTTCGATGTGGTTGGCCCCAACAAGGAGTCTCCGATGGTCGAAACCTTTACCGTGTCGGCCCGAAAAATCTCGCTCGGCGGTACGTTCGAGAAAATCTGGCCGGAATAACGCCTGTTCGTTCAGAGGGTGGCCTAAACGTGTCGGAGTGACTTGTACCGCCAAGCCCTGGCTGTGCTTTTTGCCCCACCACGTTTGTCAACCCGAAGGGATCTGTCCGCTCTAAAAGGAACATATGCGTGTTTTTTTCCAGCGCAGAGTGGACGGATCCCTTCGGGATGACAAACATGACGTACACAAAATATGAGTAGGCAGCGCCCAGCGATAGAATTTACACCGACACCATGCCGGAATTTGCAGGCCGGTTGCATTCTTTTTTTGTATTTCCTGAAATCAAACCCTTCCAGCCATGTCGCGCAAAGTCAACGTCAATATCGAAATAAATGGCAAGGCGATTTCTCCGATCTCCTACTTAGCCATTCATCAACCGCTCGACGGCCACCATGCCTTCGAGTTGCGCTGCCCTGTGCAGGAGCGGGAACAGGTGTTGTCCAACAGCAGCGAGGCCTGTGGCAAAGAAGTAAAAATTGACATCAGCAGCGGCAGTGGGCGCTCCGACGCCAAAAACTTTTTCAAAGGCTACGTCACCGGCGTCAGTTTGTCCAAACATCAGGGCGCTACCAACGAAATCATTTACTACGGCCATGGCCCGACGCTTTTGATGGACGACGGCGCACACAACCAGTCTTTTGAAGAAAAAAGTCTGGAAAAAATTGCGAAGGAAGTGATCGGCAAATACGGCGTTTCCCCCAAAGTAAACACTGCGTTTAAAGGCCAGATACCCTACGTCGTGCAGTACCGCGAAACCGGTTTTCAGTTTCTCAGTCGCTTGGCCAACCAGTACGGCGAGTGGTTTTTCTACGACGGCGCCGACCTGTACTTCGGCAAGGCGCCCACGTCGGCGGCGATTGATCTGGTGTTCGGGCGCGACTTGTCGAGTTTCGACCTGGCACTCAATGTGTTGCCTGTCAAATTCAAATGGATGGCCTACGACGAAGTCGGCCACAAATTCCCGGAGAGCAGTTCCGCATCGGCCAAAGTGCCCGGACTTGATGAGTACGGCAAAAAAGTCAATTCGGCTTCCGACGCCCTGTTCAGCAACGAACCCGCCGTAGCGGTGTACGCCGAAGTACAGGACAAAGCCGAACTGGACGAACTGACCAAACACCACCGCGCCGGCCGTGCCGGCAACTTTGTCACGTTCAACGGCTCCAGCGACAACCATGCGCTCAAGGTCGGCAGCATCATCAATGTGCGCGGAACAATCGGCGAAGCCGGCGCCGGTTCCAGTTCGGGCAGCGATACCAGTTACGGGGAGTTTCGGATCATCAGGATTTCCCACTCCACCGATGCGCTCGGCAACTACCAGAACCATTTCAAAGCCATCCCGTCCAGCCTCGTCGAACCGCCGCTGAACACCACAGTTGTCAACCCCGAATGCGAGATGCAGCCCGCCGAGGTGCTCGAAAACCACGACCCGGAGGAAATGGGTCGCGTGCGGGTACAATTCCAGTGGCAAAAAGCCACGGGCGACAAAACGCCCTGGATTCGGGTGGCGGCCAGCGGCGCCGGCGGCGGATACGGATACTTTTTTGTGCCCGAAAAAGGCGACCAGGTTTTCGTGGCATTCGAGCACAACAACCCCGACAAACCCTACGTCGTGGGCGGGCTTTACCACGGCAAGGCAAAACCCAAAGGCGTGTCGGACAAAGACAACAACAACAAGGTCATCCAGACCAAAAGCGGCAATAAAATCTCGCTGGTGGATAAGTCCGGGAGTGAAGAAATTAAAATCGAAAACGGTACCAATGTCATCACCCTCAGCCTGAAAGCGCCCGGGAGTATCACCATCGTGACGGACGGCGACATCAGCCTGACAGGCAAAAACATTACCATCGCCGCCGAACAAAAACTGGCCATGTCCAGTATGGAAGCATCGCTGGAAGGCACACAAAAAGTCAATATCAAAGGCATGGAAACCACACTGGAAGCCGATGTGAAAAATACCGTCAAGGGCACGATGGTTGAAGTGAGCGCCAGCGCCATCACCGATATCAAAGGCGCCATGGTTAAACTCAACTCCTGAACTCGTCCCTTATGCTGGAAAATTACAGCCTGCCGCTTCGCTGCGCCGAACTCACCAAAAAGAACCCGAAACTGCCTAAAGTCAAACTGCACGAGTCCGTCCGGCAGCATATTTCCCTGATACTCATCACCCGCTTCGGCGAATACCGCTGCGATCCGAGTTATGGATGCCTCCTTTGGGAACACGATTTTGAAAACCTCAAGGCACTCGACGACAAAAAACACGTCTTCGAAAAATCCATCAAGGAACTGCTGGCCCGCCACGAACCACGCCTGACGGATACGCTGGTGAGCGTAGACATCAAGGAACCCGACATCAAAGACCCGCTCAAACTCACCCAGAAACTGCGCAAACGCATCGAAATCAGGATCAAAGCCCGCCTGCTCGAAACCAATCAGCCCTTTGAACCCAAGCCATTCATCATCTATTTCAGCCCGGTCGCTACCGACGCCTCCGGCCAGTAATACCGCAACACGCCATGGATACCAGGGAAGAAATACGCAGCCGGATGCTTCGCGATGTGGCCCGAATCTGGGGCTACCAGGAGACGGAAATGGACGAAAAAGCATTCGATCCGGTCGTAGGCCTGCTCATTGGCGCTTGCGCATCGGAGTTTGAACGCCTTCAGCAGGAAATGGGCAACTCCCGCCAGCGGGTGCTCGAACAACTCGCCACCACCCTCACCCCGGAGGTGCTAATGACCCCGACGCCGGCGCATGCCGTCCTGCATGTGCGCGCACTCGAACCGGAAACCTTCATTTTGCCCACCCATCAGGTCTATTATTCCAAAACCGTCGGCGACGCAGACAAGGAAATTTATTTTTCCACTGCCGAACCGTACCGCTTGGTCAACGGCTGCGTGCGCTATGTGGCGGCAGGCGGAAAGGTTTTTGACGTGCAAAGCGACATGCCCCGCCGCGAGAAAGTGCTCGAGTCGGATACATTCCGCAAAAACCGCCCTGCTCCGACCTTTTGGATCGGCCTCGAACTGGATGCGCGTATCACCGCTCTGAACGGCATCTCGTTTTTTTTCAATTGGAAAAACGACCCGCGGCTGCGCTCTTTTTTGCGCCAACTCCCGTACTGCCGCTGGTATATCGGCGCCCGCGAACTGGCCACAGAAACAGGTGTACGGCCCCAATATCCGCCCCAAGCCCGGGAGAATTCCGGCGCTTTCACCGATGATTTCAGTCCTGCCCAGCGCACCCGACGTCGGGTGCAGGCCTACTACCAGCCGCATTTCATCACCCTCCGCGGCAGTGCTACCGGAGACGAATTTGCGCTGGAAAACCTGAAAAAAAACTACCCGGAGGAGTTTGAATCCTTGTTTCCCCACGAAGACCTGCTTGATCTGAAAGAAAAAGTGCTGTGGCTGCGTGTCGAGTTTCCGGAGTATTTCCCTGTGGAAGCCCTCGTCAATACCGAATGCCTGATCAATTGCGTGCCGGTGTTGAACAAGCAGTTTCACTCGGAAAATTACCGCTTACCCGAACTCATCAACATCCTTCCGCTCCACTGCGACGACTTCTTTTTCGATGTCCACCGGGTGGTCAACGAGCAGGACATCCCTTACGCCGCACATCCGTTAGCCAACCTGCGCAATCTCGAAACCGGTACCTACACCCTGCGCACCCGGGGCGCCGGCAAGATGGACAGCCGTGCCGCCTCCCAGCACCTGTACCACCTGCTCGACCTGCTGCGCGACGAAAGCGCCGCCTTTGCCGCATACGACCTGAACACGATGAACGAAAAAATCCGAAACCTGAACAAGGAAATCGCGGCGCTCGAACAGCAGGTCAGGGAAGCGGATATCCAGCGGGAGGAAGTACCGTACCTCGTGGTAAAACCACCCAAAGGCGCCCGCAACCCTTCGGCTGTCGTGGAATTCTGGTCCACCACCGGCGAACTGGCAAACGATATTCCCAGCGGCCTGAAACTGGATATGTACGCTACCCGGGGTTTCGACCGCAACAGCATCCTGCTGGTCATGCCTACCACGGGCGGCTCCAACCGGAAATCGGCTTCCGTCGCGTTTTATGAATTCAAAAAATCTCTGACTACCCGCGACCGGATCGTGTCCAAAGAAGACATCAAAACCTTCTGTTTTGCCGCCTTCGGGAAGCGGCTCGAACAGGTATTCATCCAGAAAGGCCTGCATATCAGCGACCTTCCACACGAGGGGATGGTGCGGACGCTCGATGTAATCCTGCAACCGGCGGCAACCCTGACACCCCAGGACATGCAGGACTGGAATGCCCTGTGCTTTGAACTGGAAACCGAACTGAACGAAAAATCGTCCGGCCTGCTCCCTATTCGGGTACTGACGAACGATATCAACAGATGAAGAACGCACTGCCCGACAAATTGACCAGCCACCCGGCCCGCATGGAAGTGCTGCTGGCCGAACTTATCGAGACCAAAATGCTCTCGGAAAGCGCGCTCGTAGTGCGCCCGAGGAGCCTGTTCAAACGCAGTTACAGCAAAGACATACTTGGCTACGAGGTCACGACGCAGGAAGGCAAAAAAAAACAAACCGACACCGTGGCCATTGATGTGGCCCGCGAAGGCTTGTACGATGCGCTGCCGGAGTTTCTGTTTCACGCGCCGGAGGCCATGTCGGGTTACAAAAATCTGGAGCAACGCGTACACGAAAGCGAAAAGGCAAAGGAGGAAGAGGCGGAGGCGCGGCGGTTTTTTCTGCCGCTCGAGCAGGAGTTTTTCCGGCAGCGTATTCACCTGGAGATGGAAGAGCGCAGCCTCCTGTCGCACTTTACCAGCCCCATGCAACGCGCGCTTTTCGAACAGTTCTGGACCGACGTGCAAGGGCTGGACCCGGCTCAGGAAGCCGTACTGTTTCATCTTCTGCCTGCATCGCACATCATTGCCGGCAACCGCTCGCTCATGGCAGCCTGCTTCAGCGCCGTGTTGCAGGAACGCGTCAGCCTGAACCAAACGCCGGCAACCGCGGCAATACCTTCCGAAGATGAAGGCCCGACGCTTGGTGCAGCCACACTTGGACTCGATTTCGCAGCCGGTGAAATGGCCGATGACGACCTGCCCGACCTTGCTGTCCACATTGGCCCGCTCGACCTCGACGACCTGCCCGACTACCTCGAAGGCGGCAAAAAAAACAACCTGCTCGGCGTGCTTTACAACTATTTCGTGCCCGCCGAAATGGATGTGAACACACAACTGCTACTCAAAGAACAGGAGTCGGCTTTCGTGCTCAGCGACGACGAAGGCACCGCCCGGCTTGCATTTTCCACGTACATCTGACCGATATATGACCTACAAACTCTTCACCATCCTGCTTGGCATTGCTGCGCTGATCTTGTTTGCTCTCCTGAAGTTCCTGAAGGGCGATGTGAAGATTTTTGTAAAACAAACCAACGTCTACCTTTTCGGTACGCTGGTGTGTTTTGCCCTTGTAGGCCTCAGCGGGATACTCATCCGCACCGGCGATATCGGCGTGGTCACGCTGGCCTGGATTTTTCAGGCAGGCTGTTTGGGGCTGGGTTTTTTGCACGTCTGGCTGTTGTTCCGCGTGTTGCCCTGGCCCAATCCCGCTATCGGACTCCTCGAATGGTTGTTTACCTTGCTGCTCATGGCGGTGGGCACGATGGGCTTTTTCCAGTCCTGCGTCTATTTTGAAAAAGTGGGGCGCAAACTCGACCTCGCATTTGCCGACAATATCCTGCTCGGCATCGTGCTGTTCCCCGTGCCCTTGCTCGGGCTTAAACTCTGGAATATCTGGAAAGCCATTCCCCGAATCGGTATCACCGGTTGGCACCTCCCGCTCGACGCCCGTCCGCCCGTCATCGAACCGGGCAGATCGGTCAAACTGAGTTTTGTAATGCACGCCGCATACGGTACCAGCCAGATTATTCAGGTAGACGTGCTGGCGCCGATGGATCGCACCCTTGGCGAGATGTTTCACTTCATTCTGTACCGGCACAACGTGGAAAAAAATTCCTATGTCAAAATTGAACTGGCAGAAAACAACTCCCGCTCCAAAGCCTATTCCTGGCTCTTTTTCAAACGAAAACCGTTCCTTTGGTTTTGGAAAACAAAACAATACCTCAACGCCGATACCCGAATCAGTAACTTGCCATTCCAGAACGGCGATATCGTTTTTGTCGAACGCGTCCGCCACTGGCTCAATGAGTAGTTTTACAGTTTTGAGTTTTGAGTTTTGAGTTTTGAGTTTTGAGTTTTGAGTTTTTTCGCGTAATCCCAAAACCATGCTTACGTCCGCGAGCGGAGAACACCCCAACCCGAAACCTTCCAACCCGAAACCCTCAAACCAGTAACCATTGCAACTATGGAACGCATCAGTCATTTCCCCGTCAATTGGGTTGACGGGATGAAAATATCCAGGCAGCAGTTTCTCGACCTTGAGAACAGCCTGATGGATCAGGTACGTGACGCCAACAGTCTCGCCCTGAACGACTATAATTTCGGCATCTTGCCGGCGCCCGAACCAGGGCGTGACTCGCTCAGTATTGACGTCAACTCCGAGTGGGTCGAACTCAAGTACCTGCGTGCCGTCACCCGCGCGGGCGCCCGCATCGAGATTATTGATCTCGACGACAGCGCCTTGCGCCAGTCGGTACGCCAACTCATGGGCAATTTTGAGTTTCAGCAAGCCCAGGAATGGTACGTGGTGGTGCGTGTAAATCCATACGAGCGGGTGCCCTATGGTGCGCCGGCCCCGAGCACCAACCCTTTGCGGCATTTGTACGCCATACCCCGCTACGAACTCGGCATCATACCCCGCGAGCAGACGGCTTCACCGAAAATTGCAGCCTACGCTATTCCTGTAGCCAAGATACGCGGCGGAATCGGCGGGGTAGAACTGGAGAAAAACTACATTCCGCCCTGCGCCCGGCTCAACAGCAGCACTGAACTGATTCGCATCCACCAAGGCATCGAACAAAGTCTGGCCTATATCCTGGACAAGGCTACTTTCATGGTGCACAAGATTTCGTACCGCCGGAAAGTGAGCAACCTCAAGCCGCTTGCCGACGATATCTTTCAACTGGCATCGCGCACGCTGGAATTCATCGCCGACAACATAGATGCCTACCGCATCCTGTTGCCGCAACAACCGCCGATCATGTTTTTCGAGCACTTCATGCGCCTTGCCCGTACCGAGCATATTGCCATGATGCTGTTTCAGTCCAAAGACAACGCTATTGACTACTTCCAGCAGCGTATCCGGGATTTCCAATACACCACTTTTGAAAGTACCATTCAGGGTCTCATAAACCTCCCGTACAACCATTTTGAAATTCGGCAGGCCATTGACCGGGTAGAAAGTCTCTTGTCGCAAATGAAAATCCTGTTCGAAAACCTGGCTTCGCTGGACTATGATACCTTGCCCGACTACAACCCGATAACCAAAACCAGCAGCTACAATTATCCCCCGCAGCAGTACCCGCCGCAACAGCCCGTGTCACAGCAAGCGCCACCACAATACCCGCAAAATCCCAAGATTACTATCAACCCCCAGCGTGGTGGAGGCGATAAAGGGGGCGGCGGGCGAAATTCAGGAGGGGGAGGTGGCTCTCTTTCCGAAGGTATGAACGACTAACAGGTGCTCTAAAGCCTGCCGTCGAAGTACACGATTTCCCGCAGTTGTTGCCCGCAGGCATTTTTAATTTTCAGATACCGTTCCGAGTCTTTCATACTCATAAAAAACGGTTTGTTTTCGGGTTCCTCCCTCGGATCCACCTGTTCCCCGTTTTTCCAGAAACGGAAACACACGTGCGGGCCGGTCGCCAGACCCGTCTGGCCGACATACCCGATTACCTGGCCTTGTTTCACCACCGAACCCGGGCGGATACCCGGCTCGAAACGCTCCATGTGCAGGTACTGCGTTTCGTACTGGAAATCGTGGCGAATCTTGACAAAATTGCCGTTGTTGTTGCTGAATTCCACTTTTTCCACCGCTCCGTCGGCTACGGCGAAAATCGGTGAGCCATGCGGTGCGGCAAAGTCGGTGCCTTTGTGCGGTTGCACGACGCCGGTGACCGGGTGCAGGCGTGCCGGATCGAAGTAGGATGTGATGCGTTCGTACTTGACCGGGCATTTGAGAAAGGCTTTTTGTACCGGCCTGCCTGCGTCGTCGTAGTACCCGGGTTTTTCCACGTCGTCCACCCAAAATGCATAGTGCTGTTTGTATCGGGTTTTGAAATAAACCGCCTTGAGTTTTCCGATACCGATCACCTCGCTTCCGGCGCGTTTTTCCTCGTAAATGACTTTGAACCGGTCGCCGGGTTCGAGGTGATAAAAATCTACCGACCACTTCATGGCCGATTCCATCTGCTCCAGTACGCGGTAGTGGATGTTGTAGTCCAGAATGGCTTCCCAAAGCGAGGTTTTGATGATGCCGCCTGCCGCCCGTTCGCGGGTTTCGACCTGTCTGAGTTTTACGTCCACACGCGGCAAGGGGTTTAGTTCAAAAAACATGGTCTTGTTGGCGGAAATCTCGTACGCAAAAAGCCTGTCTTCTGAATTGCCGTTTATCGGGTGCAGAGTCATTACCTCGTGGCCTTTTTCGAGGCGCTCGAGGCCTTTGTCGGCAGCCTGTTCGGTCAGGGAAACGACGACCGGTTCGGGGATTTCCTGTTGTTTCAGGTAATCACCCAGCGGCATGTCCTGCCCCAGCACGTCTTTCTCGGGGTTGTATTTGGACAAATCGAAGGCCGGCGTATGGGTGCCTGCGGGGCTTGAAGTACCTGCGTTTCCAGTGGAGGATTGATCTGCCGGGTCATTGGGGCTTTGCTTGCGCCGGCTGTTCAGAAACAGGAACAGCAACGTAATCAGGGCAAGTACGACGCCGCTGCACACGGCCACGAAAAGCCGCATCGGCAAGGTGATTGTTCGAGTTGAGGAGAGTGGTTTCTGACTTGTTAAGTGCGGTTCCGGAGCGGCTGCTTGCGGCCCCCGGATCACTAATTTTCGGCGTTCCTCCATTGGGTACGGGTTTGGTTTATGCCTGACAAATGTAGCGCCTTTTTACTGCCGGGCAATCGTTCATGTTGTGCTGCGGCGTTTTTCCGATCCGGATGAACCATCAACCGGTTTGCACGTTCTTCCCGCATGCCTGAACCGCAATCTCCGTTTCCCTACGTCACCTACGGCGCCCGTGTAAGCGCCGAATCTGTATCTGCGCTGCTCGAACATGCACTGGCCGGCATGGCCAAAACCAGCGATCGCCCGACTCCTGTGTGCATCTGGGGCTTGCACGGTATCGGCAAAACCGAACTGGTGCGCGACCTGGCGCATGCCCGCGGCTGCGCATTTGTGTACATCGCGCCGGCCCAGTTTGAGGAAATGGGCGATTTGCTCGGCATGCCAAGAATCAGTACCGATGCCGGCAAAGGCGAGGTGACCCATTTCGTGGCCCCCGAATGGGTGCCGCGCGAACCCGGGCCGGGCATACTCCTGCTCGACGACGTGAACCGCGCCGACGACCGGATTCTGCGCGGGATCATGCAGTTGTTTCAAAACTACGAACTCGTGTCGTGGTCGCTGCCGCAGCAATGGCTGATCGTGTGTACCGCCAACCCCGACGGCGGCGACTACTCGGTGACCACCCTCGACGAGGCCATGCTGACCCGGATGTTGCACGTCACGATGGAATTTGATGCCCCGGCATGGGCGCGCTGGGCCGAACGCAGCGGTGTGGATTCGCGCGGCATCAACTTCGTGCTGGCGTACCCTGAACTCGTCAACGGGCGCCGCACCACCCCGCGTTCGCTCGTGCAGTTTTTCAACAGCCTGCGCACGCTCGACGACCTGCGCGCCAATCTCGGACTTGTGCGCCTGCTCGGCGAGGCTGCTTTGGACGCCGAAACGGTGCAGGCCTTTTTGTCGTTTGTCCACCTGAATCTCGACCGGCTGCCTACGCCCGAAGAACTTCTGCTTGCGGACGACTTCGATGCCCCGGCCCGACGCCTCGACCGGCTGGTGCACGAGGGCGAGACCAAGCGCCTCGACATCCTGTCCGTGGTGGTCACCCGCCTGAACAACCACCTGCTGACCCGAACGAAGGACCTGACCGAGGGTGAGTTTGAAAACCTGCGGCGTTTTCTCCTGCTTGATTTGTTGCCCAACGACCTGCGTCTGGCCATGGCGCAGGAATTGACCCGTTCCGGACGCCCCGGGCTGATGCGCCTGTACGCGATTCCGGAGGTGGGGCAGTTGTTGTTGAAAAAAATGTAGGTCAGGGACAATCACAAAAAGCATCTGTCAGGGCCGTCGCCTGCACGGTGAAATCGCCCGGTGGAGCATTGGCCGGCAGGCAGATGGTGAAACTTCCGGTGTTGGTTTGGAAAGAAAAGGTGGCCGAACCGGCCGGAGACTCCACGGTGAGCGTAAACGGAGGGGTGCCGACAAACGTGGCCGTGATGGTTCGGCAGTTGCCGGCGCAGGCATCCGGCGGGTTGCCGGTGCTGAAACTCACCTCCGGTAGTGGCAGCCAGGTCAATTCTGCGGCGTTGGAAATATCGAGGCAGGGGTCGTTCAGGTCCACATTGCCGCCCACATCATTGCCGGCTATGGCGGCGATGTAGTAGGTGGCGCCGGTTTGCATGGTGGCCGGGTTGAAATTAAACGAGGGCGTGTTGCCGACGGCGATGATGCTGCCCAGTGTGTCGTTCAGGTTGGAGAACAGGATAAACTGAAGCAGGTCGTTGGTTTCCAGTGTGTCGTCGCCGTTGTGGGTGAACGTAGCCGGCTGGTTGGTGCAGATGCTGAGCGTTTCGCCGAGCAGGGTGCCGGCATCGGTAGGGCAGCAGGATGGGCCGTTGCACAGGTTGGTTTCGGCGAGGCCGACGGAGAGGTCTTGTCCGGAAGGGGCGCCGGCGGTGGGGCCGTTGGCAGTGGCGGGGGAAACGGTTGGCAGGTTCGGATTAATCGGCAAAGCAAGTACCACCACGTCCGATGGGCAACAGCCCGAAACGATGCCTTCCGCATCAGTTTTAAGAATGAACATATCCCGTCCGTTTCCAGCCGAGTAACCGACTGCCACATACCCTCCGTCCGGGCAGGGTTTTGTGTGGTACATACGTCCATTGAAGGGGTGCGACCTGGCCCAAACGACGTTTCCGGTTGCATCCGTTCGCACCAGATATGCTGCGGAAGCATCTGTATTCAGAATCAAAGGGGTGAAAATAAAGCCGCCATCCGGGCAATTTTCGGCGTTCATATTGTGATTGCCGGAAGGAAAGACATACCGTTTTCCCCAGACAAAATCGCCGGATGTATTGAAACTGACAATCCACGGCTGGTACTGGCTCCCGTTGGAAAACGTCCAGGTTGCGCCGGAAATGCTGACTCCTGCACCACCGGCAGAGATGAATTCAGCACCTTCGTGATTGGAACCGCCAATTCGGCGACCGTTTTGGTAGTTGCCGCTCTGGTTCAGCCGAAACAAAAAGCCCTCCTGATTTCCGGCAAAATAACCACCGGACACCCAAATGTCACCGTTTGCCGCCGGCAACGGTTCGCCGGAGACATCGGCGCCCGATGTACCCCAACTTTTTGTCCAGACACTATTCCCGCTGAAGTTCAGTTTTTCCACAAATGCATCCCAGAAACCTTGTCCGAAACTTTGGGTACCGCCGGTGACGATATATCCGTCGGCAACTTCACATACACCTCCGCAGGACCACTCCTGACCGCTCCCCCCACACGTCCGCTCCCAAAGCACGTTCCCGTTTCCGTCAAATTTCACCACATAAATATCCACGTTGCCGGCGCCGAAACTGGTCGTTTCGCCCACGGCCAGGAAGTTGCCGTCGCTGCAAGTCAGGATGTGCATAAAAAACTCGTTTCCCGAGCCGCCGTAGGATTTGCTCCACTCCACCGTGCCGTCGGCGCTGAATTTGACCAGCATGGCGTCCGTGCCGCCGAGGCCGCCGGCGGTACTGCTGCCGGCCACGATGAAACTGTTGTCGGGCAGCACTTCCACAAATCGTGCTTCGTCGTCGCCGGAAGTACCGTGGCGTTTCTTAAAGGTGGGAATTTGCGCAGAGAGGTGAAAAACGGCAAATGCTGCGAGTGCGGTTGTCAGTATCCGGATCATGGCGGAGCGTGGTTTGGTTGGTGAATAAAAAAGTGCTTCGGCAGCAAATGTAACCCAAGCGGCAGGATTTGTTTCGACCTGACTGTCCGCCTGCTACACCTTTTCCTACTTTTGGCGCATATTTTACAAACCATGACACTACCTTCCATTCTCGTCACCGGCGGCGCGGGGTTCATCGGCAGCCATACGGCAGTAGCGCTCGCCGAAGCCGGATACCGCCCGGTTATTCTCGACGATTTTTCCAATTCCAGCCAACGTGCGCTTGACGGGTTGCAGCAAATTCTCGGGTACACGGTCCCCTGCTACACGAAAGACTGCAATGACCATGCAATCCTGCTCGATATTTTTCAGCGGGAAAACATACGAGGCGTCATCCATTTCGCTGCCTTCAAAGCCGTGGGCGAAAGTATGCAGGAACCCCTGCGCTACTACCGGAACAACCTCGGCTCGCTCATCACGCTGCTGGAAGTCATGCTCGAAATGAACGTGCCCGACCTGATTTTTTCCTCCTCCTGCACCGTGTACGGCGAGCCTGCCGTGCTGCCCGTTACCGAAGCGTCGCCGGTGCAGCCGGCTACGTCGGTGTACGGCAACACCAAGCAGGTGGGCGAAGAAATCCTGCGCGACGTGGTGGCCGCCGGCAAACCCCTGCGCATCATTTCGCTGCGGTATTTCAACCCGGTCGGCGCGCATCCCACGGGCTATATCGGCGAACTGCCGCTGGGCGTGCCGAACAACCTCGTGCCCTTCATTACCCAGTCGGCTGCCGGGTTGCGTGGCCCGATTACCATCTTCGGAAACGACTATCCAACGCCCGACGGCACTTGCGTCCGCGACTATATCCATGTGATGGACCTGGCCGAGGCGCACGTGGCGGCCTTGCAAAATTTGCAAAAAAACAGTGGAAATAATCACTACGATGTGTTCAACGTCGGGACGGGCCAGGGCGCCAGTGTGCTGGAGGTGGTACAGACATTTGAGGAGGTTACCGGTCATAAACTCAACTACCACGTCGGGCCACGACGCGCGGGCGATGTGGTGTCGGTGTTTGCCGATGCGACGAAGTCCCGCGAACAATTGGGCTGGACGGCCAAACGCAGTTTGCGCGAAGCGCTGGCCGATGCCTGGCGCTGGGAACTCGTGGTTAACCGGCCGTAAATACCTGCTGCACCGACACGGTAAGTCCGGGCAGTACGGTGGAGTTCACGTCGCCGGTTTCGACAGCAAAAGAGGCGAGGTTGTATTCGCCGTCCTGAAGCACGTACACCTCAAGCGTCCGGCTTTTCGGGTCAATGATCCAGTACTCCGGTACACCGGAGCGGCGGTACAGTTTCATTTTGTCGTTCCGGTCGGTTTTGAAGGTGCCGGGCGAGAGGATTTCGACGATGAGATCGGGTGCGCCTTCCACGCAGTTGTCCGTCACGATTCCGGCACGGGCGGCAGACACAAACAGGATGTCGGGCTGCACGAGATTTTCTTCGTCGAAGACAACGTCGAACGGGGCTGTGAAACAGCGGCCCAGTTTCTTTTCTTTGACAAAGTTTCCAAGAATCAACGATAGGTTGAAGGAGGCAGATTGGTGGTCGGTAGAAGGGGAAGAGCGTTTCACAATTTCGCCGTTAAGGAGTTCGTAAAAAAAGCCGTCCTCGAAATCGTCGAGTTCAACGAATTCGGGAACGGTGATTTTCTCAATGGCTGTAACTGTCATTGCGATGTAGTTTTGTGGCCACAAATCTAAGCCCCAGGCTCCAAAAATATTTCAGAAAAATACGCCGACCTTGGGCACCTTTTCAAAACAGGCAGGACTAAACCATGCAGACACGTTGGAACGATGCGGAACTGTTCGAGGCTATTCGGGGGCGGGAAAGCGACCGGAACAGGGCCTTGCAATACCTCGTGCAGCACGCGGGCTGGCGCGGGCAGGTTATGCGCCACGTGCTGGCCAACAGTGGTACCGAAGAAGACGGCGAGGAGGTTTTTTTTGATGCACTCTGCACCTTCGACCGCAACCTGCGGGAAGACAAGTTTCAGGAAAAAAGCGCGCTGAACACATACTTCATGGGCATTGCCAAAAACAAATGGCTCAAACGCTTGGCCCGGCACCGGCCAACCTGGGATGCGGAACAACTCTACCCAAAAGACCAGATGCAGACGGGGAGTTCGGAAGAAACGATCATCAGCGCCGAACACGAAGCGGTTTTTGCCCGCATCATGGCCGAGGTAGGCGAACGCTGCAAACGCATTTTTGAACTGTTTCACCTCGGGCACAGTATGGCCGAAATTGCAGCAGAAACCGGTATCAGCGACGCCGACCAGGCAAAAAAGGAAAAAAGCCGCTGCAAAAAACGCCTGCTCAACTTGCTGGCCGAACGCCCTGAATTGCGCAACTTTTTTAACGAACGCTGACATGAACGAAGACGAACTCTACGATAAACTCGAACGATACGTGCGCGGCAAACTTCCGCCCGATGAAGTCGAAGCCCTCGAGCGTGACATGGCCGCCGACCCGGATTTGCAGGAGCAAGTGCGCCTGCACCGGCTCGAACTGGAAAGCCACGAGTTTCTGCTGCGGGAAAAACTGCGCCGAAACGTGCGCGACTGGATTGCCGAAACGCCCCCGGAGCCGCCGGCGCCGTTTTGGAAAACCTGGAGCCTGCCGTTTTTGCTGATTGCCTTTGCGGTGATCGGCTTTTGGTATATCGGCAGGGAAAAAGCCGCCAATTCCGAACCGCCGACCGAACAACCCGGCCCTGAACTTAAAAAGCCCCCTGTTTCGACACCGGATCGTCCGATTGCACAGGATGAACCCGCAAAAACGCCACCTGCCGCCCGCCCCGATCCAGGCTACCTCGCCCTTGCCGAAACCAACTACCGCACGCCGACGCATCTCGACGGTGGCGACCTCAAAAGCGAGGGCCAGGCGGATACGGCTGCTACGCCGCTTGCTGCCGGTATTCGGGCCTTCCAGAACGGACGCTACCCGGCGGCGATCCGGGAACTGAGCAAAGTCGGGGAAACACCCGACCCCGACGAATACGCGCAGGCACGCGAATGGCTGGCGCACGCCTGGTTCCGGCGCGGCCTCGAAACCAAAGACTTCCGGCAGGCAGTGGTACATTTTCAACAGATGGCCCTTCAAAAAGACAACGATCCCGCCCAGCAAGACCGTGCCGATTGGTACCTGCTGCTGAGTTTGTTGCCCGATTACCCACAGCACCCGGCGCGGGTGGATTCGCTGCTGCAAAACATCCTCGCCGTGAAAGGGCACACGTATTTTAGCAAAGCAAAACGGGTGCAGGATGCGTTAATTAAAATCTGATCATGGCCGAGTTTGTTTTTCAAAAATCAAACTCCAGCTTCAGTGACCTTTATGATACGCTGTGCCAATTTCTCAAAATCTGAGTAACTACGCTGGACTGCCTGTAAATGCGCACCAATAGCCCCATCAGCGGGTTTCAGCAGAAATATGGGCTTATGTGCTTCCATTGACATGGGTGCTAGGCTATGATAGTGTTTCAACAGTGCTAAACAGTTGTCATCTGCTTCGATTGAAATGCCTGAATCTATATCCGTTCTGCCTAATACATATTGCTGATAAACCGCTGGTATTTTTTCCGCCCAACGTATATAGGACCGCACAGGGCGACTCTCTCGAGCCGTATACTGCATTAGGAGGTAACCCACGGGAAGCATACTGCCTACCGGTATTCCAGACTTGTCG
The DNA here is from genome assembly GCA_016787285.1 of Saprospiraceae bacterium. Classification (GTDB taxonomy): domain Bacteria; phylum Bacteroidota; class Bacteroidia; order Chitinophagales; family Saprospiraceae; genus M3007. Next base: position 2,091 of record JAEUUV010000035.1, on the reverse strand, counting down.
GGCCTCGGGTACTCAGACAGCCTTTTTTGCCATTGCTCGCGCCATTCTTTTAGTGTTTTCCCAAGGTTCACAATGCCCTGAAGCGAAAACAAATCTGCGGCTACAGGCATAACCACAAAATCTGTGGCAATGAGAACTGCCCGATTGATCGCGCCCAGATTGGAACCAACATCAACAAGTATCCATTCGGCGCCGCTTCGATCAGCCGCATCTTGTATCAGGGTTTGGAAAACGCTACTTACTTTGAATCCAAACACGTCACCAGCAAGGCATTTGTTCCATGCGTCGCTTAGTTTGTCCTCGAACGCTGACAATGCTAAATTTCCGACGAGTAGCGAAATGTGTTCGTTTATTTTTTCAATATGCACTTGTCGGTAGCCTTCTCCCTCGCTAACTGGCACGATAGCGTCAAGTACAGTGAGTTGCATGTTTTCTTCGAAGACAACTTCTTCCATACGTTCTTGGGACAGGAACATGGACGACAAGTTTGATTGGGGATCTAAATCCACGGCCAATACCCGGTGTCCCAACTCTGAAAGCATCCAAGTTAAGTGGTAGACAGTGGTGGTCTTCCCTACTCCACCTTTATTGTTAAAAAATACAACTGATTTTCTCATCATTGTAACTGTTTTTTGTAGATAGTAACGCCGAAATACAAGGGTAGGTTAAATACGAAAATCGGTTCCGGGTTTCCATTTTCCGCTAGTGCCTGTTTGGCTGTAGCAATGCCCCGATTGAACCTGTTGACATAGCCTAATACTTTCATGGCTTCGGAAAGTACGGGGTTACGGTAGTCATTTTGATGAGGGAAATTATCGGGGCGTGCTGTTCCGTAGAGGCCACCCGGGTTGTTGATCTCGATACGATCCGAAAATTCATAAAACTTGATAGGCGCGTTCGATTCATAATTTCGGTGCATCACAGCATTGTTCAGTAATTCACGAATGGCCGGGAAAGGGTACTGGCGTATGATCTCTTCTTTCAATACACTCACGGATACCGGACGGTTTTCAATATTGTTTTTTACAAACTGATCTAATTGCTTCATCAGTGACAAAATATCACCCGAAAACTCAGGGTCATTTAGCACGTTCGAAGCCATGGAATCACCACTAAATCGCACATACTGCACATATGCACCGGGTACAAAGTATCTCGGGTTGTTGCCAAGAATGAGGATGCCGGCATTAGTAGGGCAATCGTGTGCTAGGTCGAACAGTCGGAGCGAGGCCAACTGCGCTTTGATGTCCCGGTGGTTGGCGCTTAGCGTTTCGGCATCAATCGCATTGGGTAAGTATGTACTGCGGAATAACTCAAGGTTTAGGTCGTCTAGAGTGCTGCCGAACGCAGGAGTGGAGTCGAAGGTCCTTGCTAGAGAAGTGCGTTTTTCGCTTAGACGCAACTCTTCGGCTTCATTGGCGATTGCCTTTGTTGGGCCATTACGTATCCATACTCGTCCTTTATACCGTACAGGAGGAAATGGGCTGGGAAATACTTCCACTACGGCTAATTCGCCGTTTGGGAAGTCATATTTATTGATAGTTAGGGCCGGTTGGGGCAATACTTGCCCATTGTTTCGTATAGCTGCTAAATCCTGAAGTAATTGGTCACTGACCTTTAGCCCAGTTATATTGCCACTTTTGTCGTCGGCACCTATGATCAGATACCCTGGCCGCTTGTGATTGGGAAAATCGTTAGAAAAGGCACAAATAGCTTCTGAAAATTTTTCTGTGTTGTTGACCGAGACCGTCCGCTCAATTCGATCTGATTCCAAATCGGTCAGGAGGTTAAGCAGTTCTTGATTTGAGAGCATGGCAAATTGTTTAAGCGCATATCAAAGGAGGCTGTCTCATAGTCACTTGGTCATTGAGAAGAGGGCATTGAACATTGGTCATTTTGAAATAATAATTTTTGGATTTGAAATTTCAAAATTTTTAAAATTGAATTTTCGTAAAAACTTAGGCATTCTGAAACACGATAGTATTGTTATCAAAGACATCAATCAGATTTTGCCAGACGTTCATTGAATGTTTTCTTAGGGTAGATACATAGGACTGTATTCGGGCATATTGCTGTGCACCGTTGAACGTT
>JAEUUV010000265.1 GCA_016787285.1 Saprospiraceae bacterium | reverse complement strand
GCCTCCAGCCCACGCATCATAGTTATTGGGCCTGGGGGTCTTTGGGTGGCATATCCCTTCCATCCCCCCATTCTTGCTATGACCCATGCTGCCCAGGCCAAACTTGTGGGGTCGTGCGGGTTGAGTTGTTTTTGTGTTTTTCCCGAGAACTCCTTGTTCAATATGATGAGCGCCGCTTGCTGCGCCTCATCAAACATGGTTTCTATTGGGATGAAAGGGGTGCCCTCTCGGGCCAATGTCAACTGCAGGGCCTTGGTGGATGTACATATTGCCATAATCGCCTGGTTTTTAATTGACTGGACGGTCTTGAACTGTGTGTTCTCTATATGCAGACCTTGTTTTTTCAATATTCTGAAGAGTTGCTCGATGAACCATCTGGCCTGATAGGCCTCCACCACCTTCCAGGCCTGCCCATCAGTGCACACCTCCCAAGTGGTCAGCAATCGCCACTTGATCGGGTCTTCCCCCGGGGGCACCGTGGAGGAGACTTCTTCGGCCTCCACCACATAGAGCGCACGGCGAAGGGCGGCACACTCCCGGCGCAGCCCACTGGGCAGGGCAAGGCATACCTTTGCATAGCGGACCCGTATGAGGGCGATCCTGCCGGCGCGTTGAACCCGTTTGCCGCTGCTCTTGCTGTAATGGTCCAACGCCCGGATTGCGGTAGGGCGGGACGGACTCCACGGCAAGCCGCCAAGCACATCGGAAAGCCGCCGGCCCGTCACCACGCCGCCCTCGACTACCTGTCGGTCTTCTTTGGATCGCCACAGCGCCTCGACGAACGAGTCGGCCAATATCCGGCCCAAAACTTCATACTTGTCGCCTCCCTGATCCATCACCACAGTGACCCGGCGACTCTCCTTCATCTGGCTGATGCTGTTGGATGCGCACAGCGCCCACACATGTGATTCCTGCTGCTCCAACGGAAGTTTGCGGCGCGCCGTGCGCGCCCTCAGTCTTTCCTCTTGGCTCAGCCTGTTCAACGGCCGCGTGTAAAGTGCTATGTCTCCAAGCCCAAGCACAGAAAAACTCTCCCAATCTATTGATAAAGAGCAGTGTAAATAAAAACCGGGCGTACAGTTGTCATCTATTACCCCGATCTTGTCCTGCCAGTAATCCTTGTATCTCAACTTCCTGTCCAGACCGATTGATGTGCTGTCCTGAAGGACGAGGATGTCCTTGCCCTTGGTCGATCCAATGTCAAGACGGGTGCTCTCATAGATTAACTCACAGGTCGTGACCTTCTCGTTGCTCAAGAATCGGTAATAACCGGCCTGTTCGCTCTTATCCTTACTTAACTGATTTACCACGATGCTCCCTTGGCCAAGCATGCCAGCCAACATATCCTGATGTCGAACCGCAAGCCGCTTGTCCCCAAAACAATGGCGATAACGTTGACCAGGAGCCAATGAAGTCTTAAAGTCTAACCTACTCTGGGGAAAGAATATCGTTGTGCCCATGAGTTTTTGCTGTAAAGATATGTAGGAACCGTAGCCCGAAGGGGTTATATGTTTATAGAAGAGGAATTATTCGGGCATCAACCCTGAAGGGGTTGTATGTCACAACGTTAGTTGGACATAAAACCCCTTCGGGGTTCTCGAATGTGCCACATTTCCATGCTATAAACATATAGCCCTTTCAGGGCTTGGCTTGAGAATTATAACTAATCAAAACGCGCCGGCTTCGCCGAAAAGAAAAAAAGCGCTGCACGCAAAAAAAGAAAAGGGAAAAAGCGTAAAAGAAAAAAGGTTAATAATCCTGGGCTACCCGAAAACCGTTGAAGCCGTACCTGTCGTACGGGAAGCCCCAGTAACGCACCGACACCCGGCAGTACCTGACATTGAGGAGCCACGACCCGCCGCGAAGCACACGGTAGGTTCCGGATGTGGGGCCTTTAGGATTTGTTTGCGCAGTCGTGGGGTAACTTTCGGCGTACCAGTCCGCACACCACTCCCACACATTGCCGCTCATGTCGTACAGGCCGAGTTCGTTGGCTTTTTTTTCTGCCACGGGATGCGTATCGGAGCCGGAATTATTGTTGTACCACCCTACCTCGTTGATGTTGTTGCTGCCAGAATACTTGAACGATTTGGATTTGGCGCCTCCGCGTGCGGCATATTCCCACTCGGCCTCGGTCGGCAGCCGATACTTTTTGCCGGTCTTTTGGTTCAGCCATGCACAGTACTCCACAGCCGCTATCCAGGAAACATATACCACTGGGTGTTTTTCGTAGCCCGGCTTGACACTGAACTTGTTTTGTTTGCTGTGAACAAGTTTTGAACTGAGATCAAAGAACAAGTTACCGTTGTAGGTGACCTGTGTGTTCTCCACAGAGATGTCTTCGTACACGTCGTTCAAAAACGCCACGAACTGCTCATTGGTCACCTCGGTCTTGCCCATCTGGAAGGCGCTGATCTGCACCGAGTGGACGTTTCGCTCATCGCTATCGCAGTCGCTCTGCTCGGCAGTACAGCCCTGCTCATACTTTCCCGCTTCCACACGCACCATTTCCGGCTCGTAGGGCAGCCGGGTGACGGGGGGCGGCGCCGTGCCGCTGCCCCCCGTCCCGTCCGCCTGCACGCCCGTCACGCGGAGCTGCACCAGCACGGCCACGCCGTAGGAGCCGTCGTCTTTGGGGATGGCGTAGGCCCATATTTTGCGGGGCGCGCGGAACACGGTGACGGTTCGGCTGCTTTCGAAGCGGCTCACGTCGAGGTTTTCCACCTCGGTCACCTGTAGCACGCGGTCGAGTTTGCCGTAGCCTTCCCCGATCTGGCCGCAGATTTTGAGGGCCTCGGCGGCGAGACTTTGGGTGAGGGAGCCTTCGAGCGAGGTGCTGCGGCTGTCTTTGTACAGCACTTCGCGCTCGGCGGTCTGGTTCCACTGGGCGGTCAGGTCGCGCATCTGGTCCTTGATTTTTTGCAGGGCGGCGTTCACCGACTGGCCGAAGTTGCTGTTGGCGAAGGGCACGCCGAGTTCGCGGCAGATTTCACCCACTTTGGCCGAACGCAGGGCAAGGCGGGCGCGGGCGTCCTCGATGTCGCGGTCAATGCGGCGGATTTCCTCCGAGCCGTTCTGGAGGATGTAGTCCTGGCGTCCGTCGGCGGTTTTGTTGTCGCGCTGCAGGTTGGGCAGGAAGGGCAACACCTCCTGCTCGATGCGGCGAATGAGGCTTTCCTTCACGCCTTTGGCGCTGAGACGGGCGCGGAAATCGGTGTCTTTGCTCAGATTCAGCACCAGCGCGGCGGCATCGCCCGGGCCGGCGCCGGCGGGTTTTTGACGGGTAGGCGTGGCGCCGAAGCGGCCCACGAGCAGGAACTGTTTTTTGAAGCCGTCGGGTTCGGCGAAGTACTCGCGTTCGAGGCGCACTTCGCCGTTTTTGATTTCCAGCACCACGTCGCGCACGGGGGCGAAGTCGCGCACTTCCGACACCCGGGTGATGTGTACGCCCACGAGGTCGTCCACGGCGCGGGCGGTGACGGCCCGGGAGGCGGCGGCGATGCGGTCGCGTTGTTCGCCCTGGTAAAAGTCCACGCCTTCGAGCAGCACGGCGAACACGCCGGAATGCTTCACATAGCCGAGGTTTTGCTCCAGTTCGGCGCGCGATTTTTTGCGGCTTTCTTCGAGGTCGCGCAGTTGTTTTTCGATGCCCTCCACATCCTTGTAGCCGAGGATTTGCTGGTACTTGAGCGAGAGTTCGGACATCTGGGCGGTGATGCCGCTGAGTGCCACCTCCATTTCGTTGTTGCAGCGGTTGATGCGGGCCTTGAGGTCGTCGAAGCCGCCGGGGCTGAGTTCGCCCCGGTGTCCGGCCTCGGAGAACAGGCGTTCGAGGGCCGCCGGGGTCACGGGGTAGTCGGCGGTCACGAGGGCAGTGGGCAGGCAATCGGCGGGTTGGGCGGCGGGCTGTGCGGCGGCGGCGCCTGCCAGCAGGAGCAGAACGGAGGTAAACAGATGGCGCATAAAGGCGAGATTGTGTGGTTTGGTTCGGGGGCGAAAGTAGGAAAAAACGTTATTTCAGCACCACCCGCACCGGCGGCGCCCCACCGCCCGACTTTCGCTGTGCCAGCCATTTTTGAAAAACCGGCAAGGCGGCATCGGGCAATACGAGCCGCCCCTGCTCGTCCAGAGCGGACTCGTAGGCGTCGGTTCCGGTAAAATATTCTCCGGATGCTGCCTTGCTCCAGCGGGCAAGCGGCGCTTCTTCCGCCCCGTTGAGCGTAGCGCCGTCGAACAGCAGGGCGCCTTTCGGGTCGGCAAAAACGGGGAAAAGCGCGAACGTCGGAACGGTACCCGGCGGCAGCAGCAAGGTCCATTCCAGCGGGTCGGCATCGGGCGTATCGCTGCTATCGGCAAAGGGGCCGGGCTGGGGTGCAAGCAGTACCGAAGCCACGCCTCCGGGGCCGAACACCGGCACCTGCATGGTGACACGCACTACGTCCTTGTCCACCTGCGGTTCGCCTGCGATGCGCGCCCCCCGCACGAGGCCGGAAACGTAGGTTTGCACCTCATCGCTTTCAGTCATCAGGTCGCGCACGGTAGTGGTGCGCCGGATGTGTACGCCCGCGATGGTTTCGAGCAGGTTGGCGCGTGCTACGGCTTCGGCGCCGCGTTTGGCCATGAGCACGGCCTGGGCTTCGAGCGGCCATTTTTGGCGGTTGATGATTGCTTCGCCGGTAGCCTGCACCATATCGGTCGTCCAGTCCACAGCGCCGATGGGGGTTTGCTGCACGATCGGTTTGCGCTCCTGTTCTTTGCATTTGTCCAAGCGCTCCTCTGCCCGGGCACGGTAGTAGCCGTCGGGGAATCGGCTAAGAAACACCTCCCAGCCGGTTCGGCTGTCGGATTCGAGGGCGCGTTTCCAGGCCGTGCGTTCGTCGCGCCCACGGCGAGCGCGGGCGATCCAGTCCTCCAGATCGGTCACGGCGGGTTTGTCGGGGCAGCCGCGCGCGGCTTCGAGGCGCTTGAGCGCGGTATTGAATTCGCGGCGTTCGCAGGCGGTTTTGCCGTCGGCGTAGAGGAGGGGGAAGCAGGTGGCGTGGAGAGCGGTGGAAGCAAAGAGAATTAGGAGAGATAGAGTAATCTGTTTCATCTTTTAATCAAGGAGAGGGGTAGTGTTTAGTAGTACATCTATTCGTTAAAATTTGCGGAGAAGCCTACTTGTGCCGAGAATCTGCTTGATGAAATGGTAGTGATCTCAGGCCCAAAAGTGAGGTATAAATAATAATATCCCACCCCTATCTTAGGTGCTATACCTAGAAACGAACCCTTACCTAAACCCGTAAAGGTATCCATAGAAAGCACAATTCGCCATTCTTCATCTATTTCAATGGCTGTTTCTGCCGCAAGCCTGAGAAGGATGCCCGCTCGATCTTCTTCTTCATTAGCCCAGTAACCTCCCAAAGAGAATCCTATTTTGCCGAAATAATCACCACTCCTAAGGCCAAAATCGGCCGATTGGAAATTACTATTGATCTGATATGATAAATCAAAGCCTTCAAATGACTCAATAAAATCCCCAAGCCTCTCCCCAAAACCTGGCCCTTCGCGCACTACAGGTCTTCTTTCCACACCTGAGCCTTTATTATTATTTATTTTGTTACCATTCTCCTTCGGGATTTCTTTCGGTATTCGGTCTTGGTTAGGTATGATTCCTCCTTTTTCAGAAGCGAACTGCCCAAAAAGTACCACTTGGTAGTCGTTGTTGTTACCGGCTATGGGATATGCCCAAATGCGACGAATTTTGCGAATGTATTTGACCTTGGTAGATTGTAAATCCTGCTCTACCAACCCGTTGCGCACCTCGGTGTATTCGTCCACTTCGAAGGAAGTGCCTGCCTGCTGTTCCAGATTCCGCGTTCCTTCCACTATTTTCTGGGCAATGTCTTTGTACAAATCGTCATCTGTGCTGCCACGCAGGATTTGATGAAGCGGGAATATTTCACGGTCGTTGATTTCGATGCGCTGACGCTCCAGGTTGGCGATTTCCAGTTTGAGTTTGCGTTGTGCTTCGGCTGCGCTTGCTTCCGGCGACTGTGGATTGAACGAACTCCCGAGCTCCGTGCATATACGCCTGATTTCGCTTGAGCTTGCCGCCTCATCCTTTTTTCTCTGGGCGATGTTCTCGTTGTACTTCCTTATCTCAGATTCTGTTTTCTGGATTTCGGCACGCAGCAGTTCCAAAACTCTGGAGTTGTTATTTTTTACGTTTTCCAAATGAATGTTGGCCAAGGCCTTAATTTCATCCAGATGTTCCCGGATTACACCCTCGGATTGCAGTTTGGCTTCGTAGTTGCCGTCAATTTCAAGGTTTAAAACAAGCGTTGAGGGCATTGTACTCGTGTTTTGGGCTGTTGGTGAGCGTTTTAACGGTTTGACATTAACCTTAGCCATAAAGAGGTAATACCGATTTGCAATCGCCAAACGATCAATCAAAGCGCCACCATCAGGCATCATTTCACCATTTGTGTAGGATTTAACAAGGTCTTCGACTTCAGACATGCTGGAAACCTTGGTGACCCGCTCAATGTGAGTGCCGATAAGGTCTTTAACAGCCTCGGGGGCAAGGGCTGCCTGGGCTGCTGCCTGGAGTTTGGGTTTCTGGGGATCATTCACATTTTTGATCAGCACCACGAATAGTCCGTAAGGGGCATTCCCGTCGAGACTTTTTTCCAGGTTTTTTCCGGCTTCGGCTTTGCTTTGCTCCAGTACAGCGATTTGCTCCCGTATTTTGGCTACATCGGCATATCGTAAGAGCGTATTGGCTTTGGTTATTTTATCCCGACGCATTTCAAGAACCTTCGAAAGTTCAGCAGCCTTTTGCTGGTTGCACTTGTCAACGGTTCTTCTCACATTTTCAACCTCCCCCTGCGTGTAAAACACATCCAGTTTGTGTCTTTCCAATTGTGGGATAAGATGCGATTCTTTGATATAGGGTGCTTCAGCACCAACCCTGCTATCCAGACTGCAGTTTTGAGCGCGAGCACTTGAAATGTAAAGGAGAAAAAAAGGCAATAAGGTTGCCGCAGAGCGAGTCATGTTCACACAGATTAAGTTGAGAAATGGTGAAAAGGAGCAAAGCAGATGTCTTTTGCAGCCCCAAAGTTGAAATAAAAAACCGAATCTAAGTAAACATGTAAGCATTCATTACCTCCACGTGTCTCTCAAACGCACCACCCGCGAGTCGCTTGAATCAATCCGTCGGGCATGTTCGAGGCTTTCGTAGGCATCGCTCGTTCGGCCACCCTTGTACAGGGCTTCGGCCTCCAGCACCAGCGTATCAAGTTTGCGTTCGAACAGCATGATGGCATTTCGCGCCGAGTCGGCATATGGCCCGGAATCGCAGTCCTTCAAAAAATCGCGCAAGGCCGGTATTGTGCCCGTTGCGGCGGCGGTCCGGTAGGCTGCCGAAATGTTTTTTTCAGCCGCCGCTTCCGCACTTTTTTTTGCAAAATTCCAGGCCGCGAATATGGCCAGGATGCTGCCGATCAGGAACACGGGAAGTCGCCAGGACATGGTTCGGCGAGGTTTGTCCGGGTGCGCTTCGATGGGCGGAAGCCAATCCTCCTGCTGTGCCAGTTTCCGTATTCCCGCTGCGATACTTTTGAATGCCTCGTCGCGGTTGGCCCAACTGCCCACCGGAACACCGCCTTCGGGCAGTGCCTGCAATTTGGCCAGACGGTCGTCGGCAGTCCACTCACCCGCGCGAATAATGACCGGCACGATCCGGCAGGAGCCGGCCTGGTGGCGCTCGAAGGCGGCGTGGAATTCCACGTTCTGGATATACTCGGAAGCGAAGAAGTCGTTGCTGACTAACGGCAAAATCAGGTCGGCGGCCTCGATTTGTTCGCGGATGCGCGCATCCCAAGCTTCGCCGGGGCGGATGTCGCCGTCGTGCCAGGACTCCACCCAGCCCTGGTTTTTGAGCGGGCTGAGGGCTTTGATGAGATCGTCTTTGTACGCGCTGTCTTCGCGGGCATAGACGATAAAGATGCGCAGCGGTTTTTTCATGGCAACAAATGTGCGTGATTTTTTGAAACTCAAAACTCAAAACCGGCAGATCGCAACCGGCGGCGCCTTTGCGCTGTTTAGCGGGTTCCGTACTTTTGCACCACATCTTTTGATGGACACTTCACTGATGAACGAAGAGAAAAAAAGCGACGAAGCCTTCGTCAACCCGATTGACAAGGACAAAGTAGCCGAAAATCCCGGGCTGCTTCCCTACTCGCATACTGCGGGTGGGGCCGTCATTCGACCCGAAGACAAAGGCCGCATTCGCGGCAACGCCATGACGGCCATGTACGACCAGACGGATCGCCAGATGGAGCAATTGCGCCGGCAGATGGAAACGCTGGTGAATCAGGCCAAGTCCCTTCAAAACCGGATGAGCATTTCAGAGGCGATTTACCAGGCCGACATCCCGTTCCAGCCGGTCATTCACCACCTCTACCACCTGTACCAGCGCAAAAGCGACGGCACGCACCTGCTTTCGATGATAGCACCCAACGAATGGGGTAAGCGGGAGCCTTACGAACATCTGGCCACCGTTCGGCTATTAGGCGACCATACCTGGGAGGTCATGTAATTTCCGCAGAACTACTCCGTTTCCTGTCGGGTTTGTTGCCATTTTCCCAGTAATTCTTTCGACTTGTCGGACAGCATTTCCGAGTCGAACGACAGGTTGGAAAGGATGTCAAGCAGGCAGTTGATGCGGGCTTCCGTATCAAAAAACTTGCTCACCACTGCTATCTTTCTGTGCTCAACGATGCAATAGCCGCTCTGGAAATTGCCCTTTTCATACCGAATGGCGTAGTCCAGTTCGGCAAACAGGTCTTCCAGTTTTTTCAGCGATGTTTGAGTGTAGCGCATAAGCGTTCTATCTTGGCCCGCGCAAAAGTATCTAAATATCGAACACCACAACGAATACACACACCATGCGATCCACTACTTTTTTTCTGCCCGTATTCGGGTTTGTATTCCTGATCCTGCTTCAGCCCTTCCGCTCGGAAGCGCAGCGCCAACAGCGTTTCAAGGCCGGTGTTATTGCCGGCGTCACAGCCTCCCAGATTGACGGCGACGCCTCCGCCGGGTTCCACAAAGTGGGCTTGCAGGGCGGCCTGCGCGGCATTGTTATACTCAAGCCCCGGCAAGAGGCCAGCGTCGAAATCCTGTTCACCCAACGCGGTTCGCGCAACCAGCCGGATTACCCGCCCGTGTTCAGCACCACGCTGAACTTTGTTGAGGTGCCCATTCAATGGCACTACCGCGACTGGGCCGCCAACGGCGATCTGGAAAATCCCGACTTTTTCCGGGTTTACTTCAACGTTGGGTTGTCGTATGCGCGCCTGCTCAGTTATGTGGACGACTCGGACGGCTCCGTAGCCGGTATTTCCCCTGCCCTGCCCGACCTGAACAAGGACAGTTTTTGCTTCCTCATCGGCGCCAGTTTTTTTGCCACCAAAAATATCGGGTTCACGTTCCGCTACCACCGCGCCCTGAACAACCTGTACAGCCCGGGCAAGCCGGGAACCAACTTCGCCAACACCCTGAACGAACATTTTCTGGCTTTCCAAACCATGTACGTGTTTTAATGCCCAAACGCGCCGTCATTGATCTCGGGACCAACACCTTCCACCTGCTCATCGTGGAAACCGACGCCGATGGGCAAACGTGGATGCCGGTCATGCGCGAGCGGGTGTTTGTGAAATTGGCCGAAGAAGGCATCGAGCAAATCGGTACGGCGGCTTTCGAGCGCGGGCTGGCAGCCCTGGCTCTGTTCCGGCAACACCTCGATCACTACGATATACCCCCGGAAACAGTCTCGGCATTTGGTACGGCAGCGTTGCGCACGGCAGCCAATGCCCCGGAATTTATACAAGAAGCACGGGTTCGCACCGGCATTCAGCCCCGGGCGATCAGCGGCGATCAGGAAGCCTTGCTCATTTACGCGGGCGTCCGCCAGGCCGTACCCTTTCCCGACAACCCGGTTTTAGTCATGGATATCGGCGGCGGCAGTGTGGAAATGATTCTGGCCGACGCCGGCGGTCCGATGTGGCGCCGGAGTTTTCCGGTGGGTGTGGCGGTGTTGTTCCGTCGTTTTCACAAAAGCAACCCGATAGCCGCAGGGGAAATCGCCGCCGTCGAAAATTATCTGGACGAGGAACTACGGGATTTGTGGGGCATCCTGGCAAAACACCCCACTCCTACCCTCGTGGGCGCAGCCGGGGCATTTGACATCATTGATCACTTATTGCTCGATCCTGCGACCAAACCTCCGCTGTACGGCTGGATTCCGCGTGCCGACTTTGAACCGCTTTACGAAAAAATCATACGCAGCACTCTTGCCGAGCGCGAAGCCTGGCAAAACCTCATCCCTGAACGCCGCGAAATGATCGTAGTCGGCATGATCCTCATTCGACACATCCTGGAGCGCGGAAACATGCAGGAAATTTACACCTCGGTGTACTCAATGAAAGAAGGTATGCTGGATGCAGGTCAACGACTCTCCTGAATCCGGCCTTGTTGTGTGCCCCAAATCCGGGATGACGCCTGTTTTTGCTGTGTAGCGCTCAAAGGTGAATTACCTCCCCGTACGCCGCAGCCGTTGCCTCCATCACTGCCTCGCTCATCGTCGGGTGCGGGTGTATCGCCTTGAGTATTTCATGCCCGGTGGTTTCCAATTTGCGCGCCGCCACCACTTCAGCGATCATCTCGGTGACGTTGTATCCGATCATGTGCGCACCGAGCCACTCGCCGTATTTTTTGTCAAAAATAACTTTGACAAAACCTTCGGGCGCACCTGCGGCTTTGGCCTTCCCGGATGCGGTGAACGGGAATTTGCCCACCAGCACCTCGTATCCGGCCTCCTTGGCGGCTGCTTCCGTGTAGCCGACAGAGGCGATTTCGGGGGAGCAGTACGTGCAACCCGGGATGTTGTTGTAGTCAATCGGCTCAGGGTGATGCCCGGCGATGTTTTCCACGCAGGTGATGCCTTCGGCACTGGCTACGTGCGCAAGGGCCTGGGTAGCCAATACGTCGCCGATGGCATACACGCCAGGCACGTTGGTGCGGTAGTATTCGTCCACCTTGATGTAACCCCGTTCGGTGGCGATGCCGAGGTCTTCGAGGCCGATATTTTCCGTGTTCGGCGTGACGCCGGCAGCGCTGAGCACCACATCGCACACGATGGTTTCTGTTTTACCGTCCTTGCGGCTTTTCATGTTGACCTTGACTTCCTTGCCCGAAGTGTCCACGCTTTCCACTGCCCAGCCGGCGTACACTTTCATGCCTTTGCGGGTGTACAGCTTGGCCAATTCCTTGGACACATCGGGGTCTTCGCGAGGCACGAGGCCCTGCTCCAGGAATTCCACGATGCTGACCTCGGTGCCGAGGGTGTGGTAAAAATAGCCGAATTCGACCCCGATGGCGCCGGCGCCTACTACGACCATACGTTTGGGCTGTTGCTCCAGCGACATGGCTTTGCGGTATTCGATGATTTTTTGGCCGTCAATCGGGAGGTTGGGCAGTTCCTTTGCCCGACCTCCGGTAGCCACAATGATGTGTTTGGCGGTGTATTCCGTCACTTTACCCTCGGCGTCGGTCACGGCGACTTTCGGGCCTTTCACGAGTTTACCGGTACCGGTGATGACGGTGATTTTATTTTTCTTCATCAGGAACTGCACGCCCTTGCTCATGCCGTCGGCCACACCTCTGCTGCGCTTGATCATGGCATTAAAATCGGCGCCGGCTTTGCCCTCGATGGTCACCCCGTAGTCGGCGGCATGGCTGAGGTATTCAAACACCGAGGCGCTTTTAAGCAGGGCTTTGGTGGGGATGCAGCCCCAGTTGAGGCAGATGCCGCCGAGGCTTTCGCGTTCGATGACGGCGGTATTGAGGCCGAGTTGGGAAGCGCGGATGGCAGCCACGTAGCCGCCGGGGCCGCTGCCGATAACGATAAGGTCGAAGTTCATGCGAGATGTATTGGTGCTGGTGATGGGCAACTTGTGATTATTTCGATTCCAGACGGATCAGGGCAAAAACGGCGTAATTGATGATGTCCCGGTAATTGGCTTCGAGGCCTTCGGAAACTTGCGTTTGTCCGGCATTGTCTTCAATTTGTTTGATGCGCAGCAGTTTTTGCAGGATCAGGTCGGTCATGCTGCTAATGCGCATCAGACGCCAGGCTTCGTCGTAATCGTGGTTTTTGGCTTGCAAGAGTCGGATATTTTCTTCGATATGGTGGTCGTAAAGTGCTCTGACTTGCTCGGCCCCAAGTTCCAGCGGGGCATCGGCCGGGAGTTCCAACTGAATGAGCGCCAGCACGCAGTAATTGACCAACCCGACAAACTCCGACTCAACGCTATCGGCCACCCGTTGTTCACCCTTTTCCTCGATACTGCGAATTCGCAGGGCCTTGATGTACAACTGATCCGTGATGCTCGACGGACGCAGGATGCGCCACGCCGTGCCGTAGTCCTGTGTTTTTTTCAGGAACAGATCGCGGCAGCGCGACACAACGGTTCGGAACTCTTGCCGGGTTTTTTCCATGATTGGCGGCGCAAAAGTAACAAAGTTGCTCGTGGTGCGGTGCACCAAAAACAAGTCAAAAATTTCGATATAATTTGTTTCATAAAAGCCTATCTTCACGACCTGAAAATATCGCACTCCATTTGTCATTTTGAAGAAATCCGCGTCCGCATCCAACAGGGCAATTACGTTCGCGCATTCACCCGTGATGCGGACGGATTTCTCCATAATGACAAACGGATCATCCTTAACCTAAACAAATTTTGCTATGAAACGCGTAACCAGCATCGGCGGCATCTTTTTCAAATGCCGCGACCGAAAAAACACCATGGCCTGGTATGAAAAACACCTCGGAATTCCGATGCAACCCTGGGGTGCCCAGTTTTATCCGGAGGAAACTACCGAAGACTCGATCAAACCCTACAGCGTGCTCAGTATGTTTGAAGAATCAACCGATTACCTCGCCCCTTCCGAGGCATCGTTTATGATCAACTTTCGGGTAGCCGACCTTGATGCGCTGCTGGAGCAATTGCGCGCAGAGGGCGTAACGATTGTCGGCGAACCTATGGCCGATGAGTTCGGTAAGTTTGCCTGGATCATGGACCCGGAAGGCAACAAGATTGAACTGTGGGAGCAGGTGAAGTAACAATCCGGTTTCAGTTAGAACCGATCAACGATTTCCCTTCCTCTTTGGATTTCAATTCTGCAAACGCATCGGAGCCACATTGCAGAAATGCCCGGTACTCTTCCACATCGGGGGTGTACCCGCGCGGCTGATTCAGCACGGTTTTGCCGTCATGGTGCATCAGCACGTACCAGGGCTGGGAGTTTCGGTTGAAATTATTGATCTGGAAACTGCTCCATTTGCCTCCCACAGTGCGAATTTTTTCTCCGGTGTGCTGATCCAGCAGGTACTTGAGTTTGCTGTCCGGGAAAAGCCGTGCCTGATCGTCCACATACAGCGACACAACCACGTAGTCGTTGCGCAGTTGCTTGAGCACCTCTTCCTTGTTCCACACATTTTCTTCCATTTTCCGGCAGTTTACGCAGCCGTAACCGGTGAAATCCACAAAAAGCGGCTTGTTCTCTAATTGAGCGATTTTCAGCCCCTCGTCGAAGTCGTGGTAGCAGTCCAGTTCGTGCGGACACTCCATCGGGCGGAAATAATTGTAGTGCACCGGCGGAGCGATGCCGCTGAGTGCACTCAGTGATTTGTATTGGAGCAGCCCGTAGCCGAGGTATGCAGCAAATGCCAGGGAAGAAAAGCCAACCACTAATCGCGCTACACCGGGCCGGCCTGCGGCGCCCTTGAGTTTGGGCAACAGACCGAATTGATACAGCGCCAACAGAAAAGCGCAGATAAACCAGAGCGCCAGAAACAGTTCAAATTTGAGGATACCCCAGTGGCGCACCATGTCGGCGGTGCTCAGGAACTTGAGGGCCAGAGCCAATTCCACAAAGCCGAGGGTGACCTTCACGTTGTCCATCCAGTTGCCCGATTTGGGCAAACTTTGTAGCCAGCCCGGGAACATGGCAAACAGCCCAAACGGCAAGGCCAGCGCCAGCCCGAAACCGGTCATGCCGATCAGCGGACGTATGGGCACCAGCCCGAACAGCGCATCGCCGGCATTGGCCTTGGCCGTTTCCACCAGAAGGGTACCCACGATGGGGCCAGTGCAGGAAAACGAAACTAATGCCAACGTGAACGCCATGAAAAAGATACCGAGCATGCCGCCCTTATCGGCCATTTTATCGCTCTGATTCACCCAGGACGAGGGTAATGTGATTTCAAACAACCCGAAAAACGAGAGCGCGAACACCACAAAAACGACGAAAAAGAGCAGGTTGAAGTACATGTCCGTACTCATCTCGTTCAGAATAGTAGGGCCGAAAATGGACGTCAGCAAAATGCCGATTCCGACGTAGATGAGCACGATGCTGGAACTGTACCACATGGCGTTGCGCAACCCGGTGGCGCGGTCGCGGGAACGTTTGGTGAAAAAACTCACCGTGAGCGGGATCATCGGAAACACGCAGGGCGTAAGCAGAGCGATCAGCCCGCCCAGAAAACCCGCAATAAACACCCACCAGGCCGACCCGCTTTCCTCCGGTTCGGCCGCACAGGCATTGACATATTCATCGGGGTTAATCGGGCGTTTTGAATCGAAAAAGCCCTGAAAGTTGGGGTCGGCAGGCTTTTCCGGCCCTTGTTCAGCGGCTGCGGTTGCCTGCGCGGTGGTATCCGGGGCCGGCGCAGCGCCGGTATCGCCGCCCGATTCACCTGCTGGAGTCACAGGAGTAGCAGCAGGCGCTTTTTCGTCTTTTTTCGGCGCTGCTTCTGCCGGTTTGCCTGCCGCCGGGAGCGTGAATTTGAAGTCCACATCCTTGGGTGGCAGACACATTTCGTCGTTGCACACCATAAAAGTGACATACCCGGTGATGGACTTGGTGGCATCCGACACCGTCACACGCTGTGTAAAAATGGCCTTCCCTGCGAACTTGGTCAGGTTCATGCCAAATACGTTGTCGTACTTGGTGAACTTGTTGCCGCTTTCTTTGGCTTTGCCTTTCAGTTTGAAGTGAGCGCCCTCTTCGAAGGTAAGCGCCGTAGGTACCGGACCGTCTTCGCTTTCGAGGAATTGGGAGTAGGTCGTCCAGCCTTCATCTATGGTTGCGGTCAGGATCAGGTCGTACTCGCCGTTTCCGGCATCTTTTGAAGTGAAAGCCCATTTGACAGGGTTCTGGGAAAGGAGTGCCGTCACAAGCGGCAGGGCAAGCAGGGTCAAAAAAAGTTGTCGAAGTTTCATGCCTCGGTTGTTCTAAAAATTGGACTGCAAAGAAACGGCGTTTTTGCCCGGATTTAACGCGGATTTTTGCCTTAAAACAACTTTAACCGGTGAGCATGCCGGAATTAAGCCGAATACACATTTTTGGAAAAGGAGTGTTAAAACTTTAACCCTGCTTCCCTTCCAGCAGGCAGGACCGAACCCGATCCATGTCCCGTTGGTCGTTCGCCAGAATGAGCAATACGTCCCCCGATTCGATCTCGGTTGCCCCCGTCGGCGAAATGTATTTGTCGCTCCGTTTGATTACAGCGATGTTGATGCTTACCGGCAAGATTAAATCTACAATTTTTTTGCCCACCGAATAGGCGCCGTCCGGTATGCCGAGTTCAGTCATCCGGGATTTGACCGACTCCGTCAGCAACAAATCAATTGGTGTTCGCGGCTTTGCTTTGGCCGGAAGCGCCACATGCAGCCATTTAGCCACAACCGACAACGTGGTTCCCTGCACCAGAATTGAGGTCACTGAAATGAAAAATACGAGGTTGAAAATCATGTTGGCCTTTTCGGCGCCTGCCAGTAGCGGGTAAGTGGCAAATACAATTGGGACGGCACCCCGAAGTCCTACCCAGGAAATGTACCAGCGCCGGCGCATTTTCATTTTGAACGGCAGTAATGCAACAAACACACTCAAGGGCCTCGCTACAAAGATCAAAAATGCCGAAATCAAAATGCCCTCCCCAACGACCGGTGGTATCTGGCTTGGAAACACCAATAGCCCGAGGGTCAGGAACAACACAATTTGCATGAGCCATGCCAAGCCGTCAAACATCTTCAGAATGGTCTTTTTGTGGATCAACTCCTGGTTTCCCAGGTAGACCGCACACAGGTAAATAGCCAGAAAACCGTTGCCACCTATGGCATCTGTAGCGGAGAATGTCACGAACATCAGGGCAATAACCAGTACCGGGTACAGTCCTTCAAAATCCAGGTGAATTTTGTTAATCATCAACGCGCTCAACTTGCCAAAAGCAAATCCGGCAATTGCACCAAGTGCCATTTGCTTGATGAACAACGGAATAGCGTTTAAAACTCCCTGTTCCGGATGAAGCACTAACCCTAAAAGGGCAATAGTCAGTACATACGCCATCGGGTCATTGCTGCCGCTTTCCAGTTCCAGCGTCGGACGCAATTTACTTTTCAGTGCCAGGTTTTTGGAGCGAAGAATTGAAAAAACGGCTGCTGCATCTGTGGACGAAACGATTGCTCCGAGAAGCAGTCCTTCGTACAGCGTGAAGTCTGTGATTTTCCAGATAAAAAGACCGGACACGATTGCCGTGATCAACACGCCAACCGTAGACAACAGGATGCCTTGCCGCAAAATCGGTTTTATGGTCACCCAACTTGTCTCAAGCCCTCCGGAAAAAAGGATAAAATTCAGGGAAATAATGCCGATAAAGTTGGCGATGTGCGGATCGTCGAAATAGATTCCGCCAATACCTTCCGACCCTGCCAACATGCCAATCGCCAAAAAAAACAGCAGAACGGGCACACCGAATCTGTGCGAAGTCTTGCCGGCAACTATGCTGATTACCAGCAAAATCGAGCCTATCAGAAGAAAGTTTTCTAATGTCAAACTCACTGTTGTCGCTTTTTCAGGTTCTGAGGAAGATTGTGCAGCAAAAGTACGGTGTACCGCTGCTGGGTTTGCATGTATTTTTGCACCGGCCATCTGCCGAAGAAACATGACCGAGCCATTAGCCATTCTTCAACAGTACTGGAAATATCCAGCCTTCCGCCCGCTCCAGGAAGACATCATCCGCTCGGTGCTGGCCGGGCAGGATACGCTGGCGCTGCTGCCTACGGGCGGTGGTAAATCCATCTGCTACCAGGTGCCGGCGCTGTGCCGGGAGGGTCTTTGCCTTGTTGTTTCCCCGCTCATTGCCCTGATGAAAGACCAGGTGGCTCAACTGAAACAACGCGGCATCCCGGCAGCAGCCATCTACGCGGGCATGAGCCGCCGCGAGTTGGATATTGTGTTTGAAAATGCCTGCAACGGCTCGTATAAACTGCTTTACCTCAGCCCCGAACGCCTGCAAACCGACCTCGCCTTCGAACGGGTCAAACGCATGCAGGTGAACCTCTTGGCCGTAGACGAAGCGCACTGCGTGAGTCAATGGGGCTACGATTTCCGGCCGCCATACCTGCAAATCGCCGACTTCCGACAAAAACTGCTGCCGAAAACACCGCTTCTCGCCCTCACCGCTACGGCTACGCCGGAGGTGGTGCGCGACATTCAAGAGAAACTCGGCTTCGGTACAGGGAAAATTTTCCAGCAAAGTTTCGAGCGCCAAAACCTGTCGTATTCGGTCCTCTACGAAACCCAAAAACGGGAAAAACTACTCGACATCCTGCGCAATGTGCCTGGAAGCGGGTTGGTTTACCTGCGCAGCCGGGGCGAAACGAAGGACATAGCCCGCTTTTTGCAGGAGCAGCGTATCAGCGCCGACTTTTACCACGCAGGCCTGTCCATGGAAGAACGCAGTCAAAAACAGGATGCCTGGGTCAGTGGACGCACCCGCATCATGGCCTGCACCAATGCGTTCGGCATGGGCATTGACAAACCCGATGTGCGCCTCGTTGCCCACCTGAACCTGCCTGACAGCCTCGAAGCCTATTTTCAAGAGGCTGGCCGCGCCGGCAGGGATGGAAAAAAATCCTACGCCGTGCTGCTCTACGCCCCCGGCGATGCCGATACGCTGCGTTTTCACCTGAAATCGGCGTATCCCGACATGGAACTGGTGCGCAGGGTGTACTCCGCGCTCGGCAGTTTTTCCCAGTTGGCCATCGGCGCCGGGCTGTGCGAGAGCCTCCCGTTCGATTTGCAGCATTTTTGTCTGACATACAAATTCGAACAAGGCCCGGCCTTTTCCGCCCTTAAACTGCTTGAGCAGGAAGGCTGGATCGCGCTTTCCGACGCGGCAGGCGCCATGCCACGGGTGTTCATTTCCGCCGCGCGGGAAGCGCTGTACGACTACCAGTTGCGCCACAAACAAGCCGACACCGTGACCAAAGTGTTGCTCCGCGCCTATCCCGGTGTGCAGCGCGATTGGGTGGAAATCAGCCTGCCCACGCTGGCCCGCTACGCCAAAATGGAACCGGAAGCCGTGGAACAAACTCTGCTCACCGCCCAAAAAGAGGGCATTGTGGAATACCAGCCCGCCCTGAACCAGCCGCAACTGACCTTTACCCATGAGCGTGTAGCCGCTGAAAATCTGACCATTGACACCGAGCGCTTTAACTTCCGAAAACAACGCGCCGAGGCGCGCACGGCGGAAGCCATACGCTACGCCGAAACGCGCAAGTGCCGCAGCCGGCAAGTGCTCGCTTACTTCGGGCAAACCGACACCAAACCCTGCGGCATCTGCGATGTTTGCACAGGGCGCAACCGCTCTGAAGTCCCCGAAGATGTGTTCGAAGCGCTGGAGCGCAAAATCATGGCCTTGCTGAAAAAGGAAAAACTCCCGGCGAGCGAACTGCTGGCTGCGTTTTCGGCGCGCCAACAGGAGCAGGTGGACAAGGTGTTGTCATACCTGCTGGATGAAGGGCGGCTGGTAGAGGAGGAAGACGGGCGCCTGGGGATTGGGTAGTGTTTGCAGTAGCCGTTCATGCATGCATGACTACCGTGGAGCGAATGTTTTTTAAAAAGACAAACGCCGCACAACTTCTGCCTGCCTACCTTTGCCGCGCAAAAAAACAATGCACCGCGCTCTGCCGCGCTTCACACCGATCCAATGGACTACATTTCCGTACACGAATTAAAACAAAAACTCGAATCCGGCACTCTGTTCACCCTCGTGGATGTGCGCGAACCCTGGGAGCACGAGGAATTCAACGTCGGCGGCCAACTGATCCCTGTCGGCGAAATCATGAACCGGGCCTGGGAACTGGAAGACCACAAAAACGACGAGGTCGTGGTATACTGCCGCTCGGGAGCCCGCAGCGGCATGGCGCAGGCGCTGTTGCAGGCCCAGGGGTTTTCGAATGTGCGCAACCTCGTGGGCGGCGTGCTCGCCTGGAAGGAGGCGTTCGGCAGTTAATATTTTTCCCATGCCGGAATCTTTCTCAGGCATCTTCCGGGTTTTGATCCTGGCCGCGCTGCTCGGGACCGCATGCAGCCCAAGGCTGAGAACCGAGCGATTTGTGCTACCTCAGGCAGCGCCCGGCGTGGCCGCACCCGCTCAACGAGCATTTGCTGCAAGCCCCTGCAACAGTTGGGAAGGCTACGTTCCCGACCCCGCGCACCCCGACCATCTGCGTCTGCGTACCCTCCGGGTGAATGTGCATGTGCTCGACAATGCCGCCGGAAACGCCCACCGGCCAAAAGATTCCCTGCGCACCTTCGTACACGAACTGCTCCGCCTGTCCAACGCCGAACTCGACACCAACGCTTTCAACTGGCGCTCGCCCTGGGGTACGCCGGTGTTGCCCAAAGGTTTCCGCTACCAACTGACACCCCAAGCCCACATTCCCGGCGACGAGGGCATTTATTTTCACTACGATGACACGCTATACTACTTCGTGTCCATGGGCAAACACCAGAACAACCACACCCGCACCGTCGTGGACAAGTACGGCATCGGTACGGACAGCATCGTCAACATTTTTCTGTTGGTGCACCACCCCGACAGTATGCGTTCGCCGACGTACCGGGCCAACGGTCAGGGTATTGCGCTGGGCACCGCCCTTAAAATGGCCGGCGTTTTGGAAAGCAACGAGGGGCCGCGCAGTTTCGACGGGCTGCTGAACCACGAAATCGGGCACATCCTCAGCCTCAGCCACGCCTGGTCGTACGACGGCTGCTCCGACACCAACGACCACCCCAACAAATGCTGGGACTGGACACCCCACCCACCCTGCAATGAACAGGCCACCAACAATATGATGGATTACAACGCCTACCAAATGGCGCTGACGCCCTGCCAGATCGGAAAGGTGCACGCAGTTTTTTCCAACGAAAGAAGCCCCGTTCGGAATTGCCTCGTGCCCGAGTGGTGTACCTTGCACCGCGACCGGGAAATCGTTATCGCCGACACAGTAGCCTGGACGGGCGCCCGCGACCTCGACGGGCATCTGACCCTCGCCCCGGGAGGCAGCCTGCGGCTGAGTTGCCGCGTTTCCCTTCCGCCGGGAGGCCGCATCACGGTGCAGCCCGGCGCCGTGCTCTGGCTCGACGGCTGCCGCCTGCACAACGCCTGCGGCAAAACCTGGCAAGGCATTTTTATCGAAGAAAAAAACGGGTTGCGCGGCGAAGTGCGGGTGCTGCGTCCACCCGTTTTGGAAAACCTGGACTAATACCGATATGCAGGAACAGGCTGAAAAACAACTCGATTACCTCTTGCAAGGCGCCAAACGATGGCCCGGGGCCTTGCTTTTTGTCTCGTTTGCGCTGGCCGTTTACTGGCCGACCCGCCATGCCGGGTTTGTGATGGACTGGTTGGGCTGGCAGTATGCCTACAACCGCGACGGTTGGGCGGGGGTACCCGGCAGTTTCGGTTACCCCGGCTTGCACCCGGTACTGCACCTCGGCAATTACACAATGTACTGGCTTTTCGGAGCCAATTCGCCGGTTTGGTACGGGGTGTTTGCCTGCCTGCACGGGCTGAATGCCTGGCTGTTGGCCCGACTGGTTTTGCGTTTGCCGTTACAAACTCCGGCGCTTCAGCAGGCCATAATCGGTTTCGCTACAGGGACTTTGTTCCTCCTGTCACCCTATGCCGCCGAGGTAGTAGTTTGGCGGGTATGCCTGCACTACCTGCTCGCGCTCTTGTTTGCCCTGCTGGCCATGCACCGTACCCTCGACTACCTGACCGAGCCGCGCAAGTCCGTCCTGTGGCAAATTCATCTGCTGGTTTTGGCTGCGCTGTTCACTTTTGAGTGGTCGTTAGTCATTCCGGTACTGTTGGCGACGCTTGTACTGGTGTGGTTTTTTGCCCCAAAAATGCCGTTATCGCCGGCCTTGTTCGGCAAGTTGTTTGCGCCGCAGGCGGGTTTGTGGGCCTTGTATTTTTTGTTGAACAAGATCAAGATCGGCGACTGGGTAGGCCACTACGGTGCGGACACCCACCTGAACATGGACCCGAAGTACATGTCGGCCAACATGCTGCGGTACACCGTCAAGCAGTTTGCTTTTGCCCGCGACTGGGAGCACAACCTCAAGGCGCCGTTTTTTGAAAGTTTGGCCGATGGCCGACCATTCTGGATTGGCACTGGCATCGTGCTGCTGGCCGCTGCGGTCTGGCTGCTGTTTTTCCGCCGCCTGAACCTGCGGCTCCGGTGGGCGGGCGCGGCATTCGTCTGGTTTTTCGTGGCGCTGCTGCCGGTATCCAATTTGTTTTTTTACGCCCTGCAATACTCCGAGAATGACCGCTACGGCTACTTTGCCAACGGCTTTGGCTGGATAGGGCTGCTGCTGTTGTTGTCGTTTTTGCCAAAAATGTTCTTTCGGGCAATAATCGTGGGTTACGTGGCCGTTTCCGCATGGTTTTTGATGAACATCAACCACTGCTGGATCGAATCTGAAAAAATTTGTGCGGGCCTTGTGGAGGATTTCCGCTGGTACGACCGCGACGAGGTCATCATTCTGGCTTCGCCCGACAACTACCTTGGCGTGTTCATGTTCCGCATCATCGGCCAGATCAACGGCTTCAACGAAGCGCTGGAACTGCGCCGGGGCAAGCCGTTCAAAGGCAATATGTGGGAAGTGGTGCAGTTCAACGTGGTGTCGCCGGATTATGCGATCACCGCCGAAAAAGACAGCACCGGGCTGCTGTACAAAATCGGATTCAAACAGGACGGAAACTGGTGGTGGCGCAACGGCATCGGCGCCACCGACTACGAAAATGACCGCTACACCTTCAAAATGCAGCAATGGCACGTCGAGATGCAACTCAAGGAAAAACGCCAGAATACCGCCGTGATCTACCCGGTTGGAAACAAATGGATTGAAGTCGAATAACTCACGCGAATAAATACACAACCATGAGCAAATACCGCTTTGCCGCCCTGATCTGCTTCCTGTTTTTTGCCGTCGGCGCCCTGGCTCCGGCGTGCAGTACCAAATCGGGCTGCCAGGCCAACGAAAGCCTGCGCGCGCCGGTGGATAGCAAGGGAAATATCAAAAAGTCCAAGGGCGCCAAGTCCGGACTATTCCCCAAGAGTATGTCCAAAAAGATGAAAAAAGGTAAGTGAGTGATATAGTGTCACAGAGGCTCACAGAGTGAATGGAGGCTCACAGAGTTTTTTGCCGATTAAGAGCGGTCAGATTCCTACGGAATGACAAAAAAAACTCTGTAAGCCTCCATTCACTCTGCGAGCCTCTGTGACACCTTTTACTCTTATTCGGCAAAAAATGCTGTGAGCCACTATTCACTCTGCGAGCCTCTGTGACACCAATCAACCTACACGTTGAACCGGAAGTGCATGATGTCGCCGTCGGTCACTACGTATTCCTTTCCTTCCACAGCCATTTTTCCGGCCTCTTTCACCTTGGCTTCGGAGCCGTAGCGCAGGAAGTCGTCGTATTTGATGACTTCGGCGCGGATAAAGCCTTTTTCAAAATCGGAGTGGATCACCCCGGCGGCTTCGGGCGCCTTGGCGCCTTTGCGCACTGTCCAGGCCCGCACTTCTTTTTCGCCGGCAGTGAAATACGTGATCAGATTCAGCAGGGAGTAGCAGTGGCGAATGAGCAGGTTTTTGCCCGGCTCTTTCAGGCCCATCATTTCCAGAAACTCCTCGCGTTCTTCGGCGGAATCCATCTCGGCAATTTGCGCCTCGATGCCCGCACAGATCAAAATGACTTCGGCATCTTCGTTGGCTACGGCTTTGCGCAGAACTTCCGAATGGGTGTTGCCGGTCAGGGCCGACGACTCGTCCACATTGCAGACGTACAGCGTGGGCTTGGCGGTCAGCAGCGACAATTCTTTGGCGATGAGAATTTTGCCGTCCTCGTCCATTTCGGCGAGCAGTTCCCGGGCGGGTTTGCCGCTTTCGAGGTGTTTTTTCACGGCGGTCAGGATTTCGAGGTTCCGGAGTTCCTCCTTGTTGCCGGCTTTGGCGGCGCGGGCCACTTTGTCCATGCGTTTTTCCACCGTTTCGAGGTCTTTGAGGCCGAGTTCAAAGTCAATGATTTCCTTGTCGCGCACGGGATTAACGTCGCCGTCCACGTGTACCACATTGTCGTCGTCGAAACACCGGACGACGTGCACGATGGCGTCTACCTCGCGGATATTGGCCAAAAACTGGTTGCCGAGTCCCTCGCCTTTGCTGGCGCCTTTGATCAGACCGGCAATATCCACGATTTCAACCGTGGTAGGCACCGTCCGCTGCGGGATGACTAATTCTGCAAGTTTATCCAGCCGCGCATCCGGCACGGTGATGATACCCACGTTGGGGTCTTTGGTGGCAAAAGGGTAGTTCGCCGCGAGGGCCTTGCCGCTGGTAAGGGCGTTGAAAAGGGTAGATTTGCCGACGTTGGGCAGGCCGACGATGCCGCACTGAAGAGCCATATTCGATTGATTCGATTGATTCGATTGATTCGATTCCAGCCCACGGGTTTATGCGCGGGCGGCGTGAAAAAATTTTTCTAGTTTGAGCGCATCGAGATGTCCGTTGGTACGCACGCCGCTGCACAGATCAAGGCCGAAGGGTTCGACGGCTTCGATGGCAGCCCGGGCGTTGTCGGGGCTCAGGCCACCGGCCAAAAAGACCGGTACCAGGGTTTGTTCGCGAATGCGGCGGCTGAACCGCCAGTCATGCACTCGTCCGGTACCGCCGAGTTCTTTGGTCGGCAGGTTCGGGTTGCCGCTGTCCAGCAAAAGTGCATCCACAAACGGGGCTACCGACAGGGCTTCCTCCACCGATGCTTCATTGATTACATGCACAACCTGCACGATTTTTGTCGAGGGCAATGCTTTTCGAATGGCGGTATACACGGAAACCGGCACCCGGTCAACAATTTGAACCGTATTGGTTTGCACCCGCTGCACATGGTTGATAATTCCCGATGCATCTGTTTCGCTTGTGAGCAAAAACGTGGACACCGCTGGCGGCGCCGTTCGGGCAATCGCTGCAATTTGTTCATCCCCGATGATGCCCGGCCCGCTGGGCATGGCGCCCACCAAACCTAAAGCCGAAGCGCCGGCAGCAATGGCCATGCGGGCCTCGTTTTCACTGCTGATGCAACAAATTTTAACTCTGGTTGTCATGCCGACGGCGCTTTTGGTTGAAGCGGGCGCAAAGATAAGCCAACATTTCAGAAGTTTGCAGCCTGCGTCAACGGCAAACCAAGCATTTCCGAAAAAATGAACCACACCGCCCATTGCCTCCTCTCCTACCCCGACGAACAGGTGCTTCTCGGCAATTTCATCGGCGACTATGTCAAAGGCCGGACGTGGGAGGCGTATTCACCGGAGGTGCAACGGGGAATCCTGCTGCACCGCACCATTGACAGTTTTACCGACAATCATGCGGCTGTTCGTGCGAGCGTGGCACGGATACGACCCTTTGCAGGCCGCTTTTCGGCACCTGTGGTGGATATTTTGTACGATCACTTGTTGTGTTTGAATTGGGAAAAGTATACACCGCTTCCCTTTGAGGACTTCGCAGAATGGGCCTACGAGGGGTTGAATACCGGCTTTGATCTGATGCCTCCTCCCCTGCAAAAACGCTGGCCCGACATGCGGGCCGGGCACTTTCTGGACGGTTACCGAACACGTGCCGGACTGGAATGGGTGATGAACATGTTCCGCAGGCGTTTGCCCGCCGGCCTTCAGATTGACGCCTTGCTGCCTTTCTTTTTTGAAAATATTGATACGTTTTCAGCAGACTTCGATGCATTTTTCCCGGAAATGCTAGACAAAGCAAAACAGTTTTTATCCAACACCTGAAGGTTACTCCAACCAGAAACCTTCCAACCAGAAACCCCAAAACCTCACTCTACCATCAAATTGCAGCCGCGCAACTCGGCGGCATCCAGGCGGCCCAGCACCTCGAACGATCCGTCGGGATGTACCTTCCCGAGGTCTTCCGTGACGATAAAACTACAGGTATCCACATTGGCGAGGTCGGCAAAAGCCAAAACGCCGGTGCGTCCCGGGGGCGCTGGGCACAGCGGGTCGTACAACTCAAAGGCGATGGCCCGGAGCGTGGAGGCGGGTATGAATCGGGGTGTTTGTCCGGCATTTATCGGCAGGCTGTATGCTTGCGAAAACAGTTCCGTCATACCGTATTCGGAATGAATGGCCGGCACGCGGAATGCATTGCAGAGCGTTTCATGCAATTCCTGACGGGTTATTTCGCGCCTGCGGCCCTTCATGCCGCCGGTTTCCATAATCGTGATACCGCTCAGATTCATGGGGTGATTTTCGGCAAAATCCAGCAGCGCATGGCTGACGCCGAGCAGCAGGGTTTTGGTGCCGGCGTCCTGACAAGCCTGAAGGGTGTGCCGCAACTCGTCAAAATTGTACAGAAAAAACCCGCTTTGCGGGTACCGGGAAAGCCGGATGAAATAGTCGGCCATCGCCACGAGCGACGACCCGGTTCGCTCCAGATAGGAGGGCAGCAAAGCCAGCACGCACCATTCGGATGGGTCGCCGTAGAACTGCGAAAAGCCCCGCCGGGTGTTTTGCAGGTAAAAATCCAGATCGCGCACGGCATGGCGCGAAGGGGTTTGCCCCGTGGTGCTGCTGCTCGTGAAATACGTCTCGGGGTTCCAGTTGCCCGACTGAATGTGGTGGTTTTTGAATAGCCCGACCGGCAAAAACGGAATTTCAGACACCGAGGCAATCCGTTCAGGCGAACGCCCAAGCAAGTGCAGGTACTGCCCGAACAGCGCGCAATTTTCTGCTTGATACCAAAAAACCTGCATAGCCGGAGCATCAAAACGCTCGGGTGAGGCGTCTGCCAGTTTTGACAATAATTCTTGCCTGTCGGGAGTTTGCATTGCCTAAAAAGCCGCAATTTTCGGCACAAAATTCATAGCCATGAAAAAAACTGTCTTTTTGTTGGGCATCCTTTCGCTCATCGTGCTGGCCGCTGCATTTCAGTTTTGTGTCAAACCGCCCAACTACCCCAAGGAACCTGTCATCGAGTTTTTGAACATGTCCAAAAACCTCATGCGGCAAACACCGCTCGGCACCGACACGATACTTATCACAATTTCTTTCACCGACGGTGACGGCGACCTCGGGTTTGAAGAAGCCAGCGAAAGTATCCTCATCAAGGACGGTCGCGACAATGTCTCCCGGCCCTCGCTGAGTATTCCGTACATTGAGCAGCAAGGCGCCGGCAACGGTATTTCCGGTGAAATCACTTTCGAACTGACCTCCACCTGCTGCATTTTCGTGGATCCGGTGACCGGTTTCAAACGCGCTTGTGCCGATGTGCCGATGGCTATGGACAGCGTGTTTTACAAAATCAGCATAAAAGACCGGGCGGGCAACATCAGCAATGAAATCAGAACGCCGTGGATCGGACTGATTTGCAAGTAGCAAACTCAGGACTTGTCTTCAAAAAAACTGAAATAGGTAGAGCCGTAATTCCGCACGTCCACGATGTTCGGGTGGTGTACAAATTCGTGTTCAGGGTTGTGCTCCATCACGAACAAGCCATCGGGGCGCAGCAGTTTTTTTTCAAAAATCCGGTTCGGAATGGTGTCAATCGTCGGCAGCGCATACGGCGGCCCGGCGAAAATGTAGTCGTATTGCTCCGAAGTGTACTCCATGAACCGAAATACGTCCATGTGGAAAATTTTCAGGTACGCTTCGATTTTGAGTTGGGCGGCGATTTTGCGGACAAACTGCACGCAGCCGGGGAATTTGTCCACGTAAGTGGCATCGGTGCAGCCGCGGGAAATAAACTCATAGCAGTGGTTTCCGGTGCCGCCAAACAGGTCGAGCATTTTGGTTTCTTCAAAATCAAGGCGGTTGTTCAGGATATTGAACAGGGCCTCTTTGGCAAAATCTGTGGTGGGCCGCGTCGGCCACTTGTCTGCCGGCGGATCGAAACGCCGTCCCTTGAATTTTCCTCCGATGATACGCACAGGTGGTTAGTTTTTTTTCAAACAAAGCAAATCTACCAGGCAGTGTGCGGGTAGTTTTTCGGTTCCTTCCAACGATGCAAACGGAGCAGGTGGGGATGCAAATCGAATTTCACGAACAAATCGGTACAGCGTTCGGTACAGTTCGGAGTCGGGCAGCATGTTGCCGGCAACCGTCAGCGGAAGTTCAGCCGGGTTTATCCGGAACCGGTCGTACGCCAGCAGAACAAAATACAGCAGATCGGAAGCCGTAGCAAATGGGAACGTGTTGTAGAACAGCAGGTTCTGACGTTCCAGCACGATGAGTTGCGCCGTTTGGTAGCGTATATTCAGAAAAATGGTGTGCTCAGCCGTACCGGCCAGTTCGCGGGAGTATTGCAGGAGGGGCGCAGCCAGATGGCGCTGCCGGGTTTGCGGAAATAAATCGGCATACAGGTTGGCCTGTGCTTTTTCCGTGGCCAGCACGAGGTAGGCATCGAATTCCGGTAATTCCTCGTAAGCGTAAACATAATCACCCGGCGGAAGCAGCAGGTTGAAATATCCGGAGAGGTCACCGTGCTGGAAGAGGCGCCGGGGCACCAGCGTGGTGTTGGGATGGAACAAATAGCCCTGTATCCGCCCGTAGGGCAGTCCCCAGGTAGCAGTGTCTTTCAGCAGACTGCGCACATCCTGCTGGATTTGTGCGAATGGCTTGCCTGCGCCGACATATTGCCAGGACTCCACAGCCAGCACCTCGTTTGTTGTCTGTATCGCCAGAGTAGACAGGCTCTCATTGCCCAGCACTACGTATAGTTGTGCTTGGGGTGCCGAATCAGCACTCAGTTTGTCGTCTTTCAGGTCCAGGAAATGTCTATCCATGTCCGTACGGGGGGTGTTCAAATTTTTCCCCGTAAAGATGCAACATCAATTTTTAGCGGAGGCTGCCGATTCGCCGATTTTACACGAACCGTTGTAGCGGGCGCCTTCGTCCACCACCATAGTTTTAGCGCTGATGTTGCCTTCGATGACAGCCGTTTCCAGCAGGTGCAAGGCTTCCTGCACGAATACGTCGCCGTTGATCTTCCCTTTGATTGCCGCATCGCGGGCATGGATATTGCCTTTTACGTGGCTGCCTTCGCCCATTACAAAGCGCTTGTCCACTTTAACTTCTCCGTGGATAGCGCCATCGAGGCGTACATTATCCGAGCAGGCAAATTTGCCTTCGATTACGGTACCCTTGGCAATCACCGTGGTTTGCGCGCCGTCTTTGTCGGGGCCGGTCGGCAAGGTCGTGGATGGGCTGGAATTCTTTTTGTCTTTTGATATAGATGAGAACATACAACGTGGTGTGTAATGAACGATCGGGATTAAACGAAGTTTGAAAAACAACAAGGAAGAATCATGCCAAAATCGGGAGCGGCAGATACCCGGGTGCCCCGGCAAAAGTCCTACTTTTGCGGCAGAAAAATTTTGCCGTTATCAGACATTCCGCTCCAATTACTATTCTGGCTATCGAATCCTCCTGCGACGACACATCGGCAGCCGTTGTCCGCGACGGGCAGGTGCTGTCGAATTGTGTGGCCAATCAGGAAGCGCACCGGCAATACGGTGGCGTGGTACCCGAAGTAGCCTCCCGGGCGCACCTCGCAAATATTGTTCCGGTGGTTGACCTCGCGTTGTTCCAGGCCGGGATTGACAAAAAATCCATAACCGCTGTGGCATTCACCCGGGGGCCGGGCCTGATGGGCTCGCTGGTGGTCGGCACCTCTTTTGCCAAGGCATTTGCCCTGAGCCACGGCTTGCCGCTGATTGAGGTCAATCACATGCAGGCGCACGTACTGGCGCATTTTACGGAATCGCCCAGGCCGGAGTTCCCGTTCTTGTGCCTGACGGTCAGCGGCGGGCATACGCAGATCGTGCGGGTCGTGGATTACTCCGACATGGAGGTGATCGGCGAAACGCTCGATGATGCCGCCGGCGAAGCATTTGATAAAGCGGGTAAAATGATGGGTCTCGGCTATCCGGCTGGCCCGGAAATTGACCGGTTGGCACGCTCCGGAAATCCACGTTTTGAGTTTCCGGAACCGGCTGTGCCGGGGTTGAATTTCAGTTTCAGCGGGTTGAAAACATCCATTTTGTACTTCTTGCGGGATCAGACGGCACTCAAGCCCGGGTTTGTGGATGAGAATCTGGCGGACATCTGTGCTTCCGTTCAGCAGAGCATCGTCAGGATCCTGCTGAAAAAATTGCGCAAGGCTGCGAAGCAAACCGGCATCTGGCAAATCGCGCTGGCCGGAGGCGTGAGCGCCAACTCGGGTTTGCGCACTGCGCTTGGGGTTCTGGGGGAAAAAGAAGGCTGGCAAACCTACATCCCGGCCTTCGATTACTGCACCGACAATGCTGCAATGATCGGCATCGCGGGTTACTACAAATACCTCCGGGGTGAATTCTGTGGTCAGGATGCTGCCCCGTATGCACGAGGTTTTACCGGATAAACGACCCTTTTGTATGGCTTTTTTACTGTTTTACGTCACGCACCCGGATGAAGAAACGGCCAAACAAATTGCCGGCCGGATGGTACAGGAACGCCTTGCCGCCTGCGCGAATATTTTCCCGGTCGGCAGTGCCTATTGGTGGCAAGGGGCTGTGCAACAGGAAAACGAGTGGGTTTCGATTCTGAAAACGCGCCTGGAACTGGAACAGGAACTGGAAGCCGCCATCCGGGAACTGCACCCGTATGACGTACCCTGCATATTGCGCTATGAAGTACGCGCCAATGCGGACTACGAACACTGGATCACCACTGCAACTCAACCATAAACTACTGCCCTTGTTGCATGGCCTGTAGACGTTGCTGCATATCGGCAGCCTTGGCCTGATCTCCCTGTACGGAGTAAATTTCTATCAGTCCCTGCATGGCACCCAGATCACGCGGATGATTATCCAACGCCATCTTCAAGAACTCAATTCCGCCGTTCATGTCGCCTTTCTGTTTGTAGTAAAACTCGTAGCCGACGCGGAAGCAAAAGCGGTTGTAGAG
The DNA here is from genome assembly GCA_016787285.1 of Saprospiraceae bacterium. Lineage (GTDB taxonomy): Bacteria > Bacteroidota > Bacteroidia > Chitinophagales > Saprospiraceae > M3007. The sequence continues at coordinate 17,967 of JAEUUV010000265.1, read as the reverse complement.
GTTGGGATCGGCGCCTTTTAGTGCTTTTAATACAGCCAAAAGTTGCACCAACATGTCGCCGTTGTAAGGCTGCTTCAGGACTAAATCCTCCAGATCGGCCAGCAAAGGAGCAGGCTGTTGGTTTTCCCGGTATTTGGCGGCAGACACTTCCACTTTCATCGTACCTGCCAGGCGGTAACCGGGATTTATTTCCAGAGAGCGGTTAATGTGCCGGCTGATTTCCTCCAGCAGGGCCGTGCGGGCAGCAGGATCGGGACCGGCCAGTTGCTTTTGATAGCGCTCTTTAAACAACATGGCTGCGTAATAGTAGTTGGCCCGGTAACTGTCTTTGGAAACCTGCACGGCCTTCTCGACCAATATTGAGCCGTCGCCGCCCCAGTCGGGTACCCGGACGAACACGCGCCACGCAAACAGAAGTGCCACTACACCTGCCAGAATGATACCCAACATGCCCGGCCCGGAAGATTTACCCGCCAAGCGGCCCGGCAAACCTTCGACCAGCATCCAGGCAGCAAGCAGGCAAAAGCCCACCGAGGGCATGTACACATAGCGCTCGTTCATAAAGGTGCTTGTGCTCACGAAAATATTTGACACGACACTGATTGTCAGCAAGTAGAACAGGATGCTATAAGCGGCCACTTTGTTTCCGGATATGCTACCGTCGCCGGCATCGCCTGTTGATCGTTTGACGAACAACTGCCGGACAGCCCAAACTCCGGCAACGAGGTACAGCCCGAGCGATACCACAGGGCGCCAGTCGGCCCAGGTAACTTTCGGGACATGGTAGGGGTAGTAGTCAATTGTGAGCGGGTGCGGGTACACGAGCAACTTCAGGTACCAGCCGAGTGACAGGAAGATCGTGGCAAATTTTTCCCCGATATTCATGCCCATGAACGGGTTCAGCACCAGTTCCTCCACTGGATTGGCCGGCCTGACCATGTAGCCCAGCGCTTTGTAACGCACAAACAAGTACAGGGCGGTAACTCCGAGCAGTACCAACCCGATTTTGACGATGCGGCTAAGCGGCACTGTGGAAAACATCCGGAAAGTAAGCGGGATGACGGCCAAAAATGTCGCGACGTTCTCCTTCGATAAAAGTCCGAGGAAAAAAGCCAGGCCGGAGTACGCCAGCCAGCGTGTTTCGCCGGTATCGGCGTAGCGCATACCGGCGTACAATGCACCAAGCGCACCGAGCAAAGCGAGAATTTCGTCCCGGCCTTTGATGTTGGCCACCACTTCGGTGTGAAGCGGATGCGCGAGGAACAAAACCGCCGTCCAAAACGGCACACTATGATACCAGGCGCCCCCGGTTTTTCCGGTAATTTGTGGAATCAGCGCCAACAGAACCCGGTAGAGCAATATTGCGGAAAAGCCGTACAGCAACACATTTACAGCATGAGCAAGACCCGGCTGGTTTTTCCCAAACAACCCGATCTCGACGGCAAACGTCGCGAGTGGTAATGGGCGATAACGGCCGCCTTCGTAGAGATTTTTGACATCCTTGTAATACCCCAGGAGGCTGTCGTTCGAAAAGATATCGCGCAAGCCTGCAAACCCTTTTTGCACGAAATCGTTGTCCCAGATGAAAACCTGATCGTCCTGCAGATACCCAAAGCCGAGAGTGGCGCCATACAGCACAAATGCAAAAAGGAGCAGACCGAGTACTTGCCCCCAATTATCCTGAAAAAAGCCAGGCTCCAGGAGCCGGGAATTTGTCGAGGCGGTATGCTGGGATTGAGTAGTTGACGAGCGTTTGGAAGGCGTAGGGGTTCCCGTTTTTTTTGCAGCCATGCGGACAACGATACAGCGTTTAACAAAATGAAAACATCTTCGGAACTACCTACAGACACAATAATTCCGGCACAATCTTCGATTGTTTCAGGTTTAAAAAAAAGCAAAAGTAGATGAAAAAACAGGTATTCACTTTTCTTCTGTCAAGTGTTGGTTTGGGTATACTGACTGCCTTCACCTTCTCCCCCCAAGCACCGGCCCCACCAGTCCAACTGAAATGGTACACCTGGGAAGAAGCGGCGGCGTTGAATAAAACCAAGCCTAAGAAAATATTCGTGGATGTGTACACCGATTGGTGCGGTTGGTGCAAACGCATGGATAAATCCACGTTTGTGGACGAAAAAGTTGCGGCTTATCTGGCTGCGAACTTTTACCCGGTAAAACTGAATGCCGAGCAACGGGAAGACATCCTGTTCAACGGCGAAACGTTCAAGTTCGTCGAGACGGGCAACGGCAAAGGGGTCAACACGCTGGCATACGCACTTTTGGACGGCAAAATGGGCTATCCCTCAATGGTGTATCTGAATGAAAAATACGAACGCATTATGATCTCTCCCGGCTATAAAGAAGCGCCCGACATGCTCAAGGAACTCAAATTTGCTGCGGAAGAAAAGTACAAAACCACCGATTGGGAAGTGTATCGCAATCAGTAAGTACAGCGAGTCGCCCAACATGCTCTAAAAAACAGGAGCCACCCCGGACGGGATGGCTCCTGTTCATTTTTCAGGCACAGGTTCGTTTACTTTTTCCAGGGCAATTCCAACACACGTTGTGCCGCCAATTCGCCCAAAAGCACACCGGCATCGCAGTCCATCCGGAAGTGCACACCAAGCGGAATACGCGAGTAGGCATCTTCATACGCAAGGTCTTTGAAAGAGGCCAGCGTCCGGGGTTTGCCGTTAAACTCGGTGCGGTACAGATGGCACTGATCCGTGAACGTGTACGTACCGGGGCGTTTGGAATTGAACTCAAACATGGAAGACAGGATTTTCCCACCTGCGCCGCCAAAGCCGGAATGCCCGGACGGATAAGCCGGAAAAGACGGCGTGACGCCTTGAAATCCGTCAATAGGGTTGTTCAGAATAGTGGTCCAGTTAGCAGCATCCGGGTAGTATTGGGCCATAACCCGGCGGATGTAGGACACCGGACGCTCCAGATTGTACACGTATTTGGACTGCCAGATGGCCACGCTGATGTCGTTCAGGGCCATACCCATTTTGGCATACAGTTCGACTGTTTCTTCAAGATTCAGGTTCTCGGCTTTTACCACCTGATCGGCCACGGCGATGAGGCGTGCCGGCGGAGAGAACGTAAGCCCGAGGATGTCGTCGCTCCAGAACTCGGCCAACCAGCGCTGTTCGTAGGCTTCCGGACCATTATTCTTGATATTTTTCACCATGCTGTACACCTCAAAGGCTTGAGCAAAGAACAAAGATTCGGGGTGCTCACTATACGGTATGGGCGGGCGGGACAGTTGCTCTTCTTCCCGGAGTGCGAAGGTGCGCACCTGCCCCCAGAAGGGAAACATTGCTTGAGCAAAGTCGGGAATCGTCGGCGCCCAATACCCCGGACCTGTGGGGGCATTGTATGGAGGTCGTGGCGTCAGGAAGGCATTGTGTGCGGCTTCGTCGGTGCGTTCCCAGTCGTAAAAAACACGGGCGACATCCTGCCCGCGCTGAACAGAACGCTCCATAACCTCCGGAGAGGTTTCGGCGGCGTATTTGGCATAAAGTTCCTGGTGCGTCTTTTCAATCAGGCCAAACTCGGTCGGGTAGGAATTTTCCATGTGGAAAAAGAACCGTTTCATCATGAAAGCGTAAACTTCATTGATGACGGTTGGCCAGTGGTATTCCAGTGTTTCGTCAAACTGGGGCACGGTGAGGCCGCTGTACAAATTGGCCAGACTGTTGTATTCCGGCATGCCCGGCACCACGGATTCGTAAGCGGCAAAACCGAGATATCCCAGGGCATGCGGAACAGGGCCTGGGCGATAGCCTACCGCATAGCGATCCAGTTGTAGAAAAACGTCGTTCCAACGCATGGTGACCTCATTGCCATGTGCCCGGACAAGTGTTCGGGACTGCTCCACCTCATATTCCCGGCAAGATTGAAAAAACACGGCGCTGATGCCGGCCAGGAGGAGGAATGATTTAAACGGGTGAAAAAATTTCATACTTCAATTCGTGAAACGTTAACGGGAAAAGATAACTTGAGAGTGGTTTGAAAACGTTCAGAGGCGACTCAAACCGTTCAGGATTACGCTCAACGACAATGAAAAATCGGTACAATTCCAGTAGTTGTTGTGGCGGATTATTACCCGGCAAAGGTAAAAAAACATTCCATTTGACTTGCGTGTTTGTTTGGCTGTTTCCGGCCTGAATGTTGACCTTTGCGCCGGTTCTTCCAGCGAGCCGAGCAACTGATTTTTTCACCTTGATTTCCCTTTTCCTTGAGTAAAGAGGCTTTTATTATTGACGGTATCCGAAGCCCCATCGGGAGTTTCGGAGGCAGCCTGGCGCCGGTTCGCACCGACGATCTGGCCGCCCATGTTCTTCAAAAACTGCTTGAGCGCCACCCTGGTCTGGATGCGACAGCCCTTGACGATGTTATCCTGGGTTGCGCCAATCAGGCCGGCGAAGACAATCGAAACGTGGCCCGCATGGCGCTTTTGCTTGCCGGAATTCCAGTCTCCGTACCCGGCGAAACCGTCAATCGCTTGTGTGCCAGTGGCATGGCGGCGGCTGTGCATGCCTGTCGCGCCATTCGGAACGGCGACGGCGACCTGTTTATCGCCGGTGGCGTAGAGCATATGACCCGCGGCCCTTACGTCCTGAGCAAAAGTGCCAAACCCTTCGGTTCCGATGCCAAATTGTATGATTCCAGTTTTGGCTGGCGATTCATCAACCCACAGATGCAAGCCTTGTACGGTACCGAAGCCATGGGCGAAACCGCAGAAAACCTGGCAGAATTGTACCAAATTAGTCGCGAAGATCAGGATCGTTTTGCGCTGTGGAGCCAGCAAAAGGCTGCCGCTGCCCGGGCTGCCGGGTGGTTTGCAGAAGAAATCGCTCCCGTAGAAATTCCAGCCAAAAAAGGCGCTCCGACAATCGTTGCCCAGGATGAATTCATCAAGCCTGAGACCACGCTCGAGGTGCTTGCGCAGTTGCGCCCGGCTTTCCGCAAGGAGGGCACCGTAACAGCCGGCAACGCCTCCGGCCTGAACGACGGTGCTGCCGCTTTGTTAATTGCCTCCGAAACCGGTGTGCAGCAGCACAAATTGCGTCCTCTGGCACGCATTGTCAGTTCGGCGGTCGTCGGCGTGGAACCGCGAATAATGGGTATCGGACCGGTTCAGGCCTCGAAAAAAGCCCTGGAAAAAGCCGGCCTATCGCTGGGAGATATGTCGGTCGTGGAAATTAACGAAGCCTTTGCGGCACAAGTGCTGGCATGTACCCGGCAATTGGGCCTTGACGACCACGACGAGCGCATAAACCCAAATGGTGGTGCAATTGCCCTTGGGCATCCCCTCGGGATGTCGGGCGCCCGCATTTTGTTGACTGCTGCTCGCACCTTGCACCGGCAAGGAGGGCGCTATGCCCTGTGCACCATGTGCATCGGCGTGGGACAGGGATATGCTGTGATTCTGGAAAAAGCAGGATAGGTATTTACTTCCCGAAATTCTTGAGTTATTCTTCGGAAGAACCATCCGTCGGCATGGTATCGGGAGTGTCCGGTTCATCAGGAAATGGAACTTCCGGTGCGGGTACTTCGGCCTCTTTTCGTTGCAGATAAATTTCAAATTGCATGCCCCGAAGTTCAAAACCCAACACCATTGCGCTATCGCTTAAGGAGCGAATGGCATACTCAATGGGAGCAGCACTTTTTTGAAAAATAGTTGACTTGACGATTTCATAGTCGACAGAAACCTCCGGGCCAACAGGCAGATTAGTAATCATTTTTCCGTCGGCGCCAAACCGGAAATAGGTTCCGGACAGGGTACCTGTTTCCTGGCCATTGCGAAGTCCCCGGGTAATTTCCCAACGGCCTTCCACGGAAGCGGCGTTGAATTTTGGATCGTCTTCGCAGGCCCAAACACACATAAGAACCAGCAGAAATAACAGAAATCGCAGGCAGATGAAACGTCGGCTCATTTCAAGGAAGTTTTTCACACCGAATGAATTATTTAATCTCCACATATCCGAATCCCAGGTATGGAAATTCGCCGAATCCGGCACAGTAGCAGAACTCCATGAGCGGTATCGGCATACTGACTTCAAATTCAAAAACGAATCCGCGTAGTTGGGCTATTCCTTCCGGATTGGGTTTCAGGTGAATCAGGCGAGACTTGGCTTGCCCGATCAGCCGGTAACTCATCGGGAAAGAAGGATCAAGCATCTTTAGTGCAGCAAGTGACTTGTACTGCATGGCTGCCTTGAAACGTCGCACCGCATGGTTGAAAAAACTGACGTCATAAAGTTCATTGTCGGGCAAAAGGTAGGAGTTTGCCGGTTTGCCCTCTTCCACGGTGGTCACCGAGATCGGCGACACGGCATTAAATTGCATCGTTTCTTTAAACTGGATGCGCGGCATGATCTGCCAGTGCTTGACCTCAAACTGCGCAGGGTGTCCTTCGTAGGTACCCAGAGTCAGGGGTAATTGCCTGAAAAGGTGGACGATCTGTTGCTCGAATGCATGATCCAGGTAAAGAGAAATGCTGATTTTGACCTGATTCCCAAGCAGCCTGAACTCTTGTTTTACCTGATCCATTTCATACGGATAAATCGCCAACGGACTGAAGGTAAACAACTTGAAATTGCGGGAAGCCGTATCAAAGCCTAATTGCTGAATGTGGGCGGAAAGTTCGGCCCCGGCATTGGAAAGCACCGAAAATATCCAGTTGGAGATTTCGGATTGGTAGTTGATTGGAATGATAACGCCTTTTTGGCAGGAAAGGCTGAACTGGATGCGCATAAGTATGTATTGTGATTAAAGAAAAGATTACGCCCTGCTTCACGGTATTTTTAAGGTCAAAAACGGCCACTGCCGTTTTTTCGCCGCGAAAAGTACGCATAAATCGGTATCGGCAAACAAAAAATTAAGAAATGCCCGCCGCTTGATGAAAAAACGGAGACTCCCACCCCGCAAATGCATGGAGGGCAAACGAAAAACTCCCGGGAAAGTCGCACGAGGATGAGCCGGGGAACAATACGTCTCTTTTAACGTAAGTCATTGCTACCCGCAATTGCGACGCGCATAATCGCTTTTGCCATCCATCATCGCGTGACTTCCATCCGGGAGTATCGAGAAAAACTGAGCGTGTTAAGAGTTCAGCCTTTCAGGAGATTATCGGACTGAACTAAACAGGATTAAAAAAAGACTAAGGGCGGGGGCCTATGCCGTATAAATCATATTGAAAATCCGTCCATATGCGGTAACTCAGGGTGTATTTTCGTCAATTATAATATACTCCGGCCGATCTTGCGTTGGCTTCTTCAATTGGTTATCCTCTGAGGACTGCACACGACCACCCAAACCGGAAGTGGCGAGAAAAAGGCTAAATAGTACAACGAAAAATGGCATGGCGATGAACGTTTTGATTGTTAAAAAACCTGGGTCAAAAGTCCAACGAAGCCGGCCCTCAAAAAAGGACACAACTGTTCATTTCAATCCGTGCAGATTGAGCATTAAAACACCTACCTGCCCTACCTTTGCCTCGGGCAGGGCGGTTTGGAACATGAATTGTCGTAAATTGCTGGATTTGGTGAATGGCGGCTACTTTGTTATTCCATATTACAAATCTGATTTTGTTGTTCTAATTTCACGTTCAAATTTCGGCTACAAAAGTCGTCTCCCGCTTTTTTTCGGGAAAGGACACATTCACACGTTTCAATCCATGCAGATTTAATTTAATCCAGCAGAATTTGTCATCTTTTCCTAAACACCGTCCGACATGGAATTTGACGTGCTCAAAGATTTGGCACAAACCATCACCCGAAATAAAATTAAACAAATTGAGGTTCTGGGGAATCCGGGGCAGGAGAATAACCGGGTTTTTGCTTTGTACGAGGGTATTGCCAAAGGGCAGTTCCATTCGGACGAGGATGCTGCACGGCATTTCACCGGCGCCAATGCCAAAGATCCCAATTACCGCAAACTCCGCAACCGGCTCATCCGCCAACTCATCAACACCTCCTTTTTTGTGGATGCCCAGCAATCCATGTACAATGAGCGCGGAAAAGCCCGGTTCAGTTGTTACCGGGATTATGCGGCTGCCTACATCCTTTGGAGCAAGGATGCTACTAAAGCCAGCCACTACCTCTTTCAGCAGTTACTGGAGCAAACCATAAAATTCGAGTTCACCGAACTAAGCGCCGATATTTGTCGCATTCTCCGCCAACAAGCTGCCCTTAGTCCCGGAGATATCATAAGTCACGAAAAATACAGCCGGTTGCACCGCCTGTACGAAGACAAGCGCTACTGGGAAGCCAAAGCCTATGATTATTCCGAAAACCTGATTCACCACTACATCACGCGAAGGTCACCGAACAATGATGTTCATCTACTGGCAAGTCAGTACTTTGACGAACTCTTTCCCTTAGTCGAAAAGGTTGAAACTACGCAATTCTTGTCGAGCACATACCAAATTGGAGTAATTAAGCACCTTTCCACAAATGACTGCAAAAGTACCATTGAGATGTGTGATCTGGCGCTACGCACTCTTAAGGACAGGCCCAACACAAACCGTGGTTCATTAACCAAGTTTGCCTCTCAGAAGTTGGCTTGCCTCACCCAACTCCGCATCTTTGACGAAGGCCACAAGACCTCCGAATATTGCCTGAGTTTGGTGAATGAGGGCACTTACAACTGGTTCCGGATTCTGGAAACGCAGTTTTACTACTTCACCTACCTCAAACAATACCAAGAGGCCCTGGCCATTTTCGAAAAGGCTATCACGCACGAGCGGTATAACCAACTCAGCGGCAGCAATCGCGATATCTGGGTCATGCTGGGCGGTTACCTGAATCTGCTGGCTGTACTCGGCCAACTGAACCCGGCCGAGGTGGAGCAGGTAGCGGGCTACTACATGCCTTCCACCACACGCTATATCAACGACTTTGAAGTGCTGGACAAGGAAAAGGAAGGCATGAATATTCCCCTTGTGCTCTTGCCCGTCCTTTACAGCGTAGCAAAAGGCATGTACGATGAGGAAGCATTCCGCAGAAGCATCGAAGCCCTGGACAAATACCGCCAGCGGCACCTCGAAAACGAGACGAATCGCCGAAGCGCCATTTTCCTGAAACTGCTCCTGACACTGGCAAAAAAGGAATTTGAAGGCCCACGCGCCGAACAAAAAATCCAGAAGGAACTTCAGTTGCTCAAACAGGAGCCGCCGCAAATGTCCCGGCAATCTTTTGCCGTGGAAGTTATCCCGTATGAAGACTTGCTCGAAATGCTCCTGAAATCCTCATAAAAAATATCCCCTGCACCTTTGGGCAGGTGCAAGGGATATGACTTAAACTGGATTCAGGTGCAGTGGCTCAACTGTCGAAAAACGAGTCGTACTGATTTCCGCCCCGCGATTCCTTGGTAGGTATTCTTATAGGTGTATTCAGGTCGAGTATCTCCTTCGGGTTTTCCGCTTTTGATATTATGGACGACTTTTCCTTACCAAGCAAAAACGATACCCCCTCCTTTTCCCATTTCTCCAGCATTTGAAGGCCTTCTTCCTCGAAAACGCCGTTTTGCAGGTCAATGGAATCCATAAAGCCCTTCGACATATCCATGAAGCGCTCCATCTCGCCTACTTTTTGGCCGACATCTTCCGCCATGGCTTCCAACGCCATGTCGTACATGTACTTCTTGTCGTTGTTGCCACTCAGAATGGACATGGCCGAGCGAATAGCGGAGTGACTTGCCTTGATCGCCTTGTATTCCTGTTCCTTCACGACCACCTGATCCTGAAGGTCTTCCAGCATGATCTCCGAAGTTTCGTACATCTTGGTGAGTACCCGGTACAGTACTTCCATACGTTTGTACAGGTCGTCCAATTTCATGTTGGATTCCTGCAGCCGGCCAGCCTTGCGTGCCTTGAGCACCATGATGGCATCTTTTCCGGTTTCTTTGGCTTTGCTGGCAATGCCGAGATTCGTTTGAATTTCGCGCTGGTTTTGCCGGATCATTTCCGATAGTTTGTACATCTGGCCCTTGAGTTTGCTGATCTGTTCGTTCATGGAGCCGAGGTTGTTTTTCAAATCCTCAATGTAACTTTTTAAAATGCCGATCGGGTCAAGTTGAACAAACAACCCCGTGATCCAGCGCATGACCGACTTGTACATGTACCATACCAGGTTGCGCATTTTGGGATCCAGCACCATATACACAACGCCGGCAAGCGCTGCCAGTAGCCCGGCCAGATAAAGTGTATTTTGCGCCAGATTGATCAACGTAGGCAACGCTTTGTAAAACAAGTATCCTCCTCCAAGCAGTATGGCGGCCATAAAAAGTCCGCCGGTTAAGCCTTCCGGACGGTTCCAAAACCCTTTGGGTTTGATCGGTTGCAGTTCTGTACTCATTGATGAAAAATTTAGTTGGGTATGTGTTTCGAAAAAGATGTGTACTCCCGTATTACCGGCGAAAGATACTGCCCAAAAACATGCGCACCGCACGCCGGAAGCGGTCGTTTACAAAAAAAAGTATCACGAAGGCCAGCACAAACACCCAAAACACGCTGATCATCACCTTCAGTAATTTAAAAATCAGCCAGAGCAACAACAGCCCGGCCAGAAACACCGCTACCGGATTCTTAAGTAAGTCGTTCATTTTCAACTTTATTTAAAAAAATGTAAGAAATGTGAACTTCCATAGGGACAACCATGCCCAAACAAGGGCCAAAAATGCTGCGAATCCCGGATAGACTACCCTGTTTCGTCGCCGTTAACCCGTATTTTTTGGATAAATGAAGACCACATGACTACGTTCCGTATGCATGCACTTGATTTTCGCTAAACCATTCCTCCGACTTGTCGTTTACAGGGCTGCCAAGACACACTAAACACCAGCACATGGCAGTCCAAAATCCGAACACACTAACACCAGTTCAACGCCTGCTCAGGCTGTTGTCCAAATACAGGCGCGAAATGCGCTATATCCTCCTGTATGCAGTCGTTGCGGGCCTAATCAATCTGTCCCTTCCGCTCGGTATTCAGGCAATCATCGGTCTCATCGCAGGCGGCGCCATATCGGCTTCCTGGGGGCTATTGGTTGCTTTTGTCATCATCGGCGCCGTTTTTACCGGCGGTTTGCGCCTCATGCAACTGTCCATCATGGAACATATGCAGCGACAAATTTTTACAGATTCGGCTATCGAATTTGCCGTCCGCATCCCGCGCCTCAACCTCGAGATGTTGCGAAAAGAGTACTTACCGGAACTTGTCAACCGTTTTTTTGACACCCAAAATATTCAAAAAGGCCTCCCGAAACTGTTGATTGACGGGAGCACTGCCATCCTGCAAATCCTGTTCAGCCTGCTCCTGCTGTCGTTTTACCACTCCACATTTGTGCTCACCTCCTTGCTGTTGCTCGGAGTTCTGGGTATTTTGTTCTGGTGGACGGTGCCGCTTGGAATGGCTACCAGCCTCAAGGAATCCAAGTATAAATACAAAATTGCCTACTGGTTGGAGGAAGTTAGCCGAGTGTCGTCCACCTTCAAACTGGCGGGAGAAAACCGTTTTCCGATCAGCCGCACTGACGAACTTACGGTGGACTACCTCGATGCCCGGGCCAAACACTGGCGCATACTGCTTACCCAGTTTAGCAGCAGCGTGGTATTTCGCGCATTGGTGCTGGGTGGATTTTTGGTGCTCGGCAGCCTCATGGTGATGAACAACGAACTGAACCTTGGCCAGTTTGTAGCCGCCGAAATCCTCGTCCTGTTCATTGTGGAGTCGGTAGAAAAACTCATTCTGCTGCACGAAACCGGCTACGATGTACTCACCGCTACCGAAAAAATCGGTCAGGTATCCGACCTGCCCATCGAACGCGAAGACGGCGTGCGCGTGGAAGATTTTTGCAACAACCGGGAGCCCCTTGCAGTCGAACTCCGAAACTTGTCCTACCAGTTCAGCGACGCCGATGCTCCGGTACTGAAAGACCTGACTACCTCCTTCAAAGCCGGCGAGCGGGTAGCCATCACCGGTTATCCCGGCTCCGGGAAAAGCACCCTGACCCAGGTACTTTCGGTGATCAAACGCGATTTTACCGGATCCCTGCTCTTTAACGGACTGCCCAAACAAAACATCAACCTGCGCAGCCTGCGCGAGCACATCGGCGACTACTCTTCGCAGGAAGATGTGTTTAGGGGCACTATCCTGGAAAATATAACCCTTGGCCGCTCCAGCATTTCCCTCCAGCAGGTGCTCAAACTGTCCGAAAACGTAGGCCTCACGGAATTTATCCGGAACAGCCCTCAGGGTATTGACACCGAACTACTCCCGGGCGGCAAAAACATCCCGCGCAGCATCATCACCAAAATACTTATTGCCCGCTCGATCATCACCGAACCCAACCTGCTGGTCATGGAAGAACCCCTCGGGAACCTGACCTTCCGCGACCGGCTCCGCATTGGCCGACTGCTGACCGACCGTAGCCATAACTGGACGCTCGTGTGCGTCACCACCGACCCATTGCTGGCTTCCCTCTGCGACCGCATCATCGTGCTGCGCGACGGGCAAATCATTTCTGAAGGAGACTTCGACAACGTGCAAAAAACCGAACACTACGAACGTATTTTCCGCGAAAAACTCAACGAATAAACCACCCTGACGAAAAAAAATGCTGAACATCACCAATAACATCGTCCATTGCGAAGATGATATTCGCAGCCTACAGGCGCCACTCCGGAACAGACTGGCACAATGGCATATTTCGGCCCGCAACCTATTTCTATTGCTCCTGGCCTTGTTCCTGGTTTTTCTGTTTCTGCCCTGGACGCAAAACATTCAGGCCACCGGCAAAGTAACCACTCTCAGGCCCGAACACCGCCCACAAACCATCCATGCCACCATCGCCGGAAGAGTGGAAAAATGGTATGTCGTGGAGGGCCAAAAAGTTCGCGCCGGCGATACCATCGTATTCCTTTCCGAGGTCAAGGCCGACTATTTCGATCCCGCTCTCGTACAACGCGTCGGCAATCAGGTGCTGGCCAAAGAATCGGCAATCACCTCCTACGACAACAAGGTGAGTGCACTGGAAAGCCAGATCGCCGCCATGGAACGCGAACTGATCAACAAAGTAGCGCAGATCGCCAACAAAATCCGCCAGGCCGAACTCAAAATCGAGTCCGATCAGGCCGGGGTGACGCAAGCCAAAGTAGATGTCCAGATCGCCAAACGCCAGTTCGACGGCATCAAAAACCTGTACGACAAAGGCCTGAAGTCGCTCACAGAACTGGAAGAAAAAAAGGCAAAACTTCAGGAAAGCGAAGCCAAAATGGTGAGTGCCGAAAACAAACTCGCGTCCAGCCAAAATGACCTGGAGATTTACAAAACCGAACTCCAGTTGACCCAAAACGAGTACGCCAATAAAATTGCCAAGACGCAAAGCGACAAATTCAGCACCATTTCCGAAAAATTCGACGCCCAGGCCTCGGTAAACAAACTGCGGATCGAACGCGAAAACTATAGCCGTCGGAATTCTTTTTACCATATTCTCGCCCCGCAGGACGGCTACATCGTGCAGGCCATCACACCGGGTATCGGCGAAATCGTCAAGGAAGGCGACCCTGTCGTGAGTATCCTCCCCTCCGATTACGAACTGGCCGTCGAGATGTACATCCGCCCGATGGACCTGCCGCTCATCAGTACAGGCAGGCAGGTGCGATTCCTGTTCGACGGCTGGCCGGCATTTTTCTTCAGCGGCTGGCCCGGTATCTCGCTCGGCACCTTCGCCGGACGCGTAGTGGCCATTGACCGAAACATCAGCACCAACGGCAAATTCCGGGTTCTCATAGCGCCCGACAAAAACGAGCAACCCTGGCCTGATGCGCTGCAGGTGGGCGGCGGCGCCAAAGGCATTGCCCTGCTGAAAAACGTGCCGCTGTGGTACGAACTTTGGCGAATTCTCAACGGATTCCCGCCCGACCTCTACCAGGACGACGCCTCCGGCAAAGACCCCAAAGGCGAGGGTCTCGCCCCGAAAGCCCCCATCAAAAAGACGAAATAACCCGGCGCCCACCATGTTGAAAAAAACCATCATGCTGCTCTTTGGCCTGCTCCCCGGAGCGCTCCAGGCACAACAGCCGGCCAATTTTACCTGGCAGGAATTCCGCAGCCAGGTGCTCCGGCAGCACCCGGCTGCCCGGCAGGCCGACCTGTTGACGGAGCAAGCCCGTTTTCAACTGCTTCGGGCAAAAGGCGGATTCGATCCCAAACTGTATGGCGACCTGGAGGGCAAAAACTTCAACGACAAAACCTACTTCCAGTACACCGAGGCCGGAGTGAAGTGGCCCACCTGGTTCGGACTGGAATTCAAAGGGAACTACAACCGCGCAACCGGCGCATTTCTCAACCCGGAATCCGGCCTGCCCGAAGCCGGCCAGATTGCCGCCGGGTTCAACTGGACGCTCGGGCAAGGCCTGCTCATGGACGAACGGCGCGCCGATTTGCGGCAAAGCCAAATTGCCCTGCAACAGTACGAAGCCGAACGCCGAGCCGTCCGAAATGACCTGCTCCTCGAAGCAGCCAAAACCTACTGGACCTGGGTGGTGGCCGAGAATTCCGTACGCATTTTTGAAGAGGCACGGCGTCAAGCCGAAATCCGGTACGCCGGTATTGCAGAAAGTTTTGCGCAGGGCGACAAACCCGCCATTGACACCCTCGAAGCCTTCATCCAGGTGCAAAACCGCCGACTCGATGTCAACCTAGCCCGGGTCGAAGTGCAAAATGCCACCCTGCAATTGGCCAATTTCCGCTGGGAACCCAACGGTATACCCGCAGGTGCCGCCCTGCCTGCTCCACCGGAACCGCTGGAAACCGGTTCGTACCCGCCACTCGCCGAAACCGATGCCGAATACCTCTTGCAAGCCGCCTTGCAAAGCCACCCCGAATTGCTCGCCTACGAAGCCAAACTGCGCGCGCTCGACGTGGAGCGCCGCCTCAAGTTGGAAAAACGCAAACCCGTGCTTGATCTCGGCTACCAAATACTGGGCAACGGCTGGCAGTTTTTTTCCACGCCCGGCCTCGAAGGCCCGGGAGTGTTCGTCAACGACGTTAAATGGAGTCTGCGTTTCAGTTACCCGATCCTGAACCGCAAGGCACGCGGCGACTGGCAGGTCACACAGGTAAAAATTGCCCAAACCGACCTCGCTATCCAGCAAAAACGCCTCGAAGTCGGGAACAAAGTCCGCCAGTACCTGAACGAACTGAACACTCTCGCCCAGCAGGCCTCGCTCTACCGCGACATCACCGCCAACTACCGTGCCCTGCTCGACGGGGAAAACGAAAAATTCCGTTTCGGCGAAAGTTCCGTTTTCCTCATCAACACCCGCGAACAGCGCTGGCTCGAAGCCCGGATCAAGTATCTGAAACTGTTGTCGGAATACCGAAAAACGGAAGCCGCCCTGCGTTGGGCCGCCGGGCAGTTGGCAGAATAGCAAAGCAGGACGCAAATTGTACAGATTTTCACAGACTTATTGCCCTTTGTGACAACAATAGCACCGTAGATGACGCGGATTTGTGTGGACACCCACGGATAGTAAAAAAAATCTGTGGGCATCCGCTTTTTTATCTGCGTCATCTGCGGTGCTATTGTTGTCACACTGGGTTGCGGTTCGGATTTGTGCTTATTTTTGCGCGTATTCCTGGGGCAAATTTGAAAAAGCCCTTCAATCCAACCAAACTGTACCCACACTTATGTACCTACTGGGACATGTCATCAAAACCGGTATTCGTCTTGGGGCTACCCCCCGGGTAACCTGGAGGTCGCCGGTTTCCAAACAACGGAAAACGCTCATTCGCCTGCTTACAAAGGCCGGCGATACCGCCTTTGGTCAGACATATGGTTTCCGGCAAATCCTGTCCCACCCCACTCCGGTGGACGCCTTCCGCGAACGCGTCCCAATCCACGACTACGATAAAATCTACAACGAATGGTGGCATCGCGCCCGCGCCGACGAGGCAGACGTGTGCTGGCCGGGCCGGGTGCCGTGGTTTGCCCTGAGTAGCGGCACATCCAACGCCGCGTCCAAGTACATCCCGGTCACGCCGGACATCATCCGATCCATGCGCAAAGTGACCCGCCGGCTGTTCTGCGATATGGCGCTCTTCCGGTTGCCCGCCGACGTGTTCACCAAACAAATGCTGATGGTGGGCAGCTGCACCACACTCAGTCCGGAGGGCCGCCACTGGGTAGGCGACCTGTCGGGTATCATCGGGCTTAACCGACCGTTCTGGCTTAAAAAATATTACCGCCCAGGCCGGGAAATCACCGACCTGCCCGAATGGAGCGACCGCATCGAACGCATCGCCGAGGAGGCTCCCAAGTGGGACATCGGCTTTATCGTGGGCAATGTCGCCTGGGTACAGATGATTTTCGAACGCATCATAGAGCGCCACGGGCTGAAAAACATCCACGAAATCTGGCCCAACTTTTCCCTGCTGTGCCACGGAGGCATTTTTTTCGAACCTTACCGGCAAACCTTCGAACAATTACTGGGCAAACCAGTACAGTACGTGGACAGTTATATGGCCTCCGAGGGCTTCATGGGCTACCAGCCGGGGCCTGATTCCCGTCTAATGCGCTTGGCCACCGACGCAGGTATTTTCTTTGAATTTATCCCCTTCAACGAAGCCAATTTTGATGAAAACGGCAACCCGCGCCCCGAAGCCCACACCCTGACTGTCGGCGAAGTGGAGCCGGGCAAGCACTATGCCATTCTGCTGAGCACCGATGCCGGCGCCTGGCGCTACCTGCTGGGCGACACCATTGAGTTTGCCGACACAAAACGCCTCCTGTTCAAAGTGACCGGCCGGGTCAAGCACTACCTCAGCGTGGTGGGCGAGCACCTGTCGGTAGACAATATGAACACCGCCATCCGGCAAGCCGACCTTGCGTTAGGTGTTGGTGTGAAAGAGTTTTCTGTGTCCGCCGTGCAAGATGGCAGCCATTGGGCACACCATTGGTATATCAGCGCCGACAACCCGGCCACCGTTGATGCCGGCTCATTTGCCGCTGCACTGGACGAACATTTAAAAACAATAAACGACGACTACGCGGTCGAACGCCGCTATGCCCTGCGCGCCGTGCGGGTGACTGTGTTGCCCCATGGCGTGTTCTACCGCTGGCTGGAAGAAAAGGGCAAACTGAATGGTCAAGCCAAGATTCCACGCGTACTGAAAGGAGACGCCAAACAGAGTTGGGAATCCTATTTGCACTCGAGCGGGCATTTTTGATAGAGCCAAAGTGGTACTTGATCGAAACGCCGGCTGAATTATCAGCTCATAGCCGACTTTCGCAACGGTTTTTCAGCAAGCCCAATCGAATCAATCATACCAATCGGATCAATCGAATTAATCGAATCAATCGAATCCTCCAGCACATGCGCCAAATTCTCCGCATCCTCTCCGAAGGCGCCGCCCAGGCCTGGCAACAATTGATTGCCAACAAACTCCGCTCCTTCCTGTCGCTGCTTGGCATCACCATCGGTATATTCTGCATTATAGGCGTAAAAAGCGCGGTCAACTCGCTGGAGGACAACATCCGGGGAAGTTTATCCAAACTCGGTAACGATGTTATCTATCTCGACAAATTTTCCTGGTCGGAAGACCCGGGCCAGAATTTCTGGAAATGGATGCGCCGCCCCAACCAGAGTTTTCGCGAATACGAAGCCCTGAAAAATCGTTTGAAAACCGCTTCACATGTAGGCTACTGGTCGTTCCTGGGCAGCAAAACGCTTAAGTGGCAATCGTACAGCATGGAGTTTGTCCCCTTCCTGAGCATGACCGAGGACTGCAGCGAAATATTCCGGCTCGAATTTCAGGAGGACGGGCGCTTCTTCTCCCCTACCGAATTTTACAACGGCAGCGACGTCTGCATCATCGGCGCCAAAATTGCCGAAGGCCTCTTTCCTGAAGGCGTTGAAGCACTCGACAAGTATGTGAAAGTCGGCGGTCGCAAATTGCG
>JAEUUV010000001.1 GCA_016787285.1 Saprospiraceae bacterium | reverse complement strand
TGATTGGGTGATTGGGTGATTGGGTGATTGGGTGATTGGGTGATTGGGTGATTGGGTGATTGGGTGATTGGGTGATTGGGTGATTGGGTGATTGGGGAAATTTACCGGTCGCCCAACACCATCTTGGTGTGCGGAATTCCGTCTTCCAGATATTCTTCACCGGTGGAGATGAAGCCGAGGCTTTCGTAAAACTTCAGCAGGTAGGACTGTGCTCCGATTTTGATTGGCAAAGGGCCGAACAAGTGCCGGCACAGATCAATACTGCGTTGCATAATCAGTTTCCCGGCGCCGGTGCCGCGTGCTGCCGGCGAACTGACCACCCGTCCGATGGAAATATATCCCGGATACGATACACCCTCGGGCAGCAGACGTGTGTACGCCAACAAGACGCCTTCCGCATTTCGGCCCATCAGGTGCCAGGACTGCAGGTCTTTGCCGTCGGCATCGAGGTAGGGGCAGTTTTGTTCCACCACAAAAACCTCCTGACGCAGGGCCATGATCTCGTACAGTTCGCGAGGGCTGAGGGTATCGAAGAGGAGACAGGAAAATCGAAGCATGCGGATTTTTTGCCCAAAAGTAGTACTTCGTGCCAAAATCGGCGGGAGTGTTCAAATGCGACTCCGTGCGGCAAAAAGTACCACGAGGTGTTTACCTTTGCCAACCTTTTTTGAAAAACGGTTGTTCAACCGCCAAACATTTTTCCTTATCAACTATTACTTGTCCATGATGAAATCGTACTGTTCTCTCGTACTCGCATTCTTCGCAACTGCAAGCATCGGCTTCGCACAAATCAAAACCCCGCAACCCAGTCCGGTAGGCTCGTTCAGCCAGGCAGTCGGTCTGATTAAAATTGACGTGGAATACTCCCGCCCCAGCGCCAAAGGCCGCAAAATTTTCGGAGGCCTCGTGCCCTACGGCGACATGTGGCGTACCGGCGCCAACGCTGCTACCAAAGTGACGTTCAGCGACAATGTGCAGGTGAATTACAACGCCCTCGACAAAGGCTCGTACGCCCTGTACACCATTCCCGGTGAAAAAGAGTGGACGATCATTTTTTACAAAAACACCACGTTCTGGGGTGTTCCGGACGCAAAATCGTTCAAAGAAGAAGACGTGGCTGCCCGCTTTAATGTGCCGGTGAAAATGCTGAGCGACATGGTAGAAACATTCACCATCGGCATCGGCAACTTAGGAAACGACGTCGCCGACCTCGAAATCTCGTGGGAAAAAACCAAAGTGGTGATCCCGATCAAGATGGATACCGACTCCAAAGTTATGGCCGATATCAAATCCACGATGGCCGGACCCAAAGCCAACGATTACTACTCCGCCGCCCGCTACTATTTTGAAGAAGGCAAAGACGCCCAGCAAGCCCTTGACTGGGTGAACAAAAACCTGGAAATGGCCGGCGAAAAATTCTGGGTGCTGCGCCTCAAGGCCAACATTCAGGCTAAACTCGGCAAGTACAAAGACGCCATCGCCACTGCCAACCGCAGCACCGAACTGGCCAAAGCCGACGGCAACTCCGACTACCCGCGTATGAACGAAGAGTCCATTGCGGAGTGGAAGAAGAAGATGTAAGGATTGGTTCGATTGATCAGATTGATTCGATTGGTTCGATTGAGCCGATTGATTCGATTATTTCGATTGGGGCGGGACTTTCAGATACTGCGTTAAATGGCGACAACATGTTTCATACATTTGTTGGGCATATCGCACCTGAAAGCCCAGCCCCGATTTTTTTTCTCATTCGAATTAATCGAATCAATCTGAACAATCGAATCAATCGAAAATGCGCTGTATATGAAACTACTCTTTGGGATTGCAACGCTTACACTTGGCTGCACTGCGGCCCTTTTTTCCCAAAACCCCGCCTGCGACGGCATCCGCTACAAGCAGCCCGTTTTTGCAGCGGTGAAGAAGACTACCCTACCCTACGCACCTGCTACCAGCCATCTTGGCCAGCCCATTACGCTCTCGATGGACGTGTATGAACCGGAGGGCGACACCACATCACGCCGACCGGTGGTGGTGCTGGAGCACGGTGGCAGTTTTGTTTTCGGCAACAAGTCCGACATGGCCCAGTGGTGCGAACTGCTGGCCAAACGCGGTTACGTGGCGGCGTCCATTCAGTACCGCCTGTTTCCTGTGTTCCCGCTTGGCATCCCGGATTCTACCAAAATAATGGACACGGCGGTAAAAGCCGTGGGCGACATGAAAGCAGCCGTGCGCTACTTCCGCGAGGATGCCGCCACGGCCAACCTGTTTCGCGCCGATCCGGAGCATATTTACGTGGGCGGCTATTCCGCAGGCGCAGTGGCTGCGCTGCACGCCACATACCTCGACGAAACGGATAACCTCCCGCTGTTTATGCAAACCATCATCGCCAACAACGGCGGATTCGAAGGCAATACCGGCTCTGCTTCCAACAAAACCTTTTCTTCCAAAATCGGAGCCGTCATAAACATGTCGGGCGGCCTGTACCGCCGCGGCTGGATCAGCGACGGCGAGCCGCCCATGGCCGGCATTCACGGCACCGCCGACGGCACCGTGCCGTTTCTGACGGGTGTAGCCGCCAATATTGCCTATCTGGAAGGCACCGGGGTGCTGCACCCGTATGCTTTGTCTACCGGCGTCTGGACATACCTGAAAAAAGTGCCCGGCGGTGGCCATGGCAACATTTATGACCAGCCCCAATACGCCGTGCAGTTGGATAACTACTGGATGCGGGCCACCGCTTTGCTCGAACACCTGACTTGCTTTGTGGATACGCTGCCGCAAATCGCCACACCGGTGGTGGAACAATCTGCCGGTTCCGGGATCGAATGGGCGATTTTCCCCAATCCGGTGCAGCATGACGTGTGTACCGTCCGTATCCCGACGTTCGATGGGGATGCTACAGTAGTTTTTCACGACCTGAACGGGCGGGAGGTACTGCGCTCTGAAAATATCCGGCAGGGCGTGCAAACGGTATCGCTGACCGGGCTGGCGCCGGGGGCGTATTCGGTGGGTTTGGTGGAGAGGGGTAAGGTGTTGGGGTGGAGTAAGTTGGTGCGGATGTGAGGCCTCCTTTATCGGCCCGTCTGCCCCCCTGGGAATTCTCAGCACACGGATTTATCCGTGGGTATCCGGTACGATCCCGTTCATTCGTTCCAGCCATTCGAGTTCTTCAGCAAAATTATTTCCCAAATGGTGAATCTTCTGGCGCTCAATATACCGCCGGACATTGACCGCTTTTGATTCACTTACGGAGAATGCTGAATAGCCGGACTGCCAGGCAAATTTGCTGGGAAGCATCAGACTTTGGTTGACTTCGTGTGAGCTGCCGCCTTTTACAAAGCCAATCACATCTGAAACAGATTTCTTGGGACTAAGCAAGAACAGGGTATGGACATGATCGGGCATGCCATTTATGCAATCTACATAACAGTCGTACGCTACAAATTGCCTGAAAAGTATCTGGTGAATTTCAGATTCAATGGATGGCAAAATTTGCGCCTCCCGGTATTTGGTACCAAAAACTGCATGAATCCATATACGAACTTTGGAATGAGACATGGTGGCAGGGTGTAGTGGTTAACGGTTGTGAAAGAAGCGAATTTATTCTGACACAAACGAATACTGCACCTTAGCCTCGGTGCTGTTAGATATTTTTATAAATTGAATATGGGAAATTGTGGCTGTATCTTTATGATTATCAATTAGATAACTCCTTGCTCCATAACAGGCTTTTAAACCGGAGGGTTTAATTCTCAGCCCAGGGGTTTACCCTTGGGCCGGGCGGTATGTTAATTTTTCGTTTGCCCAGGGGTAAACCCCTGGGCTGAGAATTAAACCCCTGGGCTGAGAATTAAACCCCTGGGCTGAGAAGGAGGCGAATACTCAGAGCCAAACGGGGCAATCTCAGGGTATATTCCAAGAATCATCCCATCTCCCTTACCAACCTCCCAAGCGTGCGCAAACTCCCCTCAATTTCCAGGCTGTACGGCGCCCCGAAACCCAGCCGGATATGATGCGAAAATGCCCCGGCGGTACTGAAAATCTGCCCCGGCGCGATGTTGATCCGATGCCGGCGCGCGTGGTGGTACAGGTGAAAGGCGTCCACGGTTTCGGGCAATTCCAGCCAGAGCACATAGCCGCCCTGCGGTTGCGACACGCGGGTTTCGGGCGGGAAAAATTCCGAAATCGCCTGCCAGTAGCGCAAGCATTGGGTATGCAGCGCCTTGCGGAGATTGCGTAAATGGAGGTCAAAACGCCCGTTAGCACAAAACCGCGCAATAGCCGCCTGGGTAGGCGTAGCCGAGGTGATGCAGTGCGTCAGTTTTCGCTGGAGCACTTTTTCGCGGAAACGCCCCGGCAGGCACCAGCCGACACGATACCCCGGCGCCAGCGACTTGGACATAGACGAGCAGTACAAAACCAGTCCCTCCGTGTCATAACTTTTGCAGGTACCCGGCCGCGTTTTTCCGAAATACATTTCCCCATAAATATCGTCTTCCACCAGCGGGATTTCATGCTCGGCCAGCATGGCTACCAGCGCCTGCTTGTCTGCTTCGGGCATCAGGCTGCCGGAAGGGTTGTTGAAATTCGGGACGAATAACGCAGCCGCGATCTGCTGCTTCCGGACGGCATTTTGTAAAAAATTCAGGTCGGGGCCGGTTTTCGGGTCGGTGGGGATTTCGAGCGCGCGCAAGCCCAGGTTTTTCAGCAAACTAAAAATCCCGAAATACGTGGGCCGTTCGATAGCTACGGTGTCGCCGGGCCGGGTCACAGTTTGCAGGCAAAACGACAGCGCCTCCATGCAGCCCTGCGTGACCACTACTTCCTCCGCCGTGCATTGACCACCCCAGTTGAATGCCTGCCGGGCTAATTGGCGGCGCAGGTCCTCGCTGCCGGCGATGTGTTCGTAGTGCAGGCAACTTGTCGGACTGCTGCGCAGGGCTTCGAGCAGGCACTTGTTCAGTTTTGCCGCAGGCAACAACTCGTACCCCGGCGCTGCCAGCGACAATTGTACCACCCCGGCCTCGGTCAGGTTGGCGTACACGGTGGCGATCATGTCGTCTACCGACATGGCTTCCGGCGGTGCCGAAAACCGCAGCGCGCGCGGCGCGGCAGGCGTATCACGTCGTGCCCGAAACCGCACGAAATATCCCGACTTCGGGCGCGCTTCGATCAGGCCCTTGCTCTCCAATGCCGAATACGCCTTGAACACCGTGCTCATGCTCACGCCCTGTTCGCGGCTCAGCGCACGCACGGAAGGCAGTTTGTCGCCTGTTTTCCAGACCCCCTGCGCCACCATGCCTTCAAGGCGTTCGGCAATTTGGTAGTACAAAAATTCGTCGTTGCCATTCAGCATCTGTTCTGCTTGATTTTTTAAAAACTGAATCTGTTTTTTGCCAGAACAAAGGTGCCACCTTTGCCCCGATTTTTCACAACAAACACAGAAACAATGGCCATTCGGATCGAACGCTGGAACCCCGACTATCGCGAAGCATTTTTCAACCTGAATCGCGCCTGGATTGAGGCGGACTACCCGCTGGAGCAAGTGGATATTGACGTGCTCAGCAATCCTGAAAGCCATATCTTGTCAGGCGGCGGGAGCATTCTTTCGGCTGTGGCCGAAAACCGTGTCGTGGGAGTAGTGGCGTTGCGCCCAAAAGGAAGTGCCGAGTTTGAGCTGACAAAAATGGCGGTTGACGTACCTTGGCGCGGTCGCGGCATCGGCAGGCTGCTGATGGAGGCCGCTATTCGGGAAGGAGAGGCTTTGGGCGCCCGCCGAATCATTTTGTACTCCAACACCAACACCTCCGGGCCGGCCGTGGAACTGTACCGGAAAATGGGTTTTCAGGAAATACCGCTCGAACAGGGCGTTTACAAACGAGCAAACATCAAGATGGAAAAAATGCTACAAGCCATTCCGATTACAAAAACAGCGCATAGCCGCCTGGCTGAAACCGACTTTGACCGATTAGTTTTCGGCGAAACGGTATCCGACCACATGCTCACTGCCGAATACCGCGACGGCGCCTGGACGGATCCGCAGATCGTGCCCTACGCCGACCTGGTGCTGCCGCCCTCCTTAATGGGCCTGCACTACGGCCAGATCGTGTGGGAGGGCATGAAAGCCTTCCGGCAAAGTAGCGGTCGTCCGGCGATTTTCCGCATGGATCGCCACGCCCTGCGCCTTAACCGCTCGTTAAAACGGATGGCTATGCCGCAAATGCCGGCGGACTATTTCGAAGCCTGCATCCGGGCGCTCGTGGCCCTCGACGCCGACTGGGTACCTTCGTCGCCGGGGTCGGCGCTGTATATCCGCCCTATCATTTTCGCTGCCGACGCTCGTTTCGGGATGAAAATTTCGGACACCTACCGCTTCATCACCTTTACGGGGCCGGTGCCGCCATACTACGCCAAACCACTGAAAGTGAAAGTGGAAGAAAGTTTTGTGCGGGCAGCACCCGGCGGCACCGGCGCGGCCAAATGTGCCGGCAACTACGGCGGCTCGCTGTACCCGACCCAACTGGCCCGCGAAGCCGGTTTCGATCAGGTGATCTGGACCGACGGCTCGCCCGACCTGAATCTGGAAGAATCGGGCACGATGAACGTGATGTTCCTGCTCGACGGCAAGATCGTCACGCCACCGGTGTCCGACACCATCCTCGACGGCATCACGCGCGACAGCATCCTGACCCTCGCCCGCGACATGGGCTATGCCACCGAACAGCGCCGCATCAGCGCGCTCGAACTGGTAGAGGCACATCGGGCCGGCAAGTTGCAGGAAGCCTTCGGCGTAGGTACGGCTGCCGTCACGGCGCCCATCGAACTGATTCAGGTGCGGGAACATGCGCTGCAGTTGGCGCCGGTGAACGAGAATTCTTTCGCGCTGCGGGTAAAAAAACACCTGGAAGGTATCCGTTCCGGGGTGGAGTCGGATGTGCATGGGTGGAATACGGTGGTGTGAACGCTATCGAACTACTTTCGCCCAAACTTGGCCGCTTGGCGAAACGATGCGCACCAACAATATGCCTTTCGGCAACAGAGTATCCGTCAGAGGAAACCTGTTCCGGTAATTATCTCCAGCATGCAGCGATGGAGCGTCAAGGAATTTCAGCAGCCGACCTTTCGAGTCGAACAAGTCCAGGGTAAACACACCGTCGTGGGTTGCTTCGAAGTACAGGGTAAATGCGTCACCGGCGATCGGATTCGGGTACACCAGCACCGTCGGCGCATTTGCGTCAATATTGGAGACGTCAGTGGTACTCCCGGGGGAAAATTTCAATATCCGGCTGGAAAACTTGAATTCGCCTACCCAGATGCTGTTGTCGAGGTAGAGCAAGGACGCCGGCATAAACAGGCGGTTGATGCCGATACCGGCTTCATGTGACGTTGCAAACGGTTGGCCGAGCGTCACGACGTGGTTCAGGCTGCCGGCATCGGCCAGGTTGTCAAACAGATAAACCGAGTGCCCGCCCCTGCAAGCAATAGCCAGCGATTGCCCGAAGATCATGGCCTGCGAAGGCTGGTTCATCTGAAAGGCCATGTTGTTGCCTATGGTTTTGAAGGGTGTTGTATTCCCGGCAGCCAGGTCGGTTACACGGTAGATGTACACCGCTGCGGGAGGTTCAGGTTTGGTCGCACAGAGGTATTCGCCGTTGCTGTGCAGAAATCCGTATTGCGTCCCAGGGTTGTCAATGACGAAATCGGGGTTGGTGGCTGCCGAGACCGGCATCCCTTTCCAGCCGTAGATTTTTCCGTTATTGTCGGCTAAATAAAAAAATTGCGCATCCAGCGCCACACCCCTCAGGTCGGTAAAGGTGGCCGTGCCAATATTGTTGATGAACTGAAACGAGGGCGTAGCCGAAATCTGGGACAGATCTGTCCAGACGGATACCGCCTTGCGTCCGGCCACAACCATCGTGCTACCATGCACGGCGTTCGCCCAAATATCGACACCTGGTGAAACCTTGATTTGCTGATCGGATTTTTGGCCGGAGTGGATGGGAATGGTATTCCAGATGTGGATGGTGCGGTCGAAATCGGAAGTGGCGACCAGCCTTGTGCCGTCCGAGGCGAGTACGGGATTTTGGATGTAATGAATCGAGTCCAGGGTTTGCGCGTAAATCGTTGGCGATCCGAGCGCGAAATCCGGCAATTGCCCTGCGTTGTCGGGCAGGCCGTTAAATACCAGTACGTTGTTGCCGTTGTAGTTGTTCACGAAAAGTCGGCCTCCTGCCCAGAGCACATCCACACCGTCGCCGTTTTTATACATGGGGGGCTTGAGTACCAAATTTGGCGCATGACCGGCTGTGGTCGGCAAGTTATCCCAGAGGTAAATACTGGACAGACCTCCGGCAACGAGTTTTTCGCCGGGCAATTTGACGCCTTTGATCCACTCGTCCCGGTAGAAGTCGTAGGGTTGGTTGGCTGCAGTCGGGTAGGCGTTCCAAAAAAAGGTGCCGGGGGTGCCATTGACTTTGGCGTTGTGGTCGCCCACAAAAAAGTAGGTACTGCCGTCGGTGGAGATGTTCCGCGGGGTACCGAACTGAGGCAGTTTGACAACGTAATCCGGTTTCGCATCATCCACCGTCGGGAAACTATTCCAGAACAAAATCGCGCTGCCTGTCGTAGCCACCACGGCGAGGCGCGTACCGTCGGTCCAGACGCCCCAGGGCCAGCCGTACGTCAGCGGGTTGCCGGCCGGGGATAAATTGCCCAGGTTAAGTGCCACATCCGCCTGCTGTCCATTACTGGTCGGGAATGTTTGCCAGAGCAATATCCGGTCGTTTTCGGTATCGGCCACAGCCAGTTTCCCGGTTGTTGCCAAAGAAGCATTCCCGGCCCAGTTGAGTTGATGTTTCCCTGTTCCGGGGTTGTTGGAGGTAAAATCGGGTTGCCCCAGCACAAGGTCGGGTGGTGTGTCCCAGGCGGTCGGCAAGGCATTCCAGACCAGGATCCGGTTGTTGAACCGGTCGCACACCAGCAACCGGGTGCCGTCGGACGCAAGGCCGTTAGGGTGGTTGAAGCGGTTTGCACCGCCGGTGTTGTTGAAGTCTACGCCCGACAGCATCAAGTCGGCGTTCTGGCCAGTGGTAAACCAGCTCTGGGCATAAAGGATTTGCCCGGCAAAAAAGCAGAGGAAGAAGAAGGATGATTTTGCCATGTTGTTCAGAACGAAGTTAAGGCTGAAAGTGATGCCCGCAAAAGAAAAAGCCTATGCTGGCCACCCATTTCATAATCTGGGATGCCTGCATAGGCTCTTGTTTTGAATATCGTCGGCGGCTGGTCTACGACAGCGTCGGGTCGTTTTCCTTACTCTCCGTACTCTCCTTTTGCTTCGTCTTTTTCTTCTCGGTAGCCTCAAACGCGATCACCAGACCACTTTTATCCTCATTCATGGTGGCTTGCAGCGCTGCCCCTTCGCCGGGGTTTTCGCTCAGGATAAACTCGGCGAGCGGATCCTCGATGTATTTCTGAATGGCGCGGTGCAACGGACGGGCGCCGAACTGTGGGTCATAGCCTTTTTCGGCCACAAATTCCTTGGCGTCGTCGGAGAGCGTGAGCGCGATTTTCAGGTTGTTCAGGCGCTTCATCAGGCCGCCGAGGGCGTTGTCTATGATTTTGAAAATTTCTTCACGGCCCAGCGCGTTGAACACCACCACGTCGTCCACCCGGTTGAGGAATTCCGGGGAGAACGTGCGTTTGAGCGCATTCTGGATCACCGTTTTGGAATTGTCCTCGGCGGCTTCCTGGCGGGCTTTGGTGGCGAAGCCGACGCCCTGACCAAAGTCCTTCAACTGGCGCACGCCGATGTTGGAGGTCATAATGATGAGCGTGTTTTTGAAATCCACGCGGCGGCCCAGGCCGTCGGTCAGTTGGCCGTCGTCGAGCACTTGCAGGAGGATGTTGTACACGTCGGGGTGGGCTTTTTCGATCTCGTCGAGCAGCACCACGGAGTAGGGTTTTCGGCGCACGCGCTCGGTGAGTTGGCCGCCCTCTTCGTAGCCGACATAGCCGGGAGGCGCGCCGATAAGCCGGCTCACGGAGAATTTTTCCATGTATTCCGACATGTCAATGCGCACGAGGGAGTCCTCGCTGTCGAACAGGTAGCGAGCCAGTGCACGGGCCAGTTCCGTTTTGCCGACGCCGGTGGGGCCGAGGAAAATGAACGAGCCGATGGGCTTTTTCGGGTCTTTCAGGCCCACGCGGTTGCGCTGGATGGCTTTGGATATTTTCACAATGGCATCGTCCTGCCCGATGACCATTTTGCGCATGTCGTCGGCCATGTGGACGAGTTTTTTGCTCTCGCTGGTAGCCACTTTTTTCACCGGGATGCCGGTCATCATGGCCACCACTTCGGCAATATCGTCTTCCTCGACGGGATAGCGCTTCGTTTTGCTTTCTTCTTCCCACTCCACTTTGGAAAACTCCAGCTGGCGCACGAGTTTGCTTTCCTGATCGCGCAGGTTGGCGGCGTCTTCGTACTGCTGGTCTTTGACGGCCCTGTTTTTTTGCTCCTTGATGGCCTCGATGCGTTTTTCGAGGTCTTCGATATGCTTGGGCACATTGATGTTTTTCAGGTGTACGCGGGCACCCACCTCGTCGAGCACGTCAATGGCCTTGTCCGGCAGGAAGCGGTCGGTGATGTACCGGTCGCTGAGGCGCACGCAGGCCACGATGGCCGGCTCGGTGTACTGCACGTTGTGGAATTCCTCGTACTTGGACTGGATGTTTTTGAGGATATGGATGGTGTCTTCCTGGCTGGGCGGATCCACCATAACCTTCTGGAAGCGGCGGTCGAGGGCGCCGTCTTTTTCGATGTACTGGCGGTACTCGTCGAGGGTGCTGGCGCCGATGCACTGGAGTTCGCCGCGGGCGAGAGCGGGTTTGAAAATATTGGACGCGTCGAGCGAACCCGTCGCGCCGCCGGCGCCCACGATGGTGTGGATTTCGTCAATGAACAGGATCACGTCGCGGCTTTTTTCCAGTTCATTCATAATCGCCTTGATGCGCTCTTCGAACTGTCCGCGGTATTTGGTGCCGGCCACAAGAGCGGCGAGGTCGAGCATCACGATGCGTTTGTTGAACAACGTGCGGCTCACTTTTTTCTGCATAATGCGCAGGGCGAGGCCCTCCACGATGGCGGTTTTACCCACACCGGGTTCGCCGATGAGGATGGGGTTGTTTTTCTTGCGGCGGCTGAGAATCTGGCTGACCCGCTCAATTTCGGTTTCACGGCCGATGATGGGGTCGAGTTTGCCCTCTTCGGCGAGTTTGGTGATGTCGCGCCCGAAGTTGTCCAGCACAGGGGTGCGGCTTTTTTGCTGGGCTTTTTGGCTTCCGGATCGGTAGCCGCTGCGGTCGTCGTCGTCGTCGTAGTCGCCGGAACCTTCATTGGCAGCAGCAGCGAAGAGGTTGGGGTGTGCGAGGTCCTGTTCGGAGCGCACATATTCGAGTTCTTTTTTGAAATTGTCGTAGTCCACGTCGTATTCGTTTAAAAGTTTGGTAGCGAAGGTATCCGGGTGTTTGAGCAGGGAAAGCATCAGGTGCTCGGGAAAGATTTCTTCGCTTTTGAGTAGTCTGGCTTCGAGGAATGTCACTTTGAGCACGCGTTGTACCTGCGTGGTCACCTGAAATTCGCCGACAAACAGGTTTTCGGCAGGCGGGTAGGCGCTGCGGCGCGGGATGGAGCGTTCGAGGCGTTTTTTCAGATCGAACACATCCACGAGCAGCGCATCGAGCACACGGATCGGCAAGCAGTCCCGTTCGGCGATAATGCCGAGCAGCAGGTGTTCGGCGCCGATGTAGTCGTGCCCAAGCCGTCGGGCTTCCTGTCCGCTTTGCTGGATGATCTGCTTGACGACGGGCGAGAATTTTTTGTTCATGTATGTACCAGAAATGGAAGGATCAGGAATGATACGGTGTGACGGGCCGATCCGGTTAGCGGCGTTTGCCCGATCACGGGGCAAGTTTAGGCTTATCGGAGCGAATTACTCAATTTTTATTTTCGGTTCGGACGGGTTTTTAACAAAAAAAGTCGCCGCCGGTTTTTGGGAGAAGAGCAGACGGGCATTTTCAATAGTGGGTGCACCGGGATACATCTCCGAAAAACAATGCCAGACGGTTTTTTCCTGCCGTGTTGTCAGGCGCTTGCTTTTTCAACACAAAAGGGCCGGCAAAAATCTTGACACTTTCAACAGGGCATTGCCTACATTTGCCGACACTTTTGAAGGCGCCAAAAAGCAAAAGGTTGCCGGCAAGTTTATTTATTATTGAAAATCAGACCGTCATGAAATACAATATTGACAAACAAGATCAATATGCCGTGCTCACGCTCGAAGAGGAAAATCTGAATTCGGTCATTGCGCCCGGGCTGAAAAGCGATTTCATTATTCTAAATCAGGAGGGTATCCGCAACCTGATCTTTGATTTGTCGCAAGTGAAGTTTGTAGACTCCAGCGGATTGAGCGCCATTTTGACAGCCCACCGCCTCTGGAAAGGCACCGGCTCGTTTGTAATTGCAGGCAAGCTGCAACCTATGGTCACCAAACTGATCGAAATTTCCCGGCTCGACACCATCCTGACGATCGTGCCCTCCCTCAGTGAGGCCGTGGATTACGTGAAAATGGAAGAAATTGAACGCGAACTAAAAGAGGAATAGCCTTTTTCGCGTTTCCCCAGCCGTTATGCAAACCCACCGGTCGTTTCTCGAAGACGTTGTTGACGAAAGCATCGAAATGGCGCCCATGGCGCCGGGGGAACTGGACGCGTTGCTCGTCGCCGGCTGGCGTTTGCTGGGGTACTCCGTGATCCGGCACAATTTTGCTGTTTCCAAAGGGCGTATTTGCCGAACCATTCCACTTCGGATACGATTGGACAAACCCCTTGTTTTTTCCAAAAGCCAGCGTCAGGCATTGCGCCGCCATGCGGGCCTGGATGTGCGCTGCGCTCCGATTTTCATCACTCCGGAAAAAGAAGCCCTCTTCCTGCTCCACTCCAAACGTTTTCAGGATCGGCAGCCCTTGTCGGTCTACTCTTTTTTGCACCCCAGGGCTTATGAAGTTCCTGTGGAGGGGCTTGAATTTTCGGTTTTTGAAGAAGGGCGATTAATCGCATGCAGTTTTGTGCATATCGGCGAGCAAGCCGTGTCCGGCACCTATTGTTTTTTCGATCCGGCGTACACCCGCCGCAGTCTGGGCACGTTCACCCTGCTGCTCGAATTACAACTTGCCCAGCGCCTCGGCAAACAGTACTACTACCACGGCTACTGCTACGATGTGCCGTCCGAATTTGATTACAAACTGAACTTCCATAACCTCGAAGCCATGGACTGGAAAACAGGCCGATGGGCGCCGCAGGCCCGGGTGCCGGTGGGGAGGGAAAGATAGTTTTGAGTTTTGAGTTTTGAGTTTTGAGTTGCCCTCGTAGAGTGGAGTGTCACAGAGGCTCGCAGAGAAAAAGAGGCTCACAGAGTTCTTTTGTCATTCCGCAGGAATCCGTTTTTTGTGAGTCTCATGCTCCTCCATGAGCCTATGTGATATTTACGTTGCCAAGCCACTCCCGCGTCCGCTCCATATCCGCGCTCAACACCCGGTCGTCGGTCAGCCGGGGCACCACTTCCCGGTATTGCTCCCTGATCGCCTCGATGCGGGGTGAGGAGCGCAGCGGCAGCCGGAAGTCGAGTGCCTGCATGGCCACCATGAATTCGATGGCAAGCAACCGCTCCAGATTGAGCACCACCCGGCGCGCCTTGGTAGCGGCATTCGCGGCCATGCTCACGTGGTCTTCCTGGCCGTTGCAACTCACGATACTGTCGGCAGAAGCGGGTGTGCAGAGCGATTTGTTCTGGCTGGCGATAGCGGCAGCCGTGTATTGGGCAATCATCATGCCCGAGTGCAGCCCCGGATTTTCGGTCAAAAAAGCCGGCAGGCCGCGTTGTCCGCCGATGAGTTGGTAAATACGCCGCTCGGCGATGCTGCCGAATTCGGACAACGCCAGCGCCAGATAATCGAGCGGCAGAGCTACCGGCTGGGCGTGGAAATTGCCGCCCGACAGGATGGTATCGCCGTCTGGAAACACATTGGGATTGTCGGTCACACTGTTGATTTCTGTCAGCACCATTTGCTCCACATGGACCAGCGCGTCGCGGCTTGCACCATGCACCTGCGGCACGCAACGGAACGAATACGGATCCTGCACGCTGGTTTTTTCCCGGGCGGCAATGGCGCTTCCGGCCAGCCATTCGCGCAGGTTTTCGGCCACGGCCAACTGCCCTGCGTGCGGACGAATGCGGTGAATACGCTCATCCAGGGGCGCCGTACGGCAATCAAAGGCGTCGTAGCCAATGGCGGCGTTCAGGTCGGCAAGGCCGGTCAAACGGCGGCTTTCGAGCAGGCACCACACCGCGTAGGCCGTCGAAAACTGCGTGCCGTTGAGTAGCGCCAGCGCTTCTTTGGCGCGGAAAGCGAGTGGTTCCCAGCCGAACAATTGCAGCACCACATCGGCGCGTTGGCGGCGACCTTCGTACCAAACCTCGCCTATACCTGCAAGGGGCAGACTCAGGTGGGCCAGCGGCGCCAGGTCGCCCGAAGCGCCGAGCGAACCGTGTTCGAGCACCACCGGAGAAATGCCGGCGTTGAAAAAATCCACCAGCCGCTCCACCACCTCTTCCCGCACGGCGGAAAAGCCGTAGCACAGGCTCTGAATCTTCAGCAAAAGCATCAGCCGCACCACTTCCGGCGGCACCGGATCACCCATGCCGGCAGCGTGCGACACGAGCAGGTTATGCTGCAACTGCTCAATGTCGGCATCCGAAATACGAATGTTGCAAAGCGACCCGAAGCCGGTGTTGATGCCGTAAAAAAGGGCGTGGTCGTGCTGTAGCTTGTCGTCCAGGTAGCTACGGCAACGTCGCAGGCGCAGGCGGGCTTCATCGGAAAGTGCAAGAGGCAGGTTATCGCGCACAATGGCGGCAATGGTTTCGAGCGACAGGTGGTCCGGGCCGATCAGGTGCATAGCGTGTTTCAGGTGTGGTGGGCGGCAAAGGTACTGCGTACCGTTAAAATCGTTTAAGGGGGCGTTAAGCGCCGGTTAAACGAACAAACATTTTACCGCAACCGAAATTTGAACTCATACACAATCAACAAGTTGGATTTCATTAAGCAAATTTTTTTAAACCGGCGGTGCAACTGAACCGGGACACAATCCGTCAGAACTCCGTTCAAACACTGCAAATCCGCTACTTTTGCGCTGAAAAAACCGGACCCTTTTTTACAAACAAACCACACACACCACTCACACGCTACTACCATGATGAAGAAATTTGTGTCAACCGCCTTTATCGCCCTGTTTTTCACCACTTTTGCGCTCGCCCAACGTATCGCCTACGTGGACGTCAACGCCGTATTGGAAAGCATACCGGAATATCAGAAAGCCCAGGAACAACTCGACAAAATCGCCACCCAATGGCGGCAGGAAATTGCCCAGCAGCAAGACGTGATCAAGGGGCTGTACAGCAAGTACCAGGCCGAGCAGGTAATGCTCAGCGAGGAGATGAAAAAACAACGCGAAGACGAAATCCTGAACAAGGAAAAAGAAGTGCGCGAAATCCAGCGCCGCAAATTCGGCCCTGAAGGCGACCTGTTCAAAAAACGCGAGGAACTCGTCAAGCCCATCCAGGAAAAAGTGTACACGGCCATCGAGCGCTATGCCACCGACCGCGGCTTCGAATACATCTTCGAAAAAGGCAGCGCCTCCGGCATGCTCTTCGCCGATAAAAAATTTGACAAAACCGAAGACCTCAAAGCCATGCTGAAAAAAGGTTGATTGGTTGACTGGTTGACTGGTTGATTGGTTGACTGGCTCAACGGATGTTGGGGAGAACGCCGGCAGAAGCAGCGTATCTCCATTAACTGCTTAATCTGTCAATTTGATGTTGAAGCCATGTAGATTATGTCGTTGTCGGGTTGAGTATCATGCGTTGCGTTGTTGATGACTATAACGCCAATGGCGGCTGAACCAGCCAGTCAACCAATCAACCAATCAACCAGTCAATCAACCAGCCAACCAATCAACCAGCCAACCAGTCAACCAGCCAACCAGTCAACCAATCAACCAATCAACCAGCCAACCAATCAACCAGTAACCTTTTTTTTCACCTGAATCTATTTGCATCTATGAAGAAGACCCTTTTGCCCACCCTCAGCCTTGTTATGTTGTTTGCTGTGGGCGGATTTTCCCAAAAATTCGGCTACCTGAATTCTGTGGCGTTGCTGTCCGAACTGTCGGAAGTCAAACAGGCCGACAGCAACCTGAAAGCCTTCCAGACTCAACTCACCAAACGCGGCCAGGAGTTGGTGAAAGAACTTCAGGACAAGGCTGCCGAACTGGAACGGAAAAAAGAATTAGGCACTATTTCGCCCAAAGACTACCAGGATCAGGCCGCCAAACTCCAAGAAGAAGAGGCAAAAATTGGTGCGTATGAAAAAGAAGTGTACGATAAATTAGCCAAAAAACGCGAAGAGGAATACAAGCCCATCCTCGACCGCGTGAATACCGCCATGCAGGATGTCGCCAAAGAAAACGGCTTCCTGATGGTGTTCGACAGCGGCACCCAAATTCTGCTTTACGGCGATCCGGCATTCGACGTCACGCCCATGGTTAAAGCCAAACTCGGCATCAAGTAATGCCCGGCCCTATCGGCATCTTCGATTCCGGATACGGCGGCCTCACGGTGTTTCGCGAGATCGAAGCCCGATTGCCGGAGTACGACTACATTTATTTCGGCGACAATGCCCGCGCGCCTTACGGCGTCCGGTCGTTTGACACGATTTACAAGTACACCCTGGAGTGCGTCAGGCACCTGTTCAAGATGGATTGCCGGCTTGTTATTCTGGCCTGCAACACGGCATCGGCCAAGGCACTGCGCACCATTCAGCAACAGGACTTGCCGCACCTTGCCCCCGGCTACCGCGTGCTGGGTGTGATCCGGCCCACCACCGAACTGGTTGGCCGGATCACCCACAGCGGACACGTAGGCGTATTGGCCACACCGGGCACCGTGCAGTCGGAGTCGTACGTGCTCGAAGTTCACCACTTTTTTCCTCAGATTCAGGTGTTTCAGCAGGCCTGCCCGATGTGGGTGCCGCTAATTGAAAACAACGAACACGAAAGCGCCGGCGCAGATTATTTCGTGGAAAAATATGTGCAGGAGTTGCTCATGCAGTCCAGCCATATTGATGCTGTCATCCTCGGCTGCACGCACTACCCGCTCATGTGGGACAAAATCCGGCAGGCCATTCCGGCGCACATCCACATGCTCGCTCAGGGGCAGATCGTGGCCGACCGCCTGGCCGACTACCTGATCCGCCACCCGGAGATGGAAGTGCTCTGCCGGAAAACCGGGCAACGCGCGTTTTTTACCACGGAAACGCCCGAGGTATTCGATACCAAAGCCGGCATTTTTTACGG
Source organism: Saprospiraceae bacterium (assembly GCA_016787285.1). Classification (GTDB taxonomy): domain Bacteria; phylum Bacteroidota; class Bacteroidia; order Chitinophagales; family Saprospiraceae; genus M3007. The sequence continues at coordinate 30,729 of JAEUUV010000001.1, read as the reverse complement.
GAAGGAAGTGCGCTCACGGCACTTTGAGTTGTGAGTGTTGCGCCTGCGTAGAGTAGAAGTGTCACGGAGGCTCACAGAGGCTTAGAGGACACAGAGTTTTTTTGTCATTCCGCAGGAATCCGTCCGCTCTAAATCGGGAATAACTCTGTGTCCTCTAAGCCTCTGTGAGCCTCTGTGACATTTATTCTTAAAATTTCGGGCACAGAATCTCCTCGTTTTCGTACTCGCCGAGGTATGCCACTGAAATTTCGAAAGCGCCCTGCCGTTGGCTGAAGCCAAGCGCGCGCGGGTTGATGTCGTAACTTATGCCGAACACGACATTGCTGACCTCAAAGCCCACCAGCGCCACCACGGCGTCGATTCCAAAACCGTCGTTGTTGCGCACCGGACGTACCCAGCCGCCGAGGTGCAGCGCCGAACTGCCGTACTTGCCGATGGCGGTGCGGAAGTTGGTACCTACATTGACCTGCGCGTGCGGGCCTTGCTGGGAATACAGTACCCGGGGCAGCAGCGACGCACGGGTGCTACCCAAGGGGATATTGGCCGAGAGATGGCCCGAAATCTTTCTGAACAATTTTTCCCCTTCCACGCCCTGGCGGTAAAACGAGATGTCCGGCTCGATAATGTGGTGCAAGGCCACGCCGGCGAACAGTGCCCCGCTGCGGCCAAAGCGTGCGGAGTAGTTCAGGCCGACATTCAGGTCGGGATAAGCGAAGTTATTGGCCGGAAGTACCTCCCCGGTAGGCAGTTCGTAGCCGGTGGAGCCGTTGAATTCGTCCTGAAAATTCAGCGAGGCGTAGTTGATATTCCGCTGGGTGAGCCCCCCCTGTACACCGAGGGTAAGAAACTGCCTGGCGTCCACATCAAGCGCTTTGTGGTAAGCGAGCGAAATGGCAATCTGGGTGGTGCTGAAATCCACCACATTGACCTTATCGTTGAAAAATGACAGGCCGAGGCCAATCGCGTCGTTGGTCGTGGTTTTGCCGGGCGGATCAAAACGCAGGTCGCCGGCTACGGCAAAGGTCCGGATCGGTTCATCGAGCACCTTACGCCACTGATCGCGGTAGATGGCGCTCACCCGGTAACGGCCCTCGAAGGCCCCTGTCAGAGCCGGATTGAGCATTTGGGGGGACGCGTAGAACTGGGTAAAATGCTGATCCTGGGCAACGAGGTTGGGGAGTAGAGTCGCCAGGAAGGAGGCGAAAAGGAAAATTTTCTTCATGCGCTTGGGCTAAGGTTTAGGCGGCGAGCGTCAACGTGTGCACCAGCCACCGTAATCAGTTGGGAGCAAGAACGCAGGTTCGACGCGTTTCATTATCACAAGTACTTGGTGGAGTTTTTCTCCACGAGCACCTCCTTGAGTTCTTTCAGAAAAACATACTGCTCGGGAAGTACGCGTTTGAACGCTTCCTTGACGGCAAAAAACGCCCCGCGATCCAGATCAGGAAGCAAGTTGCGGATGCGCTCCCGGGCTTTTTCCTTGGCTACCCGGTAGTCTTCGTAGATCAGGGCACGCAGGGAGGGAAGTTCGTGCCAGTCGGCCTCGATGGCGATGGCTTTGCGCGAAGCGCCGTTTTCGTCGGTCACCGGTTCCAGTTCGATGCAGTTTGCCGAAAACAGTTTTTCCGGAGCGTCCTCGCCGGCTGTCGGCGTTTGCCAGTTCAATTCCTCCGCCACTACCGGCTGGTCTTCACTTTTTACCAAAAATACTTCCAGGCCGGATTCCCGCACCCGGTAGATAAACAGATCAACTTGTTCGTTTGCCGGCATTTGCTGTGTGTTGAAACGGTTTGTTCGACGCTCTAAAAACACGATTTATTTCCTTTGGTTTTCTTTGAGCGGCAAAGGTAGAAAATATTGCTGTTGGCGGTTGGCTATTGGCCAACGGCTTTTTTATACACGGGTGCATCCCACGAAACGACCTGATTTTAAGCACTCTTTAATCGCGCTACAAATGCCCCCCAGCCATACCGGGGTATCTTTGTGCCTGTATTTTTTTTTCGGGTTGTCGGTTATGTACCTACACTCTTTCGTTATTATGAAAAATCCTGTCTCGTTTCTAACTGCCCTGACTTCCGTCATTTTGTTCGCAGCCTCCCCGGTTTTTGGCCAAATCTCCACGGATTCTTTGTCAAATCAAACCCTGCGCGAGGTGGCTGTAAAAGCGCCGCGCGAAACCATCCTGCGTATGCCCGCCGTGCAGGGCGCCTACTTGTGGGCCGGCAAAAAAACCGAGGTCGTCAGCCTGCAAAACATGGACGTAAACATTGCCGAAAAAACGCCGCGGCAGGTATTCGCCAAAGTGCCCGGACTGTTTGTGTACGACATGGACGGCGCCGGCAACCAGACCAACATCGCCACGCGCGGCCTCGACCCGCACCGCGGCTGGGAATACAACATCCACACCAACGGCCTGATGACCAACTCCGACCTGTACGGCTACCCGGCCAGCCATTTCAGCCTGCCCTTCGAGGCGGTGGAACGTATCGAACTGGTACGCGGCACCGGTGCACTGCAATATGGCGCGCAGTTCGGCGGCATGCTCAACTACGTGCTCAAACGACCCGATACCACCCGGGCGTTTGGGCTGGAATCCATCAATTCCGCCGGCTCGTTCGGGCTGCTCAGCACCTATAACGCCGTCGGTGGAAAAATCGGGAAGTGGCAGTACTACGCGTTTTATTCGAAACGCATTTCCGACGGATACCGCGACAACAGCGCTTCCGACTACAATGGGCAGGGCCTTGTACTCCAGTTTTCAGCGGCGGAAAACCTGACCCTGAAAGCCGAAGTGTTCCGCTCCAACTACCTGTACCGGATTCCCGGCCCGCTCACCGATGCACAGTTTGCCGAAAACCCGCGGCAGGCTACCCGTTCCCGCAACTATTTCAACCCGGAACTGCTCCTGCCCGCGTTGTCGCTCGAATGGCAGATCGGCCCCCAGACGCGGCTGGCATGGACGGCCTCCGCTGTACTGGGCGAACGCCGCAGCGTGCAGTTCGACCGCCCGGCCACCGTGCGCGACACGATCAATGCCGCCACGCTTGCCTACGGCGAACGGCAGGTAGACATTGACGGGTTCAACAGTTTTACGACCGAACTCCGACTGCTGCAGGAGTACATACTTTTTGGAGAAAAATCCGTGCTTTCCGCTGGCATCCAGTACATCCACAACGACATGAGCCGCCGCCAGCAGGGCAAAGGCAGCACCGGTTCGGACTACGATCTGACGATTTCGGCTGCCGGCTGGGGCCGCGATCTGACGTTCAATACCCGAAACACGGCTTTTTTTCTGGAAAATAAATTCCAGATCAGCCCGCGCCTTTTCGTCAGCCCGGGGGTGCGGGTGGAACTGGGCAAGTCCGACATGTCGGGGAGCGTGTCGTACCTGCCCCCGGCAGATGTGGCGACTTCCATCCCGCGAAACTTTCCGCTTTTCGGAGTAAATGCCGGTTTTGCGATCAACGAGCAGCAAAGCCTGTATGCCGGTTGGTCGCAGGCGTACAGGCCCGTGTTGTTCAAGGACATCATTCCCGGCAATTTCTACGAACGCACCGACCCGAATATGAAAGACGCCAAGGGCTACAACCTCGAACTGGGCTGGCGTGGCGCGGCCGGCCCGCTCAAGTGGGACTTCAGCGCATTCAGCCTGGAGTACAACAACCGCCCCGGCAGCCTGACGTCCTACTCCGACCTGCTGGATACCGTCATCCTGTTCCGCACGAACATCGGTGATTCCCGCACCAACGGCCTTGAGTTCTTTGCCGAATACGGATTTCGGATTTCCGACAACCTGCACGCCTCCGTGTTTACCTCCACGGCGTACATGGACGCGCAATACCTTGGGGACTCCGTCCGGGTCGGCAGTTCTGAAAACCGCAGCATAGCCGGAAACCGAATCGAAAGCGTGCCGGAGTGGATCAGCCGAAACGGGCTGAATATCAAGTTCAAAAAACTCAGCGTATCGTTCTTGTACAGCTACACCGGCGCATCTTTTGCCGACCCGCTCAATACGGCGACGCCCAACGCCACGGGCGCCGTGGGCTTAGTGCCGGCTTATTCCCTGCTCGATCTGAACGCCTCGTTCCGCGCTACCGAAAACCTGATCTTGCGCATCAGCGCAAACAACCTGACCGACCGGCAGTATTTCACCAAACGCCCGGCGTTTTACCCCGGGCCGGGCGTGTGGCCGTCCGACGGGCGGAGCGTGGTGTTTACGGTACAGGTGCGGCTGTGACGCTCCAAACCCGCAGGACTACACCCTGCGATAGTGTATTTCGCCCTTTCAGGGCTTGGCAAGTAGAGATCAGGCAGGGGTTTTGGTTATTCCCGAACGATCCGAAGCACTTCAGTGCCGCAGGTGTTTTCTAAAATCAAAAAATACATCCCGACAGGCTGGCCGCTCAAATCCAGTCGGTTTCCCGTTAGAGAGCCGTTGCGGACCGTGCGCCCCCATTGGTCGGCAAGCCGGTATGTGACATCCGACCATTCCTCCGGCACACCGACCTGCACCATGCCGCCGGTCGGGTTGGGGAAAACGCGACAGGCATTTTTTTCAAAAAAAACGGAAACAACGGGCGAGAGGGAGTAGCCCCCGTCGAAGTCGGTTTGCCGCAGGCGGTAATAATTTGGGCCTGAAACGGGGTGGCGGTGCAGCCAGTCATAGTCGCGCCTTGTGTGGCTGTTCCCTTGTCCGGCCACCTGGCCGACGGCATCGAACACCACACCGTCCGCACTGTGCTCGATGCGGAAATGGTCGTTTCGAAACTCCGTGGCCGTCGCCCAGTGCAGGCTAACCGATTGGCTTTCGCGCTGTGCTGAGAAATGCAGCAGTTCGATGGGCAAGGGCTGGTCGAGCGAATGGAAAACCGTACCCCAAGCGCCTACGGCCCACAGTTCGGGCATGGCGCCCGCGATTCCGTTGGCGACAAAAGCCGGCGCGATTTCCTGCTCCGACCAGGCCGACCCGCTGTACTGGTGGATGGTACCCGAACTGCCGGCCCACACATTGACGGCATTGGCGCCCCAGGCACAACGGAGGCTTTTCGAAGTACCCGAGACTTGGCCGGCCCAGGTGCTGCCGTTGTACTTGCGGATCGTTCCGGCATTCCCGACGGCCCATACGTTGGACGCGTCGGCCGCCCAGACTCCGGGGAGGTTTTGCGAAGTGCCGGATGTTTGGGCCGACCAGGTGCTGCCGTTGTATTTCAAGATTGCTCCGCCGTTGCCGACGGCCCACACGTTGGCGGCATCGGCGCCCCAGACGCTCAGCAGGTGCTGCGTGGTGCCCGAGATTTGGGTTGACCAGGAACTGCCGTTGTATTTCAGGATGGTGCCGTTATTCCCGACAGCCCAGATGTTGGTCGCATCGGCGCCCCACACGCTTTTCAGGGCATTGGAGGTGCCGGAGGTTTGGGCCGACCAGGTGCTGCCGCTGTATTTTCGGATGGCGCCGTTGTCGCCGACGGCCCAGATGCTGGACGCACCGGCGCCCCAGACGCCGTTCAGGTTGTTGGCCGTACCCGACGCCTGGCTTGTCCAGGAGGAGCCATTGTACTTCAAAATGGTACCGAGTTGCCCCACCGCCCACACATTTGCCGCATCGGCGCACCATACATGGTTGAGCGTCTCGGCTGTCGGCCCGGTCATTTGTGTGTCCCACGACGAGCCGTCGTGTTTCAGGATGGTACCGAACAACCCCACCGCCCACACATCGGAAGCACCGGCGCCCCAGACGCACCAGAGCGTGTTCGGCGAACCGGAACTCTGGGGGGACCAGTTGGCGCCGTCGTATTTCAGGACGGTACCGATGTCCCCGACCACCCACACATTCGAAGCACTGCTGCCCCACACACCGCGCAGATTTTGCGAGGTACCCGAGGTCTGAGTCGTCCAGTTGGAGCCGTCGTGTTTCAGGAGGGTACCGTCGTCGCCGACTGCCCATAAATTGGCGGCGTCGGCGCCCCACACGCGCCAGAGGGAATTGGAAGTTCCGGAGGATTGAGCCGTCCACGACGAGCCGTCGAACTTGCGAATCACGCCGCTCCACCCTACCGCCCATACATTGCCGGCACTCGTACCCCACACGTCGGACAGGGTCAGGGTGGTACCTGAGGTTTGTGCCGACCAGGAAGAGCCGTTGTATTTCAGGATCGTGCCGTTGTTTCCAACCACCCAGACGTTGGCGGCATCGGCGCCCCAGATGCCGCGCAGAAACTGCGTGGTGCCCGAGGTCTGGGGCGTCCATGACGAACCGTCAAATTTCAGAATTATCCCGTTGGCGCCTGCCGCCCACACATTGCCGGCATCGTAACCCCACACGGCGGCGAGGAGTTGCGTGGTTCCGGAAGGCTGTGCCGACCAGGTGTCGCCGCCGTCGGAAGTGTGAAAAATAGCCCCGTCGGCGCCCACCGCCCAGCCGGTGGAGGCGTTGAGCATCCAGACGTTGTAAAACGGCAGGCCGGTGGTTTGCACCGTCCACGACTGGGATTTCAGCGCTTGTTGCGCCAACAATACAAAACAGGCTGCGAGCAACAGCGTGATCCACTTCATACAGACGGCATGTTTTTTTTCAAGAGAGGCGTTGTAGTACTACTCTTCCACCTTGACCACAAAGGTACGGCCACATTCCACCGGCTTGCATGTGCTACTTTTGCAATAAAAACCGAGGTAGAAACTGAACTCGATTTTCTTGTTGTCGGCGTCTTTCGTTTGGTTAAAATCGGTACGGGTGCCGTCCCAATCCACCGGAATGTCTTTCCCCCCTGCCTTGTCCTTGATGCTCGGGTGTCCGGAAATGCTGTCGGCTGCTTTTTTCTCCGCGTCTTCCAGTTGCTTTTTCAGTTTGTCTACTTTGGCCTGGGCATCCTGCACCGGTTTTTCAATTTTGTCTACTTTTTCTTGAGCAGACTTCACTTTCCGCTCCAGATCGGCCACCTTCGCGTCGCTCACCTTTTCTCCTTTTACGGCATCCAGATCGGCCTTGGCTTGTTCTTTGGCCGCTTTTGCAGCGGCTTTTGCCTCCTTGCCTTTGGCGGTTTTTTCTGCTGCCGCTGCTGCATCGTATGCTTCCTGCGCTTTTTTCACTTTTTCATTCGCCGCCTGTGCCGCCTCCAAGGATTTTTTTGATTCGTCCAGACTGGTTTTAGCCTCAGCCATATCTGCCTGTTTTTTGGCGTTACCGGCTATATCCTCTTTCGCTTTTTCCAGCTCTCCTTCCGCTTTCTCCAGGTCTTTTTCGAGTCGTTTTTTCAGATTTTCAAGTTCGGCTTGTGCAGCGGCATGTGAGGCAGCTTCTTTTTCGTCGGTGTAAATGGTGCAAGCCGACCCGTCCGAGCAAGGACAATCCAGCACCACGTTCCGCAGTTTCACCCCGATTCGCGTGCCTTTTTTCAGGTTTTTTTGCCCTCCTTTCACCTCGTGCGAGGCCGGGCCGGGAGTTCCGTCCGTGTTTACCGGAGCGGAAGTCATGGAGCCGTCTTTGCTTTTCCAGCCGCCGCCCGCCGTTTGTTCCATTTCAAAAAAATGCAGGTCAAACTTGATCTTGCCGCACCCGCAGTTGGCGTCCTTGTTTTTTTCATCCTTGATCAACACCGGCGGCTCGGTCGGGTTGGCTACCGTTTCGCGCGGGTTGGTCGGTACCGGCGCAGTCGGGTTGCCCCCGGGTTTCAGCCCGCCCGGTATGGTTGAATTGAAAAACTCATCCACGCCCGGCACGGGTTTTGGCGGTTCGGGCGCCCGCGGCAAAATTTTGGCCTCGGCGCCCACAGCCTCGAACGAATTCCAGAAATCGTCCACGCCCTTGTCCATTTTTTCCTGCTGGGGCGGCGGCGTTTGCGCAAAGGTCTTGCCCGTGTTTTGCTCAAACTGCCGGATGGTGTTGGCCCGGAAATCCGGCTTCGCGTAAGGTTCGCCGCGCAGGGCAGCCGTGTACATCCAGAAGGTTTGCTGAATCACCGCCTCGCGTTCCTTGTCCGGGTTGCCGCTAAACGGCGTGGTGATCGCGCCCTTGGGTTTCAGTTCGTCGTAGGTGCGGATGACACGCTGAATAGCATCGAGCAGCAAGGGCACAGCCACCGCCGGGTGCTTGTCGGGCGAAACCGGGGTCGGAAGTGGGATGTCGGTATCCGGGATCGTCGGTAAAGGCGCAAGCAACCCGTCAGGGCAGTCCACCCTCAGGGTAGTGTGCCCGGGCGACGGCATGCCCGGAGAAGGTTTGGGCTTCGGCTTTGTTGTTCCAGACAGCATGTCCAGCGCTTTCGAAAGCGATGGCGCCATTCGGGTAGGCACCGCGACGGTTGAAGGGTAGCCCGGCGGGTTGATCGGCTCCGGGATCAGCGGCCCACTACACACCCAGGTACCAACCGGCGGCATACCTCCACCCTCCGGCACGGGTGGCATGCGCACATCCACGCAATACCCTTGCACCGGGATAGTTTTCGTTTCGCCCGGCGCCAGTGACACATGCGGCAGGTATGGAATGACGTAGGGCTGGTATTGTCCGTCAGATGGAATGAACAGCGCCGTACCCGGCGGCGTGCCGGGGGCTGAAGGCACCGTGGGGCCAAACTGAACCGTGACCGGTTGGCCGGTCGGATTGTGCAGGGCGAGGTCGGCAATATGTCCGGTGGTACGCCCGGTACCAGTGGCTCTCGCGGTGTTCGTGACCTCGGGCATCTCCGGCGGCGGCGCGTCCGGCAGGTAGGAAGCGGCAGGTGGTAGGACAGGAGGCATCAGTTCCGGAATGCCGATTTTTCGCCCCACCTGGGTCACCGCATCCCAAATTTGTGCCATGCCGTGGCCAAGCGCAGGCGGCAGGGCGGATGCGGGTGTACCGGTAGCCGTTGTAAATTCCCGTTTCGTACGTTCGCAAAAATCGGCAGCCGTGTACGGCTGGTCGGGCGGCGCAGTGGCGACCCAAACGACTTGCTGCACCACCGACTCCAACTCTTTTCCGGGGTCGCCGCTATAAGGTGTCGTGAGTTGCCCGCCGCTCTGCAAATCAATGGTCGTGCGGATGATCTGCTGCACGGTGGTCACTAAGGGCGATTGCGGGTTCCAGGTGTTCGATCGCGGCAGCAGTATGCCTTCCGCCGGCGCGGGTAGAAAATGCTCGGTGCAGTACGCGCGAATCGGCACCATCTCGGAACCGTTTGCCGGTACGGTCACCGTCACCGGTTCGGGCACCACATAACCCTGCCTCCCTCCCTCCGAGGGGATAGCCACCGCAGGTATGGTAACCTTTTGAGGAAACCCGGCATCGTTCTGGACGTACAGGGTAAATGCATGGCCGGTGGGCCGACCTATACATTTGGCAAATACCGATACCCCGGCAGGAAGGCCGCTTGAGGCGATGTTAGCCATTTGGCCCCGATGGTATTCCGCTTGTCTTCGGGCATTTTCAGCGGAGCCGGTCTTACCCGCGGCTTCGTACTCGGCAACGGCCTGCTCATAGCGCTTAGCCGCAGTAGCATGATCGGCTGCCTTTTTTGCCGATTGCTCGTACGCATCGCCTGCGTGGATATGCTCTGCGTCGGCCTGGGCCGGTCGGTTGTCCTTTTTGAAATGTTCCGCTGCCTTTTTGAAGTTTTCAGCAGCAGCATCGTAGTCGCCCTTTGCCTTATGTTCGTGGGCAGCACTCGATCGAGCTGCACCTGCGTCCCCCCAACGGCCTTCCTGCTCGGCTGTTTCCGCTTCTTTTACCCACTCATCAGCGGTCTTTTGGGCAAGCGCCACCGACATGGAGCACAGCAACACGGTCAGCAACAAGAATATGTTTTTCATAGTCGTATATGTTTATGAGTTGTTCTATTTGTCTCCATATCTGCGACGAGGCAACTTCTCGCTTCCAAAATTCAGTTGCGCCTGCACCTGAAAAGCCGGCAAAAGGCGCAGTCCTCCCGGGGCGAAATCCAGCCCCAGGCTACCGCTCAGGTCTATCTGCAAGGTGTTTGCCGGCGAAAAGCGCAGGCCGCCGCCGGCGTTCAGTCTCCATTGCCGCCGCGAAGGTGTTGGAACCGGCATATTCGCCTGCAGTACCGCATGCGACACGCTGTTTTCCTGAAAAAACACCCATCGCGACGACTGCTGCGGAAAGTACCGGCGCACCCCTGCCGTCAAGCGGTCGGCTCGCACCGAAATCGCTTCTGAAATGCCGGCCCCGTTCCGGTACAGCCGACCGGTCAGGTTGGCCACCTCCACGCGGAGTTGCCACAAATTGCCCAAGGGCAGACCCGCCGAAATGCCCACGGGCGTTCCCCAGGCCACTTGCGCAGCAGCCGATGCGCTTCCCGGTTGTTCGGGCAGAGCCGGCAAGCCCGGCGAAAACCAGGGCGACACAAATCCGGCTTCCGGCCCTGCGGGCGGCGGCTCCTGCGGCAAAAGCACCACAAAGACCGTGTTGGAAGGACACCCCTCTCCGCCCTCGTCCACCACAAAAATTTCGTACTCCCCGGCCGGCATATTCGTGATCTGAAACGTGTATGTATTGGCCGTACCCACCGGAGCGCCGTTCACAAACACTAAAAACGGCAGTTGCGCACTCGGCGGCCCCACTTGCAGCACCACGCGCCCGTCGTTTGCCGACGGCCCGCTGGGCGGGATCGTTTGCAAAACGGTCAGGATCAGCATCGGCATATCGGGCACTTCCGGCGTGAAAATATCGGTGCACTCGTTCACATTGTCCGTGATCGTTACCGAAATGGGGCCTGGGCACAGGCCGGGCACATTGGGGCCGGCATCGCCGGTTTCCCATTCGAAGGTATACGAACCGGGCGGCGTCATGGTGGTACTGACCGCACCGTTGCAGTCGCCACACACCGCAGGGCTGAACGCAAACAGAGGCGTAAATCCGCAGGGCACGTTCACCACTGTGATCGGCTGCAGGCAGGTAGCCGTGTTGCCGCAGAGGTCGGTAGCCAGAAACGTGCGCCAGATCAGGCCCTCGCAGGCGGAAAATTCACTCAGGTCGTCGGTGTGGGTCACCACTGCCGGGCCGGAACAGGCATCCACCGCCACGGCCTGACCCGTGATGTTTAGGTTGTTTTGCTGGCCGCAATTCGCAAATACCGCCTGTGGACAAGCGGTAAAAACCGGCTGCATGTCGTCGAACACGGTGATGTTCTGCTGGCAGGTAGCCGAGTTACCGCAACTGTCTGCCGATGAAAACCTGCGTACGATTACCCCCGAACAGCCGCTGAACCCGCTCGTGTTGTCGGTGTGGGTAGGTGAAGTAGCGCCGTTGCACGCATCCTGAGCCACGGCTTTCCCGGTGATGTCAAGGTTGTTTTGTTGTCCGCAAGGTACCGTCACGGCGGGCGGGCAGGTCGTGAATACCGGACCGGATTTGTCCACGACGGTAATGTCCTGCACACAAGTGGCCGTATTGCCGCCCGGTTCGGCGGCCGTCCAGGTGCGGATGATCGGGCCGGAACAGCCGCTGAACACCGGCGGCGTGTCGGCGAATGTCGGCGTGAGCGGCCCGGCACAGTCGTCTGTGGCAGTCGCCTGGCCTGTGACCGTCAGGTCGGTTTGTTTCCCGCACGCTGTTTCGACGGGGCCAGGACACGTAATTTCCGGCGGATTTTGATCCTGAACTGTGATGGTTTGCGCACAGGTAGCCGTATTAACGCAGGCATCGGTGGCCGTCCAGGTGCGCGCGATAACACCGCCGCAGGCGCCGAACCCGCTCAGGTCGTCGGCAAATGTCGTTTCCACCACCGGCGGCTGGCAGGCATCGGTCGCCGTGGCCTGACCGGTGAGGCCGAGGTCGTTTTGCTGCCCCAACGACACCGTGACGGCGGTCGGGCAAAACGTGAGCACCGGGGCTGTTTGGTCGCGAATGGTGATAGTTTGCGTGCAAACGGCGTTTTTGCCGGAGGCGTCCACTGCCGACCAGGTGCGGGTAACGAGGCGGTCGCAGGGCGTGCCGGAGAGTTCGTCGGCAAAGCCGACCGCCGGCGCCGGGCCGCAATCGTCGGTGGCAGTTGCCTGGCCGGACACCGCCGGCGCCGGCGGTTGGCCGCAGCCTTCGAGCGAAAGATTGGCCGGGCAAACGATGACGGGCGCGGTCTGGTCGTTCACGGTGACGGCGATGCTGCCCGTGGCAGTTTGGCCGGCTTTGTCGGCGATGGTGTACGCTGCGGTGAACGCCCCCGGAAAACCACCGCTCACAACGAGCACTGTAGTCGTGCCGGATACCGATACCGAAATACCCGAAGTGCCCGTAGCCGAGGTCACGGAGATGCCCTCGCCCGTGTCGTTGCCCAGCACGGTTACCGAAGTTTGGCCGCCGCAAGGCAGCGTGACGGCATCCGCTACTGCCACAGGCGGTGTGGGCGCAGGCGGCGTATCGTCTTTGTCTTGCAAAAGCAGGTATACGACTCCGCCGCCTGCGGCTACCGCGGGTATCCACCAGGGAAATTTTTTCGGCCCGTTGCCGGGAACAGGCAGGAAGATATGCTTCCACGACGCCCCCGCGAGGGCAATATTGGCCGGATTGAACGCTGCTGCGGTGCGTGCAGGGTGCGGCAAACCCAGCGTTTTCAGCGGGTTGGCGGCGACGCAATAGTCGGCGTACCAGCGGGTGCTTTGCCAACTTTTCAGGGTGCGCCACTGCCCGAGGTACGCCGGGTCGTCGGGCCGTAGCGCGGCAACCCGGGTTTGCAGGTGCGCGGTCAGTTTGCCGAGAAGCGTCGTGGTCAGGGCACGGCGTTCGTCTTCGGGCAGGGCGCCGCCGGGGGCGGATTGCAGGTAGCCCAGAACGGCAAAAATATCGCGAAACGCCGTGTCCGAATCCGCGCTGATTAGCACGACAACGCGATTCAGCCAGGTTTTCCATTTCTCCCGAGCGACAAGTCGCAAGGTTTTCAGCGCCGGAGTGGTGTCGTTTTTTTGCAAAAAAACCAGCGCAGGCACGAGTTTGTCCGGGGCATCCGGTTGCGCAGGATCGGTATTGTCCAAAATCCGGGACAAGGCGTCGGCGGGGTGTACCACCGGGCCGGAAGGGATTTCCTGAAAAATATCGGTTGGGTGTTGGGTTGCCGGCGGGATCAGTTTGGCGCCGGCGCCCACGAGCGAAATTCCGGCCCAGAGGTCCTGCGTTTCCCGATCCACCTGCTGCTGCGTTTCTTCGGGAAAAGTAGCGGCGGGGCAGTTCATTTGCTGCTCCGCTTCTTCGGTCAACTGGGTAGCGAATGCAGCTTTGTCGTAGGTTTTCCCCTCCAGTCGCGCGGCGTATGCCCAGAGGATCTGCTGGATCATGTCGTGGCGCCGGGTTTCGGGCAAGCGAATTTTGCCCTCGCGCAGGTACCGGTCGAACGCCTGTCCGGCCGACCACGCGGTATGCAACAGGAGCCGGGCTGCCTGTCGCGGGTTGCGGTTGAAATCAATGCGATAGGGAAAGGGAGTGGTCGTGCCCGGGTATGTGAGTGCCAGCGGATCGCCGGGCGCCGCCTCGGGCACGATGAAAAACGCCGGTGCGGGGGTTTTGCCCAACTCCGGCAAGGGGTCGGCTTCGACCCACGACACCCACTGCGACACGTCGGGCATGGCGCCGCCGTCAGGCACAGGCGGGCGCTGCACGTTGGTGCAGTAGCCTTCGAGCGGCACCCGTACCGTGCTGAACGGCGGCACCTCCACCGGGTAGGTTTGCAGCACCACATAGCCCTGATAATCCTGATCGGAAGGAATGAATATATCCCCGACGACGGTACGCAACGGCATCGGCGTAGGGTTGGACACGTACAGCGTGGCGATGTGCCCCGTAGTGCGCCCGGTGCCGCGGGCAGCATAATGGAGGGAGGTTTGGGGGTTACGGGTTGGAAGGTTACGGGCTGGAGGATTTTCCGGGAGGATTATTAAAAGTCCCGTTACCGCCGAGCCTTGGCTACTCATTTTTTGCCCCACCGTGTTTGTCATCCCGAAGGGAACCGTCCGCTCAACGGCGGACCTCATCCCCGGCTCGGCAAACAGGGTTGTGGCGAGGTAGAGCCAAAAGAGGAGAATTGGGAGTGCGGTCGGTGTAGCAGTTTTCCTCATGCCGATTTGCCTTTTGGGGGAAAGGTGAGCAGTTTTGAGTTTTGAGTTTTGAGTTGGGAATATTGGATGAAATGTTGGCAGGTGTTTGGCGAATGGGCGGCAAGTTAGGTTTTTTGTGTTCAATTTTAATTGGTTTCGCCAAATGATTTTCCTCATCATTTTGAAAAAAGGCAAACCGGTTCAGCGCTGTTTTTTCAGGAGCAGACTGATGGCGGCGATCCAGCAGAGAAACACGGCAAATGTTGTTTTTTGCAGCAACGGCAGCCAGGCGAGGCCGGTTTTGGTCCAGTAAATAGCGTTGTTGGCAAACAACAGCAACAGACAAAACTGGCCGATTCGAAATAACCCGATGTGTTTATTTTGGTACAAAAACAGCATTGTAGCCGCCAGCGCCACCAGCGAAGCGCCTCCGGAGACAATGAGCGCCGTGTCGTGCAGGGGCGTGAGCAGCAGACCGGTCGCCGCCATAGAACCGATTCCCGACACCCGAACCGTCCGGCGCCAATACCGGCTGCTGCGAAGATGCCCGGCCAGCCGGTACCAGAAAAACGCCAGCGCAACACCGAGCACCAGCATGGCCGACACGGCTACCGGGCGGGCGGGATTGGGTTGACCGTTGTCGGCCCAACTACCGAGCAGGTCGCACCAGTAGTTGTGTTGCCAGTCGAAACCTGAGGCATGTAAATCGGCCTGATTACCGCCGGGGTACAGGGTGGTGGCGTAGCCGTACAGGGCGGCGAAGGTGGCGATACCGAGGAGGGGGAGTTTTTCTGTGTGCATGAGACCGCCTCAAAGGTGTACTATTTCTCCAACACCTTCACCTCCACCCGTTGATTCGCGGCATCGGCCTCTTTGGAAACGGCATTGATGCGCGGACGCGATTTTCCGTAGCCCTTGTAACCGACCCTGCCGGCGGCGACGCCGTTGTCCGTCAGGTAACGCGCCACGGCACGCGCGCGGTTTTCGGACAAACGGGCGGCGAAACTGTCGGTAGGCCGCAGGTTGGTGTGACCGCCTACTTCGATTTTCAGTTTCGGATGCCGTTTCATAAATGCAGCCAGCGCATCGAGCGTGCGGTACGACGCAGAGTCGAGTTTGTAGTCGTCGGCCTTGAAAAACACATGACCGAGTTCGAGCACGCTGCCGACTCGCAGGGATTCAATCTCGGGGTCGCGACCGGCCTCGAAAACAACATTTGCCGGGGCAGCAGACTTGTTAGGCGTCGCAACCGGAACAGCCGGCGACGCAGGATTCGCCGTCGTTTCAGGTTTTGGTTTTGGTGTGGCTTTCGGCTTTGGCTTTTCCGCCGGCAGCGGTAGCGGATCGAATTCGAGCACGAATTTGGCGCTGACGTAGGCATGGCTACCGTCGAATGCCAGGCTGACGGCCTCGATCACGATGGTGTTGACGATGTTGGTGAAAAAGTAGTCCGTCACGTCATAGGTGTAAATTCTGCTCTGCGTGAAGCCGGTCACGCTGCGGAAGGTGTACCAGTCGTCGTAGCCGTCTTTTATCGTCCCGTCGCGTTTCTCGACACTGACGAGGCGCTTGTTGATGTACACCCGCGCCACGTCGTCGCAATTGATCTGCAGGGTAGCCTTCCGGATGGGGTCGGCGCCAAGCGATACCGTTTTTCGCAACTGACAGGCTTCGCCCTCGCTATCGGTCACAGCGCGCCGCCAGATGGGCACGGTACCGGGAATGATTTTCGATCGCTCGTGGTGCTCGGCAGCCACAGCCTTGTGCGATCCGCCGTACAGCGGAGAGGTGGCCGAGGGAATTTGTCCGGCAGACAGCGGGTATTCCCCGAATTTTGTTTTTTGACTCCCGACCTCCCAGGTTCGGTCGGTCATGATGGTGATGGACGGCCGGGGCGCCGGTTGCTGATTTTGGGCTGAAATAAAACCCGATGTCACAAAAAGAACAGCCACAAGGGTATAAACAAGGATAACGCGCGGGGAGGTCATGCTGTAGGGAACTACTGCGCCAGTGCTTTGCCTTCGCTCAGCGTTTTGATCATGCTTTCGAGGCTGGTACGGTTCAGGTCGTCGGGTGCCTGCGGCAGGGCGGCTTTGGCGTGCTCAAGCGCTTTTTTAAGGTCACCCACAGCCGAATAGCCGCGTGCCAGACCGACGTTGGTCGGCCAGACGCCCTTGTATTTTTCAAAGTTTTTCTGGAAAACGGCCAGCGCTTCGGTGACCTTTTTCTGGCCGATCAGTTGGCGTCCATAGCCATGCATTTCAATGACGGACGCGTTTTCGAGAGCGGCCTGCATGGTTTTGTCGGCCTCGGCGGTTTTGCCGAGTTTGCGTTCCAGTCCGGCTTTGGTGGAGAGCGCCGCGAAGGTGTTCAGGTTGCCGAGCGAGGGCGAGGTAGCGCGGGTGATCCACAGGTAGGCTTCCTCGGTATTGGTGTTGTTGGTGAGGCACCATTGGGCGCCGGCTTGCAGGCTCGGGCCGTCGAAGCCCATGCCCGTGCTGAGTTGGCGGCGCACGGAAGCGAGAGTTGTTTTTTCAAAATCCACCGACACCCGGAACGGGATGCGCCAGCGTTCCCACTCAAGCGCCACGACGACGGAATTCTGAGTCGGATCGGAAAACGTGTACGCCAGCCATTCGCGACTTTGTGGCAGGTCTTTTTGCTGGCGCACCGTCACGCGCAGCACGTCTTCCTCCGGTTTGTAAAAATAGGCGCCCCAGGCGTCGGCATTTTTGTTGAAAATGAGCGTGCAGGAGTCGGCGTACACGGCAATGAAAAAGCCGTATTTGCCGGCGGGCAGCGGCTTGCCTTCGATGTTCACGTCGGTGGAAAACGACAGGGTGGTGCATTCGTTGGCGCCGGCCCGCCATGGGGAGGATTTGGCGGTGCCGAAACCAATGTCGGTAAAGCCGTAGTGTGCCACGGGGGTGCCCCAAATTTTGCCTTCGCGGCCTTTTACACCCGGGGCGTTCCAGCGGATTTCGATGTCGGTGACGCCCAAGCGCTGGCCGACCCAGGATTTTTGATTGGTGCCGCCGTCGGGCAGGGAGAGCATCTGGCCATACAGCGGGAGGCAGGAGTTCAGGGTCAGCAAAGCAAGGAGGAGGATTTTGTTCATAGCCTGCAAATTTAGAAATGAAAAAGGACGATTGACTTGCGGTTGCGAAAAGTAGCGGGCCGGCGGGTGTGGCGGCGGGAAAATCGGCGAAGGGGGGAGAATTACCTGAAAAACGACGGGATAAAAGGCGTGACGGGGGTTATAATTTGGCAGCAAGCGCCTCCAACTGTGGCCTAATTTTATCCCAAAATTCTTTCATGTAGTGCTGACGGTTGGAATTGGGAATGGGCATGCCGTCTGTTTCGCGGAACTTTACCAGATCAATGTAGGAAAACTTGTTGCCTTTCGGGGCCTGACCAAACTCGTCTCCATGTGGTTTGAAAAATTGTAAGCGACGCAACGCTCCTTCATCATCGAAAGAACAGGGAGCGAAGTACACCGGAGCGACGAACAAATCCGCCCCGTCTTTGAGCCGTTCTACCGCTGCGCCAAACTCTTTTTCTTGAATGTATCTGGAATTCAAAAACTCCTGACTTACCAATAACAGCATCATATCGCAACGGGCGACTTTATCCTGTAGGTGCTTGTCCCAATCAGAACCAATAGGGATTTCATCGTCGGCAAACACCTTGATTTTCAGGCCTGGAATTTGTGCGTATTGCTCAAAATCGTGTTTAAAAACGGGGAAATACTCCCGTTGGGCGTGCGAGTAGGAAATAAAAACGCGGATGCTTGGCGCGTCTGAATCCACATCGGCGACAGGCTCGGAGCGGCGATGTGCTGCCGGTTTTTTTACGCCTGACATCCCAAAAATTGCATCAACACGAATTTCTTCAAGGCTCTTGTCGCAACGCAATCCGGGTAGATTTTTGTCGAGGGCTTTTTCCAGCACCGAGAATTTAAAAAAATACCGTTCTTCAAAAGGTGCTGCCCGACATTCCTCGCAAGGGCAGGGCACCATTTTTTCCACCTGTAGGTTGTCGTACTTGGCATCGCGGTTGATGTCGTCCATTTTCCGGATGACCTCGTTGAGCATTTCGGCATGTTTTTCACCTGTCGCTCGCAGCTCGACGATGTTTTCGCTGTACACCTCACGCGCAAAGACGCGGCCTTTGCCATCGGGCAGGGCAAAAATTGCCGCGTCGTTCCACACCCGCTGGCCGCGCTCCGCGTCGCTCTCGAGGCGTGGATGCAGTCGGCAGATCAAGCGAGTCAGGATGCCTTTGGGCATGAATTTGTACCTGTATTGCACCGGCACGTCTCCATCGTTGTTCCAACCGTATGATTGATTCTCGCCGGGCAGTCGTTGCGGCACGATGTAGTTTTCGCCGTCGCCCTCCACGCGGTAGCATAGCTCAAACTCTTTCATCATGCGCACCAAAAGGCTGTGCATACCCCGGTACTCAGAGCCTGTCCAGATAGCACGGGTATCATTTTCGGAAAAATGCCCACGCGATGCATCCAGGCTTGGATGCAATAGCAACTCGAAAAGCGCATCAATCAGCCATTTGGGGCGCAGGAATACATAGTCGGCCAAAAGGGAATCGTGCGGAAAATATTGGCAAACGCCGAGGAATGTGAGTGCGTTGGCGTAGTCGCGCATGAGGTCTTCACCGAGTTCGGGTATAAGCGCGAGGTAATCATCCCAGCGGAGGTAATGCTTGCCCATATCGGCCTCCGTCTCCAGTTTTTCGCGCAGGTCGTTGAATGAGCGCAGATACTCCCGTTCGATGTGGGGGAGTTCGGATGCGAGTTCGACAACTTTTTTGCGAAGGGCCGCAAACTCATCTTCCGTTTTGGCCTTTGAGAGGTCGGTTTGAAACACCCGGTTGTGGACGTTGGCAAACCGGGCGCGAATTGCCGCTTCATCCTTGAGGGGCCGGCAATGCCCGCCGTCTTTGTTCTGGATGAGCACGACAGGACTTTTTTTACCCAACATCTCGATGATGTTCAGCCAATAAGGCAGGTGGACGCTGTCCTGAATGCGCTCGTTGGTCACGAGGGCGTATAGCGAACTGCCGGTCAGAAAAAACTGGTGGGCGTAGTGCTGGATGTCCTGCCCGCCGAAGTCCCACACATTGAGGCGCAACGGTTCACCGGTATGCGGCATACGTTCGTCAAGTCGGGTGATTTCGATGCCTCGCGTGGTGTCGCCCGGTGCGGGCATGGACGCGTCGGGGTTTTCGAGTTTTCGGCGCAACGTGGTTTTGCCGGCCTTACCCTGCCCGACAAGCATCACTTTTGCCTCACGCACTTTGATGAGCGCATTGTCGGCGCCGAGGGTTTGCTGGAGGCGGTCTTGTTCTTCAAAGTAGCGAAGGATGGCATCACTGCCTTGGCGGACGATTTCAACAGGAGGGTTCACTAACGCACACTGTTCTACAAATATTCCCCCACCTTCTTCCCAATCCCATTTAACAGGCATCCCTTTTTTGACAAATGGAAGCACCGGTTCGAGGCTTGCAATTAAAGTATACCTAATATCGAGAATCTCTAAATCTGAATGAATATCAATGGAGATAGGCGACAAGTCCTCAACATAATTGTGATTTAACCAAATTTGCCGCAACCTGCTCAAATTTTTGATCGGTTCCAGGCTCTTTACAGCGTTAAATCGAAGATCAAGTATTTCGATATCCGCCAAATCAGCAAGAGGAGACAAGTCGGTAATGCTGTTCTGCCTTAAATACAATCGTTTGAGTTTCGCTAAATGTTGGATTCCACTCAAATCTGAAATACGATTTGAACGGATGTCAAGTTCTTCCAGGTTTTTTAGGTATCGAAACGAGCTGGAATCTAACCCATACCCGGCTTTGTCCATGATCAGGCTTCTCAAGTTGATTAGCCTTTCAAAGAATTCAGGTATGTCCGAGATGGAATTATGGTTATCTTCAAGCCCAAAATTTGCCGATATTCTAGTATCAAAACTGTCGTTGTGTTGCAGTTCCCACCACATACTGCTCAACACAAGTTTTTCCAGCCACACGCACTCTCCCAGTTCCTCGGGCACTTCTGTAAGCCGACAGTATCCCAGATCGAGGTATGTGCTTTTCGTTTTTTTGTTTTCAGCGATGAGCCGGAGGGCGAGTTCGGACATGAGTGTGGGTTAAAGTTTAAGGAAGAATACACTTTTCACCGGTCAACATTTCAAAAAACTCTTCAAGAGTAACGACTTTCACTTTGGGGAATTTGATCCCTTTCAACACCCTGAAGTGGCGGTCATTTGTGACGATGAAGTCAGCGTTTCCGGCAATAGCGCAGTCTACGAATTTATCGTCGTCGGGGTCGGCCACAATGAGCCGCCATCGAAAGTACTTGGTCAGGTAAATGACATTGGGCATCAAGCGCAAACCATTGAGCATTGACGAAGCGGCTATTTCACCCATTTCATCACCAATGACCTCTTCATATTCGGTTAGAATATCTGTTGTTACGAGCAAATCGTAACGCTTGTCTTCGAATGCCTGAAAAACACGATGGAATCTTGATTTCCGGGAAATGGAAACCAAAAGCACATTTGTGTCCAAAACGACTTTCATACAGTCCCGGAGCGATGTGTTGCCCGACGTTGTTTTTGAAGCGGCTGCTTTTCGCCACTTTCGTCTTCAACCCATTCTTGTCCCGTGTTGATAAGTGCCCGACGATGTTTTTGAAGCAACTGTTTTTCGTCCAAACCTTTCTCCTGCCAAACTTTATCGGCGGCATCTTTTGCTTTTTCAAGAAAGAAGCGGGCAAGCATCTCGCGAATTTTCAGCAAATCATCCTCCGACACGTTGCTTGCGTAGAGCTGGAGCAGCTCCAACTGCAAATTGCTTAATGGCAACGAAAGTGATGCGCTCGTATTCATGGTCATCGCATTTAATTTTTGACAAAAGTAAGGGCTATCTCTCCGACAACCAAATCGTATTCCATCGGCTCGACCACTCCTCCTGCCAAGCCTTTGCACTAATCCCCACCCCCTTTGCATTTTTTACTTATACATACATTTTCTCCCTGAAAAAGCAAATGACGCACATTTTTCTTTGCCTTGCCCTGCGTCATCGGCCTGCGCGGTGCCGCCCCGCACTTTTGTCCTGCGTTTCGGAAGCGGCATGGCGGCTCCCTCGGGATTACTTGCGCTCCGGACGCCCAACCAACGTTCACAAACAAAATTGATCTGCATTTATGAAAGTTGAACAACTGTACACCGGCTGTCTGGCCGAGGCTGCCTACTACATCGAAAGCAACGGCGAAGCCGTCATCATTGACCCCCTCCGCGAGGTGCAGCCGTACATAGACCGTGCGGCACAGGACGGCGCCAAAATCAAGTACGTGCTTGAGACACACTTCCACGCCGACTTCGTGTCGGGCCACCTGGACCTGGCGAAAAATACCGGCGCCACCATCGTATTCGGCCCGACGGCACAGCCCAACTTTGAGGCGCATATTGCCAAAGACGGCGAAGTGCTGAAAGTCGGCAAGGTTGGGATCAAAGTGCTGCATACGCCCGGTCACACGATGGAATCCTCCAGTTTTTTGCTGCTCGATGAAGCAGGCAAGGAAGTAGCCGTGTTCACCGGCGACACGTTGTTCATCGGCGACGTGGGCCGCCCCGACCTGGCCGTGAAAACCGACCTCAGCCGCGAAGACCTCGCCGGGCACCTGTTCGACTCGCTGCGCAACAAGATTATGACCCTGCCCGACGACGTGAAGGTGTACCCCGGCCACGGCGCGGGTTCGGCCTGCGGCAAAAAAATGGCCAAGGAAACGGAATCCACCATCGGCTTGCAAAAACAGTTCAACTACGCCCTGCGCGCCGACATGACCAAAGCCGAGTTTGTGAAAGAAGTCACCACCGGCCTCGTGGATCCGCCGCAGTATTTCCCCAAAAATGCCGTGATGAACAAAATGGGTTACGAGAGTATCGAGACGGTGCTCAACCGGGGCTTGCACCCGCTCAGTCCGCGGGAATTCATCACCGTGGCCGAATCTGAGGGGGCGCTCATCCTCGACACCCGCACCGAGCAGGAGTTTGCGAAAGGTTTCGTCCCGGGCGCTATTTTCATCGGGCTGGACGGCCAGTTTGCTTCCTGGGTGGGCACGCTCATCACCGACCTGAAGCAACCGATCCTGCTGGTTTGTCCGGAAGGCCGCGAGGAAGAGGCCGTCACCCGCTTGTCGCGCGTGGGCTACGACAATACGCTGGGTTTCCTGAAAGGCGGTTTTGCCGCCTGGCAGGCATCGGGCAACGACATTGACTCGATGGAAAGCATCAGCGCCGACACCTTTGCCAACCGCATGAAAACCGGCAAAAACACCGTACTCGACGTGCGCCGCCACAGCGAGTACGACACCGAACACGTCATCGGTGCGCAGAATTTTCCGCTGGATTTCATCAATAAAAACATGTCCGAACTCCGCCACGATGTGCAATACCTCGTGCATTGCGCCGGCGGCTACCGCTCGGTTATCGCCATCAGCATTCTGAAAAACCGGGGCTTCGACAACCTCGTGAATGTGGAAGCGGGTTTCAAAGCGATCAAGGAAAGCGGGAATGTAGCCATTTCCCAGTATGTGGAACAAGCGACGGAATTGTAGGAATTGGTTCGATTGATTCGATTAAGTCCGATTGATTCGATTACCCACATGATGCCGCGGTTGTCACGCTCGGTATTCGGAATAATCGAATCAATCGGACTTAATCGAATCAATCGGAATCAATCTAATCAATTTTTCCAGTACAGCACTACACATCGGAACAGTTTGCGCAATTCCTCGCGTTCGCTTTCGCGTTCCACTTCATCGGGGTCTTCGATGCCACCGGAAACGGATTCGCCGTACACGCGCAGCCGGATTCTGGCGGGATCAATGCCACGATCAATGAGGTAGTTGCGGGCGACGCGGGCGCGGTTGGTAGCCAGTTCGAGGTTGGCCTTGCCGGCACCTGTAGCGTCGGAATAGCCGAGGATGCGCAATTCGGACGCGGGTTTTTCCTTGAGTTTTTTTAGAAAAAATTCCAGATCGGTTTTGCCGTCGTCGGACAGTGTGGCCTTGCCCGGATCGAAATAGCCAAAACGCACCGTATCGCTTTCGGCTACCTGCACCGGTCCGCCTTTGAAATACGCGCAGCGGCTTTGGTCGGTCAGCAGGCGTTGCTCCTCCAGATCAATGATCACCGTGTTTTTGAAGTCATTGGCATCAAGTTGTTTTTGCGCTTTTTCCGCTTCGAGGCGCGTGGGGTACGACCCAAAATAGTACCGGTAAATGCCGTGGTCGTCCACGCCGGCCACCACGCCGCTGATGCCGCGCGATTTGAAATAGGACGCCGGCACGGAATCGGCGAATGCGGCGACTTGAACCCGGAAATTCTGGGCTTCGAGACGAACCGTGTAGCAACAAAAAATGGCGAGAATCAAGGGCGATACGTATCGGAACATGGTGCCTGGTTTGAAAAAAATTGCGCGGCGAAAGTAGCGAATTTCACAAGCCCGGTAATCCTTCTACTTTTGTGCGTGATTCAGACGGCTCATTTTAAATCCTCCTCCCCTACCCGTACGCTCCTCTTTGTGGTACCACTCCTCATTCTGGCCATTTGGCTCGGGTTGCGGGACCAGCCTGATCCCGTCTGGGATGAAGCCGGCATTCTGGCGCAGCAACGGCATTTGCTGCTTCAGGATGTGCCCGACTCGCTGCAACAACTGTACTGCGCCTGGCACCGGATTCCATATCGCCGCCGCGATTCCACGGCCCTGCGCATCGCGTCGAAGCCTTCCCTTTCCACCATCGAATGGATGGCCTTCCGCGACTTGTTCCGGGAAGCCATGCAGCGAAAAAATATGGTGATTTCGGGTGTCACGGGGGTGGGCGCCACCAAACAGACCAAACACTTGGCCCGCTTGCTGACAGGGCGTCCCGAAAATATTTTGCTCGTGGAGTGTTCGCCCCAGTTCGATCTGGAATTTCACAAAAAATACATTGGTCACGAGGATAAGGGGCGTTTCGTGCCGGGTGAACTGCTGCGTTTCTGGGAACATTGTCGCCGGTACCCGGAGCAGCATTTTGTGGTTTTGCTGGATAACTTTGACAAAATCAACCCGGAAACCTTTTTCGGCCCCGGCTTATGGGAAGCACTGGGCAGCGCCGGCGACATGGCTGAATTAGGCGGCAAAATGGTTGGATTGCCGGCCAACTGCCGCCTGCTCTCCGTGACGCACCACGGTCCGGGGTCGTTGGTTGAGTTCAACGGCGAGCATTTCAAACGCCTCGGCTGGCCGTACATCCTCAAGCCCAATGCCCGCGAACTGGCCGAACACCTGCGCCGCAAATGGGGCCGCTCACGTGACAGCCTCCGCGCTGCCACCGTGACCGACACCCAGCGGTTGCAGCAATTTTTGTTTTATTTTTTGAAAACGAACCTGCTCATCGAGGAGCGCTACGGGAGCGGCTTCCAGTTGGGACAAGGCAGCAGCGTGCGCGACTACTTTCTGGAAAAAGACTTGCCCGAACTGAAACGCACGTTCATGGGCCACATCAATGCCTTGCGCCGCACCCGACAAATGACGGAGCGGGATTTCGGCCCACTTGATTACACCACACGCACAGGGGGACTGTCGCAACGATCCAGTTTTTGGGATCGGCAGATGCAGTACCTGCAGGATACGGGGTATTTCGTGGAAATTACCATGGTGGCCACCACGGCGTTACTCACATTTCTGGTTGGCTGGTGGGTGTTCCGCCGGCGGGAGCGACTCATCAGGTTCTATGGCGAACAGGCGCAGGAAGTGTATGCCGGATTTGAAATGCAGATCATCAGCGCCGAGGTGGCGGCCCAACGCCTGGAAGCGATCAAAAACGAGGTGGACGGCTTAGTCATGCGCCGCCGGCTCAACTACACCGAGGGGTTATACTTTCTGGCTTTCGTGGAAGACAAGGTCAAGCGCATCGAATTTGCCCGCAACGTGAGCCAGAACTTCCTTGAACTGTTCAACACGTTCATGGAAGACAACATGCTCACCGAGAGCGAATACACCAAGTTGAGGCAGTTTCTTCAGTCCATCCGGCACAAAATACCGGCAGAGACCTACGAGCAATTCCGGAAAAAAGTGGAACAGGCGTTTGCGGCGAATAATTGATTGATTCGATTGATTCGATTGATTCGATTAAATCCGATTGATTCGATTACCGAGCGCGATAACTGCGGCATCAAGTGGGTAATCGAATCAATCGAATCAATCGGACTTAATCGAATCAATTAGTTGGCGTTGGAAATCTTCAGGTAATTCTCGAGTGCGACGGCGATAGAGGGCGCTTCCGGTGTACCGGCCTGAATGTTCACATTCATACCGCTGTCGGTAACGGCCTTGTGGGCTGCTTTCCCAAACACACAGATACGACGGTCTTCCTGCTTAAAGTCTGGAAACTGCTCGAACATGGATTTGATTTCGAGCGCCGAGAAGAATGCAATGATGTCGTACTTGATGGCCTTCAGGTCGCTCAGGTCGGTATTGACCGTCCGGTACATGACCGCTTCCTGGATAGGCACCTTGAGATCGGCAAAAAATTTGGTGACCTCGGGGTTACCCGGGTCGCTGCAGGGCAGGAAAAAGCGTTCGTCCTTGTTGCGCAGGATGTACGCCTTCAGATCCTGAATGGATTTGGCTCCGTTGAACACCTTGCGTTTGCGGAACATGATGAACTTCTGGAGGTAGTTCGCCACGGTTTCGGAGGAACAGAAATACTTGGTATCCTCCGATATTTTGATGCGCAATTCGTTGCAAAGCCGGAAAAAGTGATCAATAGCCGTGCGGCTGGTGAACACGATAGCGGTGTAGTCGTTGGGATAAACCCGATTTTTCCGGTACTCTTTTTCCGTCAGGCCCTCTACCGTCACAAACGGGACGAAGTCAATCCGCACACCAAATCGCTTTTCCAATTCATCGTAGGCGATCCGTTGTGTGGAATTGGGGTTAGGTTGAGAAATGAGAATGTTCTGGACCTTTTTGTAGGTTTCTTCCTGTACAGGTGCAGCAGTGGCAGACATTCGGGAGTTGTGTTTTAAAATTTGTTCGGTGATTGGATGGTCGTCCCGGAGTACTGGCCTGCGTTTTTGCCGAAGGTTAGATAAGTCCTTGAGTAAAAAATCATTCCGAAGCCAATAACGCGAGTTTTACCAGTACAACTGCCGGTGCTATTTCGACGGCGCAAAGGTACAAGAAAAAGTGAAATAGATTTCCGCTCAAAAATTTGCTGCCGATAGCGGTGGCGCGCATGGCGCGGTACAGGTAAAAAATACCGGCCAGCGCCAGGGTCCAGAAAACCATAAAGTCGCCGTAATGACGGGCAAAAGCGATCAAAAAATTGAACGGAACGAGAAAAAGCCCGAGCACGCAATTGAATACCATGATCAGGAAATTATACCGCCGGGCCTCATTGGCCACGGGGAACAACGCGCCCAGAATATTTACCAGAATATGTTTGGCTAAAAAAAGTACGCCTGCAAGCAGCAGGCAAACCACCAGAAAACCGGGGTTATTGAACGTTTTGGGGCTAAAATGTCGGGCGATCAGAAAAGCGAAGGTGCCTGCATTGAGCAGAAAACTGCCGTAAAGCAGGTAGTACGGCGTACTGCCGATCAGTCCGGCAGCCTCTTTCTGGGCGATGTTCAGGGCGTTATCGTTAAGAAATCCACGCCATACCTTGCCGACAATATTGCGCTTGGCGGCAATGGAAAACGAAAGAAATGCCAATAGCGCCACCAGAAACCAGAACACGGCAGTGTCCGACATTTCATCGCCGGTGGGCAACACGTCCGTCGGCTCGAACAGGGCGCCCACACCGGAGCCGCCGGTCAGAACAACGGAGCCAGGCGCCTGGTGCTCCACAATATTGAATGGATTGGCCGCCACATCAGGCGGCACATCGGCAGGAACCTGTGCGGCCTCCCGGAGACTTTCGGGCAGACGCTGCACAATGTCGAACGGGTTGGGGATGCTTTGAGCGGCAGCCTGTGCCACCAGCGCCCAAGTCAACATTGCCAAGAAGTACCGCTTCGCAAACATGGCGGCAAAGGTAAAGAAAACCGGGTGCGGTACTGTGTCGCACCCGGTTTTCTTTACCTACCTTTGACCCGCTTTTTTACCAAAAAATCCGGCACATCCACCGGAGCACCCACCTTACCATGCGCATTGACGTTATCCTCGGCCTGCAATGGGGCGACGAGGGCAAAGGCAAGATCGTTGATTATCTGGCCGATCAGTACGATATCGTCGCCCGTTTTCAGGGCGGGCCGAATGCCGGGCACACGCTCAAGTTCGGCGGCAATAAGTATGTTTTGCATACCGTACCCTCCGGTATTTTCCGTCCAAACCTCATCAACCTGATCGGCAACGGTGTGGTGCTCGACCCCGTGGTATTCCAGCGGGAACTGCAAAATCTGGAGCAAAGCGGTGTACAATTTCACAAACGCCTGCTGCTTTCCCGAAAAGCCCACCTCATTTTGCCCACCCACCGCTGGCTCGACGCGGCCAGCGAAGCGCACAAAGGCAAGGAAAAAATCGGCTCCACGCTCAAGGGTATCGGCCCGACCTACATGGATAAAACCGGCCGAAACGGCCTGCGGCTCGGCGATGTGGAACAACCGGGCTTCCGCGACCTGTACGAGGCGCTGAAACAGAAGCACCTCGAATTGCTCAAAATTTACCCGAGTATTGATTTCGACCTGAAAGCCGCCGAAGACGCCTGGTTTGCCAGTCTCGACACCCTGCGCGCGTTGCCATTTGTGGACAGCGAGTACTACCTGCACGACGCGCTTGGGCAGGGCAAGCACGTACTGGCGGAAGGCGCTCAGGGCGCCATGCTGGACATTGATTTCGGCACCTACCCGTTCGTTACGTCGTCCAACACCATCACGGCGGGAGTCTGCACCGGACTTGGCGTGGCGCCGCAACGTGTGGGCAGGGTCATCGGTATCACCAAGGCGTATTGTACCCGTGTAGGCAGCGGCCCGTTTCCCACCGAATTGTCGGACGCTACCGGCGATCGCCTGCGGGAAGCCGGACACGAGTTCGGCTCCACGACCGGGCGCCCCCGGCGCTGCGGCTGGATAGACTTGCCCCAGCTCCGCTATACCATCCAACTGACCGGCACTACGGAACTGTGCATGACCAAAATTGACGTGCTGAACGCTTTTACCGAAATCGCAGCAGCCACCCACTACCGTTACGGTGGGCAGGAAACGACCAACCTGCCCTATGACCTGTGCCAGGTGGACGTGCAGGCGGTGTTCAAAAAATTCAAAGGCTGGGAATGTTCACTCGACGACGTGCGTCGCATCGAAGACTTGCCGGCCGCTGCCCGCGCATTTCTGGATGAACTGGAGGCTTACCTCGGCGTGCCGTTCCGGATGGTGTCTACTGGGCCGGAACGGGAAAAGTTGCTGGTGCGGGAGTAACACTTAGGCTGTACAAAATCGGCAAAACAAAAACTTAATCCAGCCGAGGTTGGCTTTTAAAGTTTATTAACGGATAATTGCATAAGTTTTGGTGCATTATGCACAATGCGCCAGCACTTGACCGGGCTTCCGTCCGAGTAATCCCCACCATTGATCCCGGCTGCTTTTCATGGAGGTCTGCCTTGCTGAGTATTTCAGGAAGAGTACGAACCATTTTTTCACACCAAACTTCATGCACATGAAAAAAGAATGCAGTACCCAAATGCACACACCCAGCGCCGCCGCAAACCATTCTGCTGCTTCACACGGAATGCCTGAAGCACACCTCCGTCTCCTTCGTTTCGGGGGGGGCTGAATCTACCAATTCGTAACCTGAAAATCCACATCCCCTCCTCATGTTTCTCCAGGCGCTTACTGGCTGCGTCTGTACCACAGTAGCCGGGTTATCCACTCCGGTAAAATCGTAGTTCTCCACTAATTTCCACCCTGGGCACGCGCAGTTGTTTTCTGCAAGAGGAAAACGGAGACCGGTATCTTCGGAAACCCCTGCGATGAAAACGTCTGTGCGTGCCTGCACCAACCATTCGCGCTATGCTTCGCACGATCATACTTTCTATTTCCGCCCTCATTTTGTGCCAAAACCTGTTGTCCGCCCAATACTGGAGCAAACGCTATGACTTCCAGCAGGGCAATGAAAACGCCACACAGATTATCCCTATGGCCGACGGCCTCCTGGTGCATGTGTCGGGGCTTTGCGATCAAAACAAACGTATTTGTGGGGGGCTTATCAAACTGGACTTCGATGGGAACCTGATGTGGAAATCAATTTATTTGGATACTCTGGATACGAATACTTTAGGCCCCGCAGCCATCATAGGCGACACCATATTCCTGAATGTGAGCTACTTCTATGTTGATTCATTATACTTTTCCATTTTGGCCTACGACCTACAGGGCAACTACCTCTCCCGCAGGGATTACGGTTTTCCAAGTACCAAAAATTGGGCGAGAAACATATCGGCCAACGAAAAGCGTATCTATGTCGTGTACCAGTACCGGGACCTGACAACCTTGAAATACCGGGGGCGTTTGCGTGCCTACGACCGAAAGTGGGCGTTTTTGTGGGAACGGGAGTTTCCGGGAGCACACAACAATTGTAGCATTAGTCATGTAACGGCCATGCCGGACGGCGGCGCGGCCTTGGCTTATACCGGTGTGGAGAGTTTTGATCGCCGCGCAGTGGTGGTTCGGTATGATGAAGATGGAAACGTGCTCTGGACTTCGGCATTCCCAAAAGCATACGAGGCAGATTTTGTGCGTATAGAGCCGTATCCCGACGGCAGCCTGGCCGGCATCTGGAACATTGATACTTTTGTACTTGGCTACAGCTTTTCTCCTCAAATGGCCTTCAAAATGGACGCGACCGGCCAAATCGAATGGGCGAAGTTTGAGATTACAAAATATTTACAACACTATTATCATGTATTTGTCGCCAAAAACGGAGACATTATTATATCGGGGAAAGACGATAACTCTTCTGTGGCGCTCCCAATCGGCACTGTAATGGCCGGATATGTACGCAGGCTGCGCCCTGACGGCGAACTCCTGTGGGAGCGACGCGTCATGGATTTTTCGCAGGGCGATCACAAAAATTATTTGTACTCCGGCGCCGAACTGGACAACGGCGATCTGGTTTTTGCCGGGGAAATAGCAGACTCGTTGCCGGACGATCCTTACCCGTACAACGTATGGGTTGTTCGCTTAGACAGTATGGGGTGCTTTGCTCCAAATTGCGGAACAGAGCAAATCCTGACTTCAACCCAAAATGCTCCAGGCGTTCAGGAAGATGAAAAGCCGTTTATCGCTTTCCCCTCGCCGTTTAATGCGTACATCATCGTTGGCAGCAAGTTGGGAAAACCCCTCCCGGCAGGTCGGTACCAAATCGCGGTATTCGACCTCCTGGGAAAGATTGTCATGGACGAACGACAGATAGATCCGCAACAGGTTACCGAACTGGATACTTCCGCCTGGCCATCCGGGACGTATTTCATACAAGTGCGCCTGGATGGGGCGGTTTTTCAGTATTTGAAGGTGGTAAAATCGTAGGGTATCCCTGAGCAATTCGGCAAAGACGCCAAATCAGTTACGGGCGTGTTTAGAATTCAGGCGCCGGGCTACAAGCGGCAAACCAGGCCTAATTCTCCACCAGCAAGTGCCCTTTTTCGTG
>JAEUUV010000342.1 GCA_016787285.1 Saprospiraceae bacterium | reverse complement strand
CGGCGATTTTGACACCGGTTTTACACTCCTGAGCGTGCGCAGCCTGCTGGCCTTCGGGATGTTCATGGGATACACCGGCGTTGTTGTTACAAGATTAGGAGCCGGCCTGATCGCTGCACTGGTAGCCGGCGCCGCAGCCGGTGTGCTGGCGGCCTGGTTAGCGTGGAGGTTACTTCGTCTTTTGCTCCAACTTCAATCTTCCGGCACACTCGACATGCAGCAGACCGTCGGACAAACCGGGGAAGTACACTTGCGTATTCCCGCGCGGTCGGGCGGCATCGGTAAAGTTATGATTCAGGTGCAAGGCGCTCTGCGCGAGATGGACGCCGTGTCGGAGTCGGAAGAAATCCCTACCGGCACACCGATTCTCGTGGTGGCCCTAACCGAACAGGGTGAATTGATCGTACAACCGTTCCACCCTTTGCCGGATGCTCAAAAGCAAACCCATTTGTTAGTCAAATAGTACTACCTCAACAATTTCACCTCACATCATTCAATCCAACCAAATCATGGAATCCGTATTGTTATTGTTCGTTTTTTTGCTCGTCTTTCTGTTCATCCTCGGCGGCTTGTTTGTGTCGCGGTACAAGCGATGCCCGTCTGATAAAATTCTGGTCATCTACGGTAAAACCGGCGCGGGCCAGTCGGCCAGGTGTATCCACGGGGGCGCCTCATTCGTGTGGCCGGTTATTCAGGATTTTTCGTTTCTAGACCTGACGCCCATTTCCATTGACGTGGACCTGCGCAATGCGCTCAGCAAGCAAAACATCCGCGTGGACGTGCCTTCGCGTTTCACCGTTGGTATCTCCACCGAACCGACAGTAATGACCAATGCCGCCGAACGCCTGCTCGGCCTCGACCTGAACGCCGTACGCACCGTGGCCCACGACATCATCGTAGGTCAGATGCGTCTCGTGATCGCCACGATGGACATCGAGGAGATCAACGCCGACCGCGACAAATTTTACAGCAACGTATCGCACCACGTGGAAAGCGAGTTGAAAAAAATCGGTCTGCGCCTCATCAACGTGAACGTGACCGACATCCACGACGAGTCGGGCTACATTCAGGCGCTCGGTAAGGAAGCCGCTGCCAAAGCCATCAACGACGCCCGGGTGTCGGTGGCGCAAAAGCAACGTGACGGCTCCATCGGCGAGGCCGAAGCCCAGCGCGAGATGCGTATCAAGGTGTCCGAAACGCAGGCGCTTGCCGTCATCGGTGAAGCCGAAGCCACCCAGTTGCAGCGCGCCAAGGTGGCCAACGCCGAGGCTATTGCCGCATCCGGCGAGGCCGAAGCCCAGCAGTTGCAGCGTATCCGGGTGGCTGAGGCTAATGCTCGCGCGATGGAGGGCGAGAACCTGTCGAAAATTCAGGTGGCCAAATCCGAAGCTACCCGCCGCGAGGCCGAAGCCGAATCGCTCCGTCTGGCTATGACTGCCGAAAAAGTGCAGTCGGCCAAAGCGCTCGAAGAGTCGTACAAAGCCGAAGAAGCCGCCGAAAAAGCGCGTGCCGCCCGTGAAAAAGCCAGCCGCGAAGCCGACGAGGTGATCCGCGCCGAAATCGAAAAGCGCAAAGCCGAAATCGCCGCCGAGGCCCAAGCCGAACAGATTCGCCGGGTGGCCAAGGGTGAAGCCGACGCTATTTTCCTCAAGCAGGAAGCCGAGGCACGCGGTTTGTACGAGGTGTTGAGCAAGCAGGCCGAGGGTTTCCAGAAAATCGTGGACTCCGCCGGCGGCAACACCCGCGAAGCCGTGCTGCTGCTCATTGCCGACAAACTGCCCGAATTGGTCAAAACCCAGGTGGAAGCCATCAAAGGCATCAAAATTGACAAAGTCACGGTTTGGGAAGGCGGCAACGGCGCCTCCAACGGCGACGGCAACTCGACCTCGAAGTTTATTTCCGGCTTGTATCGCGCCGTACCGCCGCTCAACGACCTGTTCAACATGGCCGGCATGGAACTGCCCGAGTACTTAGCCAAAAAACAGGTCGGCGGAGAGGACGCAACCGACGGCAAGGCCGAACAGCCGGAGAAAAAAGGCAAGTAAGTCAAGCGCTGATTTGACAAAACAACAGGCCCTCCCGAAACAATCGGGAGGGCTTTGTTTGTATTGGCATTTTTTACCGCAGTTCGTGCGGACGGCAGCAGCCACAAGTGCTTACCTTCGCAGCATGTTTTACTACCGTCTCGTCCTCCTCTTCATGGCTGCTGCGCCGCTCGCGTCGGCACAAACCTTTGACCCTATACCCGGCGCGCTGCTGCAAAAAGAAGTGGCCATGGAACTGGCCAACGAGTGCTACATTTTTTTTGACAATCCCGGAGGCGACTCCTTGCGATTGCGGTGGAAAAGAATGGAAAACGCCAGTCCTGCAGACTGGATCGTGGATCTGTGCGACTTTGGGCTTTGCTACGTCGGCATTCCCGCCGGCGGCCTGATGAACCCTGCCGTGGGAAACGAGCAACCCTACCTCAAACTGATTGTGCAACCCGGCATTGCCCCCGGCGCCGCATGGTTTTGGTTTCGGGTGTGGGAAGACGGCAACCCCGCCAACTTCGCCGATGTGTTTTTCGACCTGCATACGCCCGGTGTCACGTCCTCGCCCGAGGTATTTGCAAAAAATATACGCGTATTCCCGAATCCGGCGTCCGGGATGCTGTTTTTGGAACATGCAGAAGAACGCTCCATGCCGGTGTGGCTGACCGATGCCACAGGGCGCCCGGTCTGGACCGGCGAAGTCGCTCCCGGCGAGCGTCGTTCCATAGACCTTTCCCCGTGGCCGGCAGGTTTGTATTTTTTGAAAACGGACCGTGGCACGAGGGTGGTGCAACGGGTGCACTAAAACAGGTCGCGAAGTTAGGAGAACCTTCTGCAGCGCCATCCGTTTAGGTTGCCAAAAAACATCCATGAAATTATTGCTTATTAGAATCGGCCCGGGGATTGGTATGGCTGTAGCCCGTCAATTCGGTCGTTCAGGTTTCGAAGTGCTGATGATTGCCCGCGATGCGGATAAACTGAAACATTACGAGCAGGAACTGGCCGGCGAAGGCATCCGCAGCCAGGGTTTTGCGGTGGATATTGCCGACGAAACGGCTTACACCGAACTGCTGGCCCGTCTGGCCGCCGAACATCCCGACCTCGACCTGCTGCACTACAATGCCAGTGCCTACAACCCAGCGCCGCCGTCTGTCATTTCGCTGCCCGTTTTTCACCAGGATTTTCAGATCAATACCGTCGGTGCGCTGATTGCCGCACAGGCGTTTTTGCCTGCCATGAAAAAACGTGGCGCGGGCACAATTTTCCTCACCGGCGGCGGCTCGGCACTGAAAGCCCCGCCCGAACTGATTTCGCTGAGCATAGGTAAAGCCGGCATGCGCAATCTGGCTCTTGCCCTCGCCGAGGAATGCGCCCCGCTTGGCATCCGCGTGGCCACCGTCACCGTACACGGCATGGTGCAGCCCGGCACCAAATACGACCCGAATATCATTGCCGGGGAATTTTGGCGGCTCTACCAACTACCCGGTGACGCCTGGGAGCGGGAAGTAAATTTATAGCCACCCCTACCCTTCCGCCTGAAATGCACGGGCGATTTCGGCAGCCAGCCGGGCATTGTGACACACTAATTCGATATTGGATTCCAGGCTTTGCCCGCCCGTGATCCGTTCGATGCGCGCCAACAAAAACGGCGTGATCGCTTTGCCTTTGATTTGTTGGCGGTCCGCGTCGGCGAGCGCTTCGGCAATAGCCCGTTCCATGACGCCGGCGTCCGGCTCGTATTCGGCAGGGATAGGATTGCCGATCACGACCCCGCCGCGGGCGTCAAGTTGCCATTTCACTTGCAGGAGTCGGGCAATTTCCGTCGGGGTTTCCATCCGATAATCTACCCCGAAGCCGCTGCGACGGGTATAAAACGCCGGGAATTCGTCGGTCTGAAAACCCAGCACCGGCACACCGAAAGTTTCCAGGTATTCGAGTGTAAGGCCGATGTCGAGGATGCTTTTGGCTCCGGCGCAAACCACGGCGACGGGGGTCTGCGCCAGTTCCTGAAGATCGGCGGAAATGTCCATGCTTGCGGTGGCGCCCCGGTGTACGCCGCCGATCCCCCCGGTAGCAAACAGCCGGATGCCCGCGAGTTGTGCCGCGATCATGGTGGAAGCCACGGTGGTGGCGCCGTGCAGGCCCTGGCTGAGCAGGTAGGGCAGGTCGCGCCGGCTGGCTTTTGGAATAGCCGCGCCGGCTCTACCGATCCGTTCGATTTCGTCGGGCGAAAGCCCTGCCCGTATCCTGCCGTCGAGAATCGCGCAGGTGGCGGGCACCGCGCCGGCGCGGCGCACTGTTTGTTCCACACGCAGGGCGGTTTCCACATTCTTCGGAAAAGGCATGCCGTGGGCGATGATCGTGCTTTCGAGCGCGACTATGGGCTGGTTTTCAGCCAGTGCGGCGCGCACTTCGGGAGAGAGTGTGAGGTGGTTTTGCATGAAAAAAAAGTTGAGCGGGCTGAGCAGGAACTTGAATTCGCAAAGGTAATTCCGGCCCCGTTAAACCCGCTCAAACTCACCGCTGCATCAGCACCTTGCCCGCGCCGGCACTTCTTCCCTTGTCGTCCAGGATCTGAAAAAAGTACACACCGTTTGCGAGTTCCTCGCCCTGGAGCGTGTACGTGTTTCGGTTCAGCGGCGCATCCAGCCGGGTTTGGCCCAGCGCATCCAGCAGAACGAACCGGTACGTTCCTTCGGGCAACCCTTCGAATGTCAGCAATGCCGTCTCCGTCACCGGGTTGGGGAAAACA
Organism: Saprospiraceae bacterium; assembly: GCA_016787285.1. GTDB lineage: Bacteria > Bacteroidota > Bacteroidia > Chitinophagales > Saprospiraceae > M3007. The sequence goes on along the minus strand of JAEUUV010000342.1, from coordinate 141 downwards.
CGGACATTGGTCAGGGGCGCTTCGGGATCGGATATGGCTACCGTGATGAAATTCCTGCCGATCTGGTGCCGGGTCTTGTTCGTATGGATCGGGCTGTTGAAGTCGAAGTAAATGGAGGCGGTGTTGTGGATTACGGTGCCA